>NZ_JBCPWN010000008.1:0-211035 GCF_039581415.1 Comamonas sp. F1-6
TCAAAAATATCAGCAACTTGCCCGCACAAGCAGATGAGCCAACCCTCCCCATCAAGACGCTGAGCGATGAATTCGCGTGCCCCGGCATGCACACCGGGCGGCTGGATGAAAAGACCGTTCAATGCCTGAAAGTGAACCAATGACCAGAATCCCCAGTGAAGCAAGCCGCGATTTCACAGTGCTCGGCTGGCCAGCCCTGTCATCTGGAGCGCCTGCCGAGCGCTACATCCAGCCCTGGGACAGCTATGACGGTAAAGAGTTGCGGCGCACACCGGGCATTAGCCGCTTTCGTGTGTTTGAGCTGCCAAGCCGCGCCATGGCCTGCTGATCTACTCCAACAACACGCTGCTCCCCTACCCCCACCCCATCGACAACACGACCCGCTGCTCAGCGGGTTTCGCTTTTCTGGAACCAAGGTGCTCAAGAGCATGATCATTTACCGCATTGCCAAGAGCTGGCAAAACAATCTGCAGGTGCAGGAGGATGGCCTGCAAAGACAATGTTCGAGGAGTGCGGCGCGCCCCACGAACGCGCCGCTGGCTGAGCAATGGGCCATGCGCTTCATGACCGAGACCAAAGTGCTGCCGGCCAGCGGCTCAACCGCAAAGTCAACGAGAAGGCCAACCGCCGCAAGCCTGGCAAGAAAGAGCTCCGCGATCTCAAGGATGAGCTTGAGCTGGATCTGCTGCCCATGGTCTTCGCCAGTGGCTGACATGCGCGCCCAAGGAGCGGAGCTCTAGCGCCCACGTCGCCTGGCATCCAAGGCGGATCACAAAGGCTGGGAGGTGGCATCCAGCCCGAGAAGCTGGATGAGGCAAACCCATAAACGGCTTTGCCAGATGACACAGAAGGCAGACGACAAGCCACCGGAGCCCTCACGAAGCCTCATGGCTTCGCACTGCAGTGCACAGCCAGCCGTACACCCTTCAAAAGGCCGCCCAGCAATACAAGAAGCTGGCCATAAAGGCAGGCTGGCTATTCTGATTCAGGAGATTAAAAAGGTCACTGCATAAGCTTCAAAAATCGCACGGAAGTTACATGCTAGCGATGAATGCGAATCAATAACCTGGAACGATTTTCATTCATAGCAGAAAGTCTTGGCATTGACAATTTTTGACTGATTTACCACTCCAAACAAGAAGCAGGCTGACATAGATGAGGGAGAACGCACGTTGTAATAAATTGTGACGCCAATAGCGAAGCACATGTACGGTGAAAGTAGATTGTCGCTTTTCGCTCAGGAACAGGCGTTACCGCTCTTCGATCGAGGAGGCTCTGGTCATATGTTCGCGAATAACGACCTCTTGGTTCTGACGCCACCTCTGGCGATCTTTGTTCTGGCAGTCATATTGGTCGTGGCCTGGCTCGCCCAACGATCTCAGCGCTTTCTGCTTTGGCAATCTTGCGCCTATTCACTCACTGCACTGCCTCTTGCAGCTCAAACCTTGATGCCCCTGGAGGAGCTCACTCGCTTCGCACTCCTGATTGGCAGTTTCTACCTGCTGAGCGCTTGGTGCCTTGCGAAAAGTTGGGCAGAGAGATGGCGTGTATCGGCCCAGCCACTTGTAGCGCTATTGATTGCCAGTATCACTTTAGCTGCGTTGTATTACTTTAGCCGGATCAACCCCAACGTCTGGGCTCGAGTGAACTCCTTCAGTGTTGGTTCAGGCCTTGTTTTACTGCTACCTATCCTCCAGGTCTATTCAAGGAAGAGCTCATTTGACTGGCTCGACAAGTCACTGCTCTGGCTGAGCATCATTTTCACAGCCTACACCCTTACTCGACCCATGATTATTTCGCTGCTGGGATACCCGGATCCGCAGTCATTTCCAAGATCGCCGTATTGGCTCTTGACACTGGTGAGCATATTGAACTTCGCGATACTCTTTACCGTGGTCATGACCGCCATTGCCGCAAAGGAAACTGTTGGCAAACTACAGAAAGAACGTGACCTTGATACTTTGACCCAGATATTGAATCGCAGATCCTTCCATGAATACGCCTTGAAGCTTTTAACCGACGTGAGGCTCTATCCCATGGCGGTGCTGGCCTGTGATATAGACCACTTCAAACGAATCAACGATACCTGGGGCCATGAATGTGGCGATAAGGTGCTGCAGCTTGTCTCCACGACTCTGCAAAACCATGTACGAGAGCGCGACCTCGTCGCACGGTTCGGTGGCGAAGAGTTTGTGATTCTGTTGACCGACATCGCACTGCGAGATGCAGAAGAAATTGCTCAACGCATCCGACGAGACCTCAGCTCGAATAAAGACACTCTTCTCTCCGGCACAAAATTGACCATGAGCTTTGGGATTTCATCGATCACCGATCCATCCCAGCTGGACCATGCCTTGAGAGAAGCCGATCAGCTTCTTTATCAGGCAAAAAATGCCGGACGTGATCAAGTGCATGTATCGGGAGTGAGTTATCCAGATATCTCTATCGAGAGCACTCATCCCAGCCTCGACCCGTAGTTGCAAGATGACCTGCCGCAGCGCTTTGTGAAAACCCTGCAGCGGGAGCTTTCCCAGCCTGCCACTGAGCGGGCTTTTGGCGCTCGAGCAATGCTCAAGAACATGATCATTTAGTGCCCTGCCATCGACTGGCAGGGCGATCTACAGGTACAGGAGGATGTGCCCCACAACAGACCTTTTTTGCCGACTGCTACTGCTCCACACAGGAGCAGCTCGGAGGTCGCCCATCTTCGCAACCGCTTGGCGGTCAAAGCCAGGAAGCCAGCATCACCTCAATATTCGACCGTATTTTTTCAAGCGTCTCCTTAAAGCGCTTGCCCTCCTCGGCCAGCCTCTCGTAATCGGACTCTTGCTTGCTCTTTAGGGCCGCGAGATGCAGATCTAACTTAGCGCGCTGCCTCATGGCTTGATCCAAAAGCCTCTCCGCTTCCACTTGATCGGCAGCGTTCGCACTCATTTTCTGTGCACGCTTCATCAACACATCGATATGAACCAAGTCCGCTTCAGACTCGCGAATGTGTCTTTCAGCCATCTGTTCAATCGTTTCCATGGCGACCTCCTAGCTAGGGACCGTCGCGTGAAGAGTCCTGCCAAACTGGTTGATATTCCGGTCCTCTCGGAACACACCCATCAAATCAGCCATTCCCTCGCTGTTGCCCTAATCCATAAGGTACCGCATCTGCCCAGCCCACAACAAGTGGGCGCTACCCAACACCATGAGCCCAATGCGCAAAACCGCTGGATTGGAATCTTCAGCACCAGCAATCTCCAGCTTCTCAAGCTGAGCAGCCAGCCACCAAGCAGGCTCGTTTTCTGGAGCCAATGCTTACACCTCAATTCGTGCGGGCACTGCCTGCCAAGCTGATGATTGACCTGTTGACCGGTGCCTGTGATGCCAGTACAGGCATTGAGCAGGCCAGCGGCCGCTCCATTGACACGGGGATCAACCATGACCTGACGCAGTCGGCGCGCACGATGCCAACAACGCCCCTAAAGACTCGCCACTATCGCGCGGACATTCGGAAGATGTACCGCGCGAAGCTACAGGCGGGTAGCCGTAGACCTGCTGAACGTATCCGGCTCACCGGCAAACGCGAGGTAACCGTGGACATAATGCTGCGCATGCTCATGCATGCGTGAGCGCTATAGCGCCCAGGACTTCCCGCCGAGCTACATCATCGATCACCAGGCTGCAGAAGCCTTCCGCAAAAACGACCCGGGAGCGAACGGTCGGCAACAGCGTCAACCCTCTGGCTGATCGTGGCCGGGAACAACAACGAAGCGAGCCCGCACAAACAACCAAATGAGCAGACTTCCTAGCAGTCCTATCCAGTCCCAGTCTTTAAGGCCGTGGATTAGGATTCGCAGGAGATGGCTCAGGCCTCGGCACTGCTGCTCCAGGATCTGGCTGTGGTCGCTGTATTCCCTCCATTGCCGGCGGCCGCGTTTCCAGTTCAGGCTTTGGTGCTTTGTCATCGCAGGCGCTCAGCGCGCCAGCGGCCACCAGCAACGCAATAGCAGATAGAGATTTCATGATTGGCCTCCTGTCATCGAACACATGAGCATGCTAGGCCGACCAGTTACGCGAAATGGAGCCAATTTTGCAAAACTCACACCCTGAGACACTCATCAGTATTCGCTCTGATTTCACCTTATTTATGCTTGTCCGATGAGCGAGACACCAATCTAGAAAGCTCCGGAGACACTTGAAAAGCAGGTATGAGAGCGAGAGCGTAAGAAGCCCGAAAAGATGTAACCCCGGCCCGCCGCCGCGGGCTTTTCTCAAGCGGCCATGAGCTCTCCTGCCGGGCGCCACGCCAGGCTCAGGCAGCTTGGCAAGCAACGATTTTGGTTGGTAGAGGCGGCTTGTGGAGGCTATTTGGGTTGGTAGAGAGGGCAAAGAAAAAGGGCTTAGATCGCTCTAAGCCCTTGATTTCTTTAGTTTTTTAGTGGTGGGTCCTGACGGTCTCGAACCGCCGACCTACTCCGTGTAAAGGAGCCGCTCTACCAACTGAGCTAAGGACCCACTAAAACTGGGTGTCAGTTCAGAGCATCTTTCAATGCTTTGCCCGGACGGAATTTAGGCACCTTGGCCGCTTTGATCTTGATGGAATCGCCGGTGCGAGGATTACGACCGGTGCGAGCTGCACGCTTGCCAACAGCAAATGTGCCAAAACCAACAAGCGATACTGTACCACCTTTTTTCAGTGTTTTCTTCACTGCGTCGATCGTGGAGTCCAGTGCACGCGCAGCTGCGGCCTTGGAAATATCGGCGTTGTTAGCGATGTGCTCAATCAGTTCGGTTTTATTCACAAGATGCCTCTCGAGAAATAAGTGAATGGAATGTCTCTGCAAACGCAGACCTTGCGTAGCAAGAAACCAGTCGCGATGAAGACGGAAGCCAGCCTATCAGTTTCTGCGTATGGGCAAGCCCATTTCTACCTGAAGCCGCTGACATTTTTGACGCCAACTCGCGCTGCGCATTCCAGCGACAGAACCAGATTCTATGCGGTTTTTGAGCGGGTTCGGCCATCCACAGCGGCTTTTTTCAAGCTTCTTCCGTGTCGGCTTCACCGATTGACAACAATTGACAAAATCTGCAGTCCGATCAAGTCATGCAAGGCACCGCCGCAAAGTCTTTTTGCCGCCCCGAAAGCAGCCCGCCAGATAGCAAAAAGCGCTTGATGAACAAGCGCTTTCAGAGAGGTCCATTTCGGATTTCAGAGCCTGGCACGAATTTCGGGCAATGCCTTTTGCAGGTAGTAGACCATGGACCAGACGGTCAGCACCGCTGCAATCCAGATCAGCCACTGCCCCCAGACGCCGGTATCGATCACTCCGAACGCCACTCCGTCATAGAGCAGAAAGGGAATGGCCACCATCTGGGCCATGGTCTTGGCCTTGCCGATCATGTGCACGGCCACGCTCTTGCTGGCACCGATCTGAGCCATCCATTCACGCAGCGCCGAGATTGCGATCTCGCGTCCGATGATGATCAGCGCCACGAACACATCGGCGCGTTGCAGATGAACCAGTACCAGCAGCGATGCACAGACCAGAAATTTGTCGGCAACGGGATCTAGAAAAGCACCGAATGCCGATGTCTGATTGAGCTTGCGCGCAAGATAACCATCGAACCAGTCGGTGGCGGCAAACACGATGAACATCACGGTGGCGATGAGATTGCGGGTCGCCTGATCCAGCGGCGCGTAAAACACCCCCACGATGAGCGGAATCGCCACGATCCGCGTAAGGGTCAGCACAGTAGGGATGGTGAAGAACATGGGTGTCATTGTGTCACGAGCACGCAGCGCCAGCGCGGATTCGCGCTCGCGCAGCCTGCATCAATGCAGTGCCTTGTAGATTTCTTCGGCCAGCGTTGCGGAAATGCCCTCCACCGTCATCAGATCGTCCACGCTGGCATCGGCCACGCCGCGCACGCCGCCAAAACGCTGCAGCAATCGCGCCCGCTTCTTGGGCCCCACGCCGGCAATGTCTTCCAGAGAGCTGCTGCCTGTGCGCACCTTGGCGCGGGCCGCGCGCATGCCGGTGATGGCGAAGCGGTGCGCCTCGTCGCGAATCTGCGCCACCAGCATCAGCGCCGCCGAGTCATGGCCCAGGTAGACCTTGTCGCGTCCATCGGCAAACACCAGCTCTTCCAGGCCGACCTTGCGGCCCTCGCCTTTTTCCACGCCCACGATGCGCGACAGATCAAGGCCCAGTTCCGTGAACACCTCGCGCGCCATGCTGACCTGGCCCTTGCCGCCGTCGACCAGCACCAGATCCGGCAGATGCGGCTGCTTGCCGGTCAGCTCGGCGCCGCCCGCCTCGCGCTGCGCCTCGGCCACGGGCTTGTAGCGACGCGTGAGCACCTGGCGCATGGCCGCATAGTCGTCGCCGCCGGTGATGCCTTCGATATTGAAACGGCGGTAATCGCTGCTCTGCATCTTGTGGTGATGGAACACCACGCAGGACGCCTTGGTGCTTTCACCGCTGGTGTGCGAGATATCGAAGCATTCGATGGTCAGCTCGTCGAGATTCTCGACCGGCAGGTCCAGCGCCTCGGCCAGCGCACGCGTGCGCGCCTGTTGCGAGCCTTCCTCGGCCAGCAGACGGGCCAGCTGGATGTCGGCATTTTTCTGTGCCATCTCCAGCCAGATGCGGCGCTGCTCGCGCGGCTGCTGGACCACGGTGATGCGCACGCCGGTCTGGTCTGTCAGCAGTTCCACCAGTCGCTTCTCCACAGGATGGCTGACGATGAGCGTGGGCGGCACGGCCACGCCGACATAGTGCTGAGCGATGAAGGCCTCCAGCACCAGCTCCTCCACGGGCCGCGCCTCGGCCGCGGCGTCCACCTCGTCCTCGCTGGAGTAGACCGATGCGGCATCGCCCAGATTCGCCGGGAAGTAAGGCCGATCGCCCAGGTGGCGGCCGCCGCGCACCATGGCCAGGTTGACGCAGGCGCGGCCGCCCTGCACGCGCACGGCCAGGATGTCCACATCCTTGTCGTCGGTGGTTTCGATCGCCTGCTGGTGCAGCACGCGCGACAGGGCCGTGAGCTGGTTGCGCACCTCGGCCGCCTGCTCGAACTCCAGCTTGTCGGAGTGCGCCATCATGCGCGCTTCAAGCTGCTGCAGCAGCTCGCTGGTTTCGCCGCGCAGCATGGCCTCGGCATTGCGCACATCCAGCGCATAGGCCTCGGGCGATATCAGATCCACGCAGGGGCCTGTGCAGCGCTTGATCTGGTAGAGCAGACAGGGCCGGCTGCGGTTGGCGAACACCGTGTCTTCACAGGTGCGCAGCCTAAAGACTTTCTGCAGCAGCTGAATGCTTTCCTTGACCGCCCAGGCACTGGGGTAGGGGCCGAAATAGCGGTGCTTCTTGTCCACGGCGCCGCGGTAGTAGGCGATGCGCGGGAACTCCTGAAACGCCGGTTCGCCCTCCTTGCCGTCACGATGCGCCACACCGGTGATCTTGAGATATGGATAGCTTTTGTCGTCTCTGAACAGGATGTTGTACTTGGGGTACAGCGTCTTGATGAGGTTGTTTTCCAGCAGCAGCGCCTCGGCTTCTGAGCGCACCACCGTGGTCTCCAGACGCGCGATCTTGCTGACCATATGGCCTATGCGTGTGCCGCCATGGTCCTTCTGGAAATAGCTGGAAACGCGGCGCTTGAGGTTGATGGCCTTGCCCACATAGAGCAGGACACCGGCAGCATCGAAATAGCGATAGACGCCCGGCAATGGCGGCAGCGCGGCCACCTGGGCCAGCAGTTCGGCGGAATGCGTGGAAGACATGGGCGCTATTGTCTGCGCATGTGGACGAATCCGGCAGCAAGCGGCTCAAACGACCAGGCAGTCTGTAGCACCTCAATAAAAGGAGCTGCTAGCGCCTGATCAGATTGAATTTCAGATAGTTTTCAACCTGAAATCTTTATCAATCGAGCGATAGCAGCTCCTTTTTTAGAGCCAAGGATGCAAGGAAATCCCTGCGGCTTGCAGCTTACTCGGCTTCGATCTTGGACGACTTCACCACCTGCGCCCAGTTGCCGTATTCGGTCTTGACCATGGCCGCCAGTTGCTGCGGGCTCATATAGTCCGCCGTGGCGCCCTGCTCTTCGGCCTTTTTCCTGAAGGCAGGATCCTCCACCACCTTCTTGATATCGGCTGCCAGCTTGTCGATCACGGGCTGCGGCGTAGCCTTGGGCGCAAACACGGCAAACCAAGAGGTGGCGTTCACGCCCGGATAGCCGGCTTCAGCCGTGGTGGGCACATTGGGCAGACTGGGCAGGCGCTGCTTGCCCGTTACGGCCAGCACGCGCAGCTTGCCGCTTTGCACATGGGGCATGAAGGGAGGCGCGGTGCCGAAGGTCAGGTCCACCTGGCCGCCCAGCAGGTCCTGCAGCGCCGGGCCTGTGCCCTTGTAGGGCACGTGCACCATCTTCACGCCGGCCTGCTGCTCCAGCATGGCGCCCGTCACATGCTGCAGCGAGCCGTTGCCCGACGAGGCATAGTTGAGCTTGCCGGGATTGGCCTTGGTGTAGCTCACCAGTTCGGCCAGAGTCTTCACCGGCAGCTCGGAGCGCACCACGATGATCTGCGGTGCCGACAGCACATTGGCCACGGGGGCAAAGTCGCCCTGCTCCCAGCTCTTGGCCTTGGTCAGGTGGGGCGAGATGACGTGGTAGCCCGAGTACTGCATCAGCAGCGTGTAGCCGTCGGCATCCGCGCGCTTGACCAGATTGGCGGCAATGGCGCCGTTGCCGCCACCCTTGTTGTCCACCACAACCGATTGCCCCATCACCGGCGCCAGCGCCTGTGCGGCCATGCGGCCGGCCAGATCTGTGGTGCCGCCTGCGGCTGCGGGCACGATCATCAGCACGGTTTTGCTGGGATAGCTGCCCTGGGCCATGGCCGGGGCGCTGGCCAGACCGGCGGCGGCAGTAGCCGCAGCCAGCATGAAATAAAGGCGTTGACGTTGAACAGTCATGTTTGTCTCCTTGTTGGAATGTTGAACTGCGCCAGCTCCTTCCCCCGAAAGAGCCGCTGCAGCGGGGGCAGAAACCGTCTCAGGCCCTGGCTTGGGCGCGTTCCTTGATCTCGGCAAAATCCGCGGGCGGCCGGTGCAGATCCCAGCGCGCACCGGCCTTGACGATCTGGCTGGGCGTCTCGTGGCCGATCAGTGCGGGCAGGCTGCGCGCGGCCGCCACGATTCGGGCCAGGTCCGTGCCGGTGTCGTAGCCCATGAGCTGCAGCGCATGCACGATCTCTTCGGTGCAGGCATTGCCCGAGGCGCCCGGCGCATAGGGACAGCCGCCCAGACCGCCAATCGAGGCGTCGAAGCGATCCGCTCCCGCAGCGATGGAGGCCAGCACATTGGCCAGCGCCATGCCGCGCGTATTGTGGAAATGCAGGGTCAGGCCCAACTGGGGCCAGCGCGCCTTGAAAGCCTGGACCATGGAATGCACCTGGCTGGGATAGGCCATGCCCGTGGTGTCGCACAGCGTGATGCCCTGCACGCCCAGATCGGCAAAGCGCTGCACCCAGGCCAGCACTTCGGCCTCGGCCACATCGCCCTCCATGGGGCAGCCAAAGCAGCAGGAAAGCGACACGTTGACGGGCGTTGCCGCCTGCTGCGCCGTGGCGATCACCTGCCTGAGCGCCTCGAAGGACTGGCTGCGCTGCATGCGCAGATTGCAGAGGTTGTGCGTCTCGCTGACCGACATCACCAGATTGAGCTCGTCGGTCTGCGCATCGATGGCGCGCTCCGCGCCGCGCACATTGGGCACCAGCGCCGTATAGACCGTGCCCGGTCGGCGCGCAATCTCGCGCATCACGATCTCGCCGTCGCGCAGGGCCGGGATGGCCTTGGGCGAGACAAAGGCCGTGACTTCGATCTTGGACAGGCCCGCCTCGGACAGCGCATTGACCAGCGCGATCTTGTCCTCGGTGGACACAAAGGCCTGCTCCATCTGCAGACCGTCGCGCGTACCGACTTCGTTCATATGGATGCGACGACCCGCACCAATCCACACCGTAGCATTCAGGTCGGCGGCCATCATTGGACAATCCCCTTGGCGCGCAGCTGCGTGATCTGCTCGGCGCTCAGGCCGATCTCGGCCAGCACGGCATCGGTGTCGTCGCCCACATGGGGGGCGCTGCTGCGCACTGTGCCCGGCGTCAGCGAAAGCTTGGGCACCACGCCGGGCACCTGCAGCTCGAAACCATCGCGGGTGCGCTGGGTCAGGATCATCTCGCGTGCCTGGTAATGCGGATCCTCGGCAATATCTTTGGCCGTGTAGACCTTGCCGGCCGGCACGCGTGCCGCGCCCAGCTCGTCCATCACCGTCTGCACGCTGCGTGCCTGCGTCCAGGCGCCAATCGCGGCATCGATCTCGGCCACGCGCTGGACTCGGCCCGCGTTGTCGGCCAGATCGGGCGCATCGGCCAGATCCTGACGGCCGATGGCCGTCATGAGTCGCTTGAAGATGGAGTCGCCATTGCCCGCCACCAGCACCCAGCCATCCTGGCAGGGGTAGGCATTCGAGGGTGCAATGCCCGGCAGCGCGCTGCCGGCGGCCTCGCGCACGGCGCCAAAGGCACTGTACTCGGGGATCAGGCTCTCCATGATGTTGAACACGGCCTCATGCAGGGCCACATCGATCACCTGGCCGGGACCGCCGTTCACCTTGCGGTGATACAGAGCCATCATCACGCCGATCACGCCGTGCAGGGCCGCCAGCGTATCGCCGATCGACACGCCCACGCGTACCGGCACCCGGCCCGGCTCGGCCGTCAGATGGCGCAGCCCGCCCATGGCTTCGCCGATCACGCCAAAGCCCGGCAGATCGCGATAGGGGCCGGTCTGGCCGTAGCCAGAGATGCGCAGGATCACCAGGCCTGGGTTGATGGCGTGCAGCTCCTCGGGCGACATGCCCCAGCCCTCCAGCGTGCCGGGACGGAAGTTCTCGACCAGCACGTCTGCTTCGGCAATCAGCTGACGCGCCACGGACTGCGCCTCCTGCTGGCGCAGATCGAGAGCGACCGAACGCTTGTTGCGCGACTGCACCTGCCACCAGACGGAGGTGCCTTCCTTGATCAGGCGCCAGTTACGCAGAGGATCGCCAGCACCGGGCGCTTCGATCTTGATGACATCGGCCCCAAACTCGCCCAGGGTCTTGCCACAGAAGGGGCCGGCAATCAGCTGGCCCATTTCCACCACTTTCACCCCTTCCAGCGCGCGCGGCGTGGCAGTCTGTGTGGCAGGGTCTTGGATATTCATCGTCGTCATCCGTTTGTCTCTCGATGGTTGTCTTGCTGTGCCGCTTTGCGTTGACCAACACCAGGCAAAACGGCTTTTCAATCATCTTGCCCTTGAAGATCAGTCCTGCAAAACGCTGAAATGCGAAGCTGCCATCGCATTTGGGCATAGCCAGGCGGGATAATGCATGTCTCATGAAACTGGACCCGATCACCCTGCGCCTGTTTGTGGCCGTGATGGAGGAGAGCGCCATCGCGCGTGCCGCGGCACGCGAGCACATAGCCCCCTCGGCCGCCAGCCGCCGCCTGGCCGAGCTGGAGGATCAGCTGCAGCTTGAGCTGTTCACACGCAGCAACCGTGGCAGCCAGCCCACGGCCGCCGCCTATGCCCTGCTGAACATGGCGCGCGGCGTGCTCAACGAGCTGGACGGCATCGCCACGCAGATGAAGGGCTATGCCCAGGGCGGCGAGCAAGGCCTGCGCGGCCATGTGCGGGTAATGGCGAATATTTCCAGCATCACCCAGTTTCTGCCGGCCCAGCTGCAAAGCTTTCTGAGCCGGCACCCGCTGGTGGACGTGCGGCTGCAGGAGCGCGTGAGCACCGATATCGCGCGCGCCGTGGCAGACAACGAAGCCGATATCGGCCTGCTCAACAACGGCAGCTACGGCAGCAAGATCAGCCTGCGCCCCTATCGCCGGGACCGGCTGGCCGTGGTCATGCCTCGATCGCATCCGCTGGCCGGCGAGCACAGGCTGCGCCTGGAACAAGTCCTCGAGCATGATCTGATCGGCATGCATGCCGACAGCGCACTCAACCATCTCATCACCCGCTCTGCCGCCGACCAGGGCCTGCAGCCGCGCCTGCGCATGAAGGTCACCGGCTATGACGCCCTGTGCCTGATGGTGGCCGCCGGCCTGGGCGTTGGCATTCTTCCCGAGGGCAGCGCCCATATCTACATGGGCGCCCTGCCCTTGCGCTGCATCCGCCTGGACGAAGTCTGGGCCGAGCGCCAGCTCATGCTCTGCGTACGCTCCCAGGACGCACTCTCGCCCGTCGCGCAACTGCTGGTCGAGCACCTTTGCCAGAGCGCCTCAACCGATAAAAACTGAACCCATGCCTGATTTCTCACCAATGCCTCTGCCCGCCCCCGGGGCGCCCCATCCGTCGCTGTGCTGGGACATCTTCTGCCAGGTCATAGACAACTTTGGCGACGTGGGCGTGTGCTGGCGCACAGCCGCAGAACTCGCCGCACGCGGCCAACATGTACGCCTGTGGATGGACGATGCCAGTGCCCTGCAATGGATGGCACCTCAGCCCTGGCCTCCGGGCTTGAGCGTGCATGCCTGGCCTGTGCAAGCTGCTGACATCCCTGCGCCAATCGGCGATGTGGTCATCGAGGCATTCGGCTGCGAGATTCCCGCAGCATTTCTGAGCGCCATTGCAGACAAGGCGTCGAAGAGCAAGCCTCCAGTCTGGATCAACCTCGAATATCTCTCGGCCGAAGACTATGTGGAGCGCTGCCATCGCCTGCCCTCACGCATCATGAGCGGCCCTGCTGCCGGGCTGACACGCTGGTTCTTCTACCCCGGCTTCACGGCTGCCACCGGCTCGCTGGTGCGCGAGCAGAACCTGGCACAGCGCCAGCAGACCTTCATGGCGCAGCGCGAATCATGGCGCCGCGCAGAAAGCATTCAGCATGACGAATGCGCCGTCTCGCTGTTTTGCTACGAGCCTGCCGCCCTGCCCCGGTTGCTCGCGCAGCTCTCGGACAAGCAGGCGCTCAATGCCAGGCTGCTGGTAACCCCGGGACGCGCAACGGCTGCCGTGCAGGCGCTGCCCGAAGCGCAGCAGATGCAGCCGGTCTATCTGCAAGCCCGCCCTCAGGCCCGGTTCGACGAAATGCTCTGGGGCTGCGACCTGAACCTGGTGCGTGGCGAGGATTCCCTGGTCCGCGCGCTCTGGGCCGGCCAGCCCATGGTCTGGCAGATCTACCCTCAGCATGACAACGCCCACCACGACAAGCTAAATGCCTTTCTCGACTGGCTCCAGGCCCCGGACAGCCTCAGGCGCTTTCACCACACCTGGAACGGCATGACCGCACCGCAAACATTGCCTTTGCTGACGCGCGAAATGCTCAATGAATGGGCCTGCTGCATCAGGGCTGCGCGCAGCAGATTGACGGAACAAACCGAGCTGATTGCGCAGCTTCAAGCTTTTGTCGCCGAAAAAAGCTAAAATCCACGTTTTGCCTCTCTGAGGGCAGTCGCAGCCGGTATGCCGAGCGATCTTGCTTTCGGGGTCGCGCCCCGCCGCGGTACATGCGGCAGGCCCCGCCGCCGCACCTTTGATGCGTTGCTTTCTCCAGCGACCATTGCGAACAGCTTGCCTGCCGTGTAGAGCGGCTCCAACCTTTCAAACGCAAGCAAGCCATGAAAATCGCTCAAGAAATCCGCGCAGGCAATGTGATCATGTTCGGCAAGGACCCCATGATCGTTCTGAAGACCGAATACGCTCGTGGCGGCCGTGGCGCTGCTACCGTGCGCATGAAGCTCAAGAGCCTGATCGGCAACTTCGGCACGGAAAACGTGTTCAAGGCCGACGACAAGATCGACAACGTGATCCTGGACAAGAAGGATTGCACCTACTCCTACTTCGCCGACCCCATGTACGTGTGGATGGACGAAGAATTCAACCAGTACGAAGTCGAAGCCGAAAACATGGCTGACGCACTGAACTACCTGGAAGACGGCATGACTGCCGAAGTGGTGTTCTACGACGGCAAGGCCATCTCCGTCGAGCTGCCCACCACCATCGTGCGCGAAATCACCTGGACCGAACCCGCCGTCAAGGGCGATACCTCCGGCAAGGTTCTGAAGCCCGCCAAGATCGCTACCGGCTTCGAAGTGGCCGTGCCCCTGTTCGTGTCTCAAGAAGACAAGATCGAAATCGACACCCGCACCGGCGAATACCGCAAGCGCGTGTAATGTGGCGGCAGCTGCCGCAGCTGCTTCCCGGCAAAAGGCTTCCTTCAGGAAGCCTTTTTTCATTTCCACCTCCGACAGCGGGATTACGCCAGCCGCCTTCGTCCGCCGCGACACTCAAAACCGCTTCAGTCTGTGCAAGACTAAGGGCAGTCCATCCACTCCCACTGCCAATGACGCACTCCCTGCCCTGGCTGCAGCCCGAACAAGAATTTCCCCCCATTGATCAGACCTGGGGGGAGAGGGATCCCATTCCAGGGCTGCTCGCCGCCGGCAACACCCTGGATGCCGCCCGCCTTCGCACGGCTTACAGCCAGGGAATCTTCCCTTGGTTCAGCGAGGGCCAGCCCGTGCTCTGGTGGTCCCCCAATCCACGCATGGCCCTGCATCCCGACGAGTTTCGTCTGCACCGCAGCCTGCGCAAAAGACTGCAGAAATTTCGCAATGATCCGCGCTGCGAAATTCGCATCGACAGCGCTTTTGCCACGGTGATGCAGCATTGCGCCCAGACCCCGCGCGACGGCCAGAACGGCACCTGGATTGTGCAAAGCATCGTCGATGCCTATACCGAGCTGCATCAGCAGGGCGCTGCACACAGCGTGGAAACCTGGATCGACGGCCAGCTGGTCGGCGGCCTTTACTGCGTGGCACTGGGCAGAGCGGTTTTTGGCGAATCCATGTTCGCACTGCAGACCGATGCCTCCAAGATTGCACTGTCGGCGCTGGTGGCCCTGTGCAGGGCTCATCAGGTGCCGCAGATCGACTGCCAGCAGGCCACCGCACATCTGTCTTTCATGGGCGCTCGAGAAGTCACAAGAGCGCAGTTCGCCCGAACCGTTCAAGCCCAGGCCCAGCTGCCCGATATGCAGTGGCAATTCAGGCCCATATACTGGGAACAGTTGCTGAGCCATACTGAGGCTTGACGCACCGCATCTGCAGCCGAGTCCGATCATGACGCACCCGAACGACCTCCCGCTACATGCCCTGCAGTTCTATGCCACGGCAGCCTATCCCTGCAGCTATCTGCCGGGCCGGCTGGCACGCTCTCAGGTCGCCACACCCAGTCACCTGATTCAGAACACCACCTATTCGGAACTGGTCACGCTGGGCTTCAGGCGTAGCGGCATGTTCACCTATCGCCCCTATTGCGATGGCTGCAAGGCCTGCGTTCCTCTGCGAATTCTGGCCCAGGAGTTTCGCCCCAGCCGCAGCCAGCGGCGCGCTGCAAAACAGCATGGGCAACTTGTCGCCTCCATTCAGCGCCTGCACTACTCCGACGAACACTACCAGCTCTACCTACGCTACCAGCAGCACCGCCATAGCGGCGGCGGCATGGACAACGACAGCGTGGACCAGTACACGCAGTTTCTGCTGCAAAGCCGGGTCAACTCCCGATTGGTCGAGTTCCGCGAGCCGGGCGCAGAAGGTCAGCCCGGCACACTCAAAATGCTCTCCATTCTGGACGTGCTGGAGGACGGGCTGTCGGCGGTCTACACCTTCTACGATCCGGAGGACCACGCCAGCTATGGAACCTTCAATGTGCTGTGGCAAATTCAGCAAGCCAAAGCCATGAACCTGCCTTATGTCTATCTTGGCTACTGGATCTCCGAGAGCCAGAAGATGCGCTACAAGGCCAGCTTTTTGCCACATGAGATCCGCCAGGGCGAGCTATGGCAGCGCGTAGACAGGCAAAGCATTGTGCGCTCGCAAATTGAAGAGTGACGCTGCAAAAAACAGCACATGGATATATGAGCGGATGACATGGCTGCACGGCTGCAGCACCGCTAGAATGCCCTCATCCCGCAAAGTATCTCCAACGCATGAAAAAAGACGACCTATCGGCCTCCGCAAAGCCCAGCGTCCAGGTTCTGGAACGCATGTTCACGTTGATCGACGTGCTGGCATCGCGTGAGGAAGCGGTTTCTTTGAAGGAGATCAGCGAACGCACGGGCCTGCATCCATCGACCACGCACCGCATACTCAATGACCTTGCACTGGGCCGCTTTGTGGATCGCCCCGAATCGGGCAGCTACCGCCTGGGCATGCGCTTTCTGGAACTGGGCAACCTGGTCAAGGCCCGGCTGAATGTACGTGAAGTGGCGCTGACCCCCATGCGTCAGCTTTACAAGCAGATTCAGCAACCCATCAGCCTGTCCGTGCGCCAGGGCGACGAGATTGTCTATGTGGAACGCGCCTACAGCGAGCGCTCGGGCATGCAGGTGGTACGCGCCATTGGCGGCCACGCGCCTTTGCATTTGACCTCCAACGGCAAGCTGTTTCTGGCAGCTGACGATTCCCAGCAGGTGCGCGCCTACGCCATGCGCACCGGCCTGCCCGGCAAGACCCATTTCAGCATCACCCAGCTGGGTGACCTAGAACATGAGCTGGCCAAGGTGCGCCAATACGGCATTGCCCGCGACAACGAAGAGCTGGAATTGGGCGTGCGCTGCATGGCAGCCGGCATTTACGACGACCAGAGCAAGCTGATTGCGGGCCTGTCTATCTCTGCCCCAGCAGACCGCCTTGACGAGAGCTGGGCCCCCAGATTGCAGGCCACGGTGCAGGAAATTTCCGTGGCGCTGGGTTTCAGCGGCACACGCCCGGCCCCGGCTCAGGCCGCCCCCAACCCCTATAGCCGCAGCCAGCACAGTTGAATACAGGGGCGCCTCTCGCAATCTGCAAAGGGACTGGAATTCCATTTCAGATGTAGACCCAATAAAAAAGCGCTACCTGGGTAGCGCTTTTTGACTGGACCTTTACCTGCTTAGCCCCTGATACGGCTTGCAATCGTATTGCTGGCGGTGGGCCCCTTGCTTTCCATCCAGTGGCGCACGCGCTCGGCATCTGCCAGGCGGCTGAACTTGCCTGCGGAATCCAGGAACACCATGATCAGCTTGCGCCCGGCCACATGGGCCTGCATCACAAGGCAGCGTCCGGCTTCGGAGATATAGCCGGTCTTTTGCAGGCCGATATCCCAGTTGTCGCTCTTGACCAGACGGTTGGTGTTGTTGAACTGCAGCGTGCGGCGACCGACGGCCACTTCATAGCCGGGCGATGTGGAGTACTCGCGCATCAGCGGATCGGCATGCGCCACCGCCACCAGGCGCGCCAGATCGCGTGCGCTGGACTGATTGCTGCTGGACAGGCCGGTGGGCTCCACATAGCGCGTGTCCTTCATGCCCAGTTGCAGCGCCTTGGAGTTCATCAGCTGCACAAACTGCGCCAGACCACCGGGATAAGTGCGTCCCAGGGCATGGGCAGCACGGTTCTCGCTGGACATCAGCGCCAGATGCATCATCTCTGCACGCGTCAAGGTGGTACCGACACGCAGGCGGGAGCTGCTGTGCTTTTCGGTGTCCACATCGTCCTGCGTGATGGTGATCATCTCATCCATGGGCAGGCGGGCCTGAGAGATCAGCAGACCGGTCATCAGCTTGGTCAGCGAGGCAATCGGCAGCACGGCCTGATCGTTCTTGCTCAGCAGCACCTCATGTGTGTCCTGGTCGATCACATAAGCCACGCTGCTTTGCAGATCCAGGGGATCCGAGACGGAGTGAAGACCCGCCATCTGCCCATAGGACAGACGTGCGGGCTCGACTGCCGTGGCAGTTGCTGCTGCCGCAACCGTAGCGCCAGCGGCTCCTGCCCTGGCCAGACGCTTCTTGCCGCCGGTCTTCTCGTCTCTTTCGGCCTTGGCTGCTAGAGAAGTCTTGCCGCCCTTCTTGCTTGCAAGCTTGGCGTCTGCCTTTTCCGGCTTGCCTTTGGCGACCTTTGCGCTTTTGGGCTGCGCTGCGGCACGAACCTTGCCAGCCGGCTCCTTGGCCGCTTTCTTAGCCGAAGCCGCAGCAGCCACGGGCTTTTTGGAGTCTTTTTTGGGCGTCGCCGCATGCGCTGCCGGAGCAGCCAGAGCGCAGCTCAACAGAGCCAAAGACACCACCTGGGTGAGTTTTGCAAGGCGAAATGGACGCAGCAGCTGCATGCGATACTCCAGACAACAAGGTGTAAGGATTTAATTCAATCAAAAAAGTTGTGCAGTGACAAGCACTTGCACAACCTTCTCGATAATCTGAGTGAAATTATAAATCCAGCAGTCAACCTTGTGCTGCAACAACTTCCTGATTGCTATGCAATTTGTTCAAAGCGCTCAGATATGCCTTGGCCGATGCGACCACAATATCGGGGTCAGCACCCACTCCGTTGACGATGCGACCACTGCGTTGCAGGCGCACCGTCACCTCGCCCTGACTCTCGGTTGAGCCGCTGATGGCATTGACGGAATACAGCACCATTTCGGCACCGCTCTTGACTTCGGACTCGATGGCCTTGAACGAGGCATCGACCGGACCATTGCCCTCGGAGCTGGCCTTGATTTCCCGACCTGCATTGCTGAAGACCACGCTTGCATGTGGGCGCTCACCCGTTTCGCTCTGCTGGGCCAGCGAAATGAACTGGAACTGATTGTCCTGGTGCTCCGCGCCTTCGGCATTCACCAGCGCCAGAATGTCCTCATCAAAGATTTCGCTCTTCCGATCCGCGAGTTCCTTGAAGCGCGTGAAGGCCTGGTTGATGGCAGCTTCGCTGTCCAGTTCCACCCCCAGCTCCTGCAGGCGCTGCTTGAAGGCGTTGCGACCGCTGAGCTTGCCCAGCACGATCTTGTTGGCCGCCCAGCCCACATCCTCGGCACGCATGATTTCGTAGGTATCACGCGCCTTGAGCACGCCATCCTGATGAATGCCAGAGGCATGGGCAAAGGCATTGGCTCCCACCACCGCCTTGTTGGGCTGAACCACAAAGCCCGTGGTCTGGCTGACCAGGCGGCTGGCGGCCACGATATGCTGGGTATCGATATTCACGTCGAGACCAAAGTAATCCTTGCGCGTCTTGATGGCCATGACTACTTCTTCAAGTGAGCAGTTACCTGCACGCTCGCCCAGCCCGTTGATGGTGCATTCGATCTGGCGCGCGCCGCCGATCTTCACGCCCGCCAGCGAATTGGCAACCGCCATGCCCAGGTCGTTGTGGCAATGCACGGACCAGACGGCCTTGTCGCTGTTGGGCACGCGCTCGCGCAAGTTGCGAATGAACTCGCCATAAAGCTCGGGAATCGCGTAGCCCACGGTGTCGGGCACGTTGATGGTGGTTGCACCCTCCTTGATGACGGCCTCGATCACGCGCGCCAGAAAATCGGGTTCGCTGCGATAGCCGTCCTCCGCGCTGAATTCGATGTCTTCGATGAGATTGCGCCCGAAGCGCACGGCCTGCTTGGCCTGCTCCAGCACCTGCTCGGGTGTCATGCGCAGCTTTTTCTCCATGTGCAGCGGACTGGTGGCGATGAAGGTGTGAATGCGAGCGCGGTTGGCACCCTTCAAGGACTCGGCCGCACGCGCGATGTCGCGGTCGTTGGCGCGGGAGAGCGAGCAGACTGTGGAGTCCTTGATGGCACGCGCAATGGCCTGGATGGACTCGAAGTCACCATTGGATGCCGCGGCAAACCCTGCCTCGATCACATCGACCTTGAGGCGCTCCAGCTGGCGTGCAATGCGCAGCTTTTCATCGCGCGTCATGGATGCGCCGGGCGACTGCTCGCCGTCACGCAAGGTGGTGTCAAAAATAATGAGCTGATCGGACATGGTGGGGACTCTCTATGTAATGGCGCCGGTAGACGCCTGTTTTGACTGGAGGATTGCCGACAAAAAAGCCGGTGCGCTTTTGGCGACACCGGCTTTGAACCTTTTATGCGGCTACCGCCTCTTCGGCGACAGCAGGGACGCGCTGCACTCCCGAGATGATGGCGCGCAACGAGGCAGAAACGATATTGGCATCGACCCCGACGCCATAGCAGACCTGAGCGTCATCCACGCGCAGCTCCACATAGGCAATCGCCTTGGCATTCGCTCCCTCGCCAATCGCATGCTCGGCATAGTTGAGCACGCGCACATTGCGGCCGACGTTAGCCGACAGCGCCTGCACGAAGGCATCAATGGGGCCCGTACCTTCGCCTTCCAAAAAATACTTTTCTCCGGCGATCTCTATGTGGGAAGTCATATTGACAACGCCATCTGCCTCGCTCAGGCGATATTGAGGAGCCTTGACAGTGTTGACCCCATATTCGCGCTGGAACAGCTCCCACAGATCCGCAGCCGACAATTCCTTGCCGCTGGCATCCATCTCGCGCTGCACGACCTGGCTGAACTCGATCTGCAGGCGGCGAGGCAGCTGAAGCCCATATTCGCTCTCGAGCAGATAGGCAATACCACCCTTGCCCGACTGGCTGTTCACGCGAATCACTGCCTCATAGCTGCGTCCCAGGTCCTTGGGATCGATGGGCAGATAAGGCATATCCCAGATATCGCCTTCCTTGTGGGCGGCGAAAGCCTTCTTGATGGCGTCCTGGTGGGAGCCGGAGAAGGAGGTGTAGACCAAGTCACCCACGTAAGGGTGACGAGGATGCACGGGCAACTGGTTGCAATGCTCAACCGTTGCGCGGATATCGTCGATGTCGGAGAAATCCAGGCCGGGGTTCACGCCCTGGATATACATATTGAGCGCCACATTCACCACGTCCAGATTGCCGGTGCGCTCGCCGTTGCCGAACAGGCAACCTTCCAGGCGGTCCGCGCCGGCCATCAGGGACAGCTCGGCAGCCGCCGTTCCCGTGCCGCGGTCGTTATGCGGATGGACCGAGATCACCACGCTGTCACGGCGCTTGATGTTGCGATGCGTCCACTCCACCATGTCGGCAAAGATATTAGGCGTTGAGTGCTCCACGGTGGTGGGCAGATTGATGATGCACTTGTTCTCGGGCGTGGGCTGCCAGACGTCGGTGACGGCGTCTATCACGCGCTTGGAGAACTCCAGCTCGGTGTCCGAATACATTTCGGGCGAGTACTGGAAGGTCCATTTGGTGTTGGGGTGCTGGGCCGCGATGTCCTTGAACATCTGGGCATTGGTCACAGCCAATTCCACAATCTCGTCTTCAGTCATGTTCAGCACCACGCGGCGCATCACGGGAGCCGTGGCGTTGTAGAGGTGGACGATGGCGCGGGGCACACCTTCGAGCGCTTCGAAGGTGCGGCGAATCAGGTGCTCACGCGCCTGGGTCAGCACCTGCACGGTCACGTCGTCGGGAATGCGGTTTTCCTCGATGAGCTTGCGCATGAAGTCGAACTCGATCTGCGAGGCCGAAGGAAAGCCGACTTCAATTTCCTTGAAACCGATCTTCACCAGTTGCTCGAACATGCGCACCTTGCGCTCGATGTCCATGGGCTCGATCAGGGCCTGGTTGCCGTCACGCAGATCCACGCTGCACCAGACCGGGGGCTTGGTGATGACCGCGTCGGGCCAGGTGCGATCGGTCAGACGCACGGGGGCGAAAGCGCGGTATTTGGTGGAAGGGTTTTGCAACATGGTGAGTCTCTTTAGTCGAAATTAGAGGAAATTGAACCCAGCTCCAGCGACGCCCAAAAGCAAAAACGGCCCGTCGCTGATGCTACGGGCCGCCAAGTAGGGTGTGTTTGTACGCGCGCGCTACTTTCTCTGCCCGTTGGACATTAGTAGTAGAGCTAGCGACAGGTTTTGCATGCGGCTCACTTTAACACAAGAAAAGTTGACAGGGCCAGGATTTTTTGGGGCCGCGCTTCAATCGTCGTGCAGACCACGCTCATCGGGCTCGTCCTTGGAGGTCGCCACAATGCTGACCTGCTCACCCTTGGCACGGCGCCAGACATAGATCACATAGCCCGAGACCGAGTAGCCGACAAACACCAGGAAGAGCATGGTTGCAGGCTCGATGCTGACCACGGCCATCAGCAGGGCCACCACCACCAGCGAGACGAACGGCATGCTCTTGGCGCCGCCGATGTCCTTGAAGCTGTAATAGGGAATATTGGTGACCATGGTCAGACCTGCGAACAGCGTGATGGCGAACATGATCCAGGAGAGATCGGCCCTGTCCGTGGGATAGCCGCCAAACCAGGAAATCACATCGCCGAAGATGGGTACATCACGATGGGAAACCATCAGCGCACTGGTCAGCCAGATAAAGCCCGCCACCAGGGCCGCAGCCGCAGGCGAAGGCATGCCCTGGAAATAGCGCTTGTCCACCACGGCCGTATTCACGTTGAAGCGCGCCAGGCGCAATGCGGCGCAGGCGCAATACACAAAGGCGGCAATCCAGCCCCAGCGCCCCAGGGGACGCAAGGCCCATTCATAAGCAATCAGCGCGGGCGCGGCACCGAAGGACACCATGTCGGAGAGCGAGTCCATCTGCTCACCGAACGCGCTTTGCGTGTGCGTCATGCGCGCCACGCGACCGTCAAGACTGTCGAGCACCATGGCGCAGAAAACGCCCACGGCCGCCAGCTCGAACTTGTTGTTCATGGCCATGACGATGGCGTAGAAACCGCCAAACAGCGCTGCCAGCGTGAACAGATTGGGCAGCACATAAATGCCTTTGCGCGGCTTGCGCGGCATTCCACTCAGATCGGCAGAATCATTGCTGTTTTGCATCAAACAGACCTCCAGTGCTTGCATGTCAACTGCATGCAGCTATTAAAACGATAGTATTTCAAGCATGGCCATCATGGCCATGTCCCTGCCACCAGTGTACCCGCCACACAGATCGCATCCGGAATGAAAAAAGGCCACCTCAAAGGTGGCCTCTTGCCCAAGCGCAGTCATCCGGCTCGCGCCGAATGACCTGCCTGCATTAGTTGCGGGTCTGGTCGACCAGCTTGTTCTTGGAGATCCAGGGCATCATGGAGCGCAGCTGGCCGCCCACTTGCTCGATGGCATGGTCGGCGTTCTGGCGACGACGGGCAGTCATCGAAGGATAGTTCAAACGACCTTCGCTGATGAACATCTTGGCGTATTCACCGCTCTGGATGCGCTTGAGGGCGTTGCGCATGGCCTTGCGGGATTCTTCGTTGATGACTTCGGGGCCGGTCACGTACTCGCCATACTCCGCGTTGTTGGAGATGGAGTAGTTCATGTTGGCGATGCCGCCTTCATACATCAGGTCAACGATCAGCTTGAGCTCGTGCAGGCACTCGAAGTAAGCCATTTCGGGAGCGTAGCCAGCTTCGGTCAGCGTCTCGAAGCCCATCTTCACCAGTTCCACGGCACCGCCGCACAGCACGGCCTGCTCGCCGAACAGGTCGGTCTCGGTTTCTTCCTTGAAGTTGGTTTCGATGATGCCACCCTTGCCGCCGCCGTTGGCGGAAGCATAGGACAGGGCCACGTCACGGGCCTTGCCGGACTTGTCCTGGTAGATGGCGATCAGGGAAGGCACGCCGCCGCCCTTCAGGTATTCGGAGCGCACGGTGTGGCCGGGGCCCTTGGGGGCGACCATGATCACATCCAGATCGGCGCGGGGCACGACCTGGTTGTAGTGCACGTTGAAGCCGTGAGCGAAAGCCAGGGTAGCGCCGGACTTGATGTTGGGCTCGACGTTGTTCTTGTACACCTCGGGGATGTTCTCGTCGGGCAGCAGGATCATGACCACGTCGGCAGCCTTCACCGCGTCGTTCACTTCCATCACGGTCAGACCGGCCTTGCCGACCTTGTCCCAGGAAGAGCCGCCCTTGCGCAGACCGACCACAACCTTCACGCCGCTGTCGTTCAGGTTTTGAGCATGTGCGTGGCCTTGGCTGCCGTAGCCGATGATGGCAACAGTCTTGCCCTTGATCAGGCTCAGGTCACAGTCCTTGTCGTAGAAAACTTTCATGATGGCTCCAGGTCTCTTATCTTGAGGGGGTTAAAAAGGTTTGTTCAGATTCAAAAGTGGTGCAACGCAGCCATTAGACACGCAGAATGCGTTCGCCACGACCAATACCCGAGGCGCCTGTGCGAACGGTCTCAAGGATGGCAGTGCGATCAATGGCTTGCAGGAAGGCGTCGTTCTTGGACTGGTCGCCGGTCAGCTCCACGGTGTAGCTCTTCTCGGTCACGTCGATGATGCGACCGCGGAAGATGTCCGCCATGCGCTTCATTTCCTCGCGTTCCTTGCCCACGGCACGCACCTTGACCATCATCAGCTCGCGCTCGGTGTAGGCACCTTCGGTCAGGTCCACCACTTTAACCACTTCAATCAGTCGATTCAGGTGCTTTGTGATTTGCTCAATCACATCGTCCGAGCCCGTGGTGAGGATGGTCATGCGCGACAGCGAGGGGTCCTCAGTCGGTGCGACAGTCAGGGATTCGATGTTGTAGCCACGGGCGGAAAACAGGCCCACGACGCGCGACAGTGCTCCAGGCTCGTTCTCGAGCAGCACGGCAATAATGTGTTTCATTGGGAGATTCCTCTTTTCGCCGCCCTCCCCTGACACCGGTAAGTGCCAGGCTCGGCGGACAATAGATTCGTCAAAAAATGCTATTTAAAATATAGCTGCTTGTGCTTGATATGTAAGTGCTTGAGGCCGATTTTTTCAAAACCGGCTACCCGGCATCACAGATCGTCGGCGCCCAGCAGCATTTCCGTGATGCCACGGCCGGCTTGCACCATGGGGAACACGTTCTCGGTCGGATCGGTGCGGAAGTCCAGGAAGACCGTCTTGCTTTCCTCGCGCACGATACGGCGCGCCTCGCGCAGCGCAGCCTCGACATCGGCAGGCTTCTCGATCAGCAGGCCACGATGGCCAAAGGCCTCGGCCAGCTTCACGAAGTCGGGCAGCGAATCCATATAGCTGCTTGAGTAGCGACCCGAGTATTCAATTTCCTGCCACTGGCGCACCATACCCAGGAAGCGGTTGTTCAGCGCACAGATGACCACCGGGGTGTTGTACTGCTTGCAGGTGGCCAGCTCCTGGATATTCATCTGGATCGAGCCTTCGCCCGTGATGCAGAAGACTTCGGAGTCGGGCTTGGCCAGCTTGATGCCCATGGCGTAAGGCAGGCCCACGCCCATGGTGCCCAGACCGCCGGAGTTGATCCAGCGACGGGGTTCATCGAAGCGGTAATACTGCGCCGCCCACATCTGGTGCTGGCCCACATCGGAGGTGATGTAGGCGTCGGCATCCTTGGTCATGTTCCACAGCGTGTCGACCACGTACTGGGGCTTGATGACTTCGGTGTTGGACTTGTCGTAGCTCAGGCAGTCGCGGCTGCGCCAGCCTTCGATGGTGCTCCACCATTGGCCCAAAGCCGCCTCATCGGGGCGCTGTGCCGACTCGCGCAGCATGGCGATCAGCTCGTTGAGCACGTCCTTGACATCGCCCACGATAGGCACATCCACCTTCACGCGCTTGGAGATGGAGGAAGGATCGATGTCGATATGGATGATCTTGCGCTCCACCGACATGAAATGCTTGGGATTGCCGATCACGCGATCGTCAAAGCGCGCACCCACGGCCAGCAGCACATCGCAGTTCTGCATGGCATTGTTGGCTTCGATGGTGCCGTGCATGCCCAGCATGCCCAGGAACTTCTTGTCGCTGGCCGGGTAGGCGCCCAGGCCCATCAGCGTATTCGTGACCGGGTAGCCCAGCATGTCCACCAGCTGACGCAGCTCGTTGCAGGCATTGCCCAGCAGCACGCCGCCGCCGGTGTAGATATAAGGGCGCTTGGCCGTCAGCAGCAGCTGCAAGGCCTTGCGGATCTGGCCTGCATGTCCCTTTTTGACGGGGTTGTACGAGCGCATTTCCACTTTTTCAGGATAGCCCGTGTACAGCGCCTTCTTGAAGGACACATCCTTGGGAATATCCACCACCACAGGGCCGGGACGGCCGGTGCGGGCGATGTGGAAAGCCTTTTTCATGGTCTCGGCCAGCTCGCGCACATCCTTGACCAGGAAGTTGTGCTTGACGATGGGACGCGTGATGCCCACTGTGTCGCACTCTTGAAACGCGTCGGTACCGATGTAATTGGTCGATGTCTGACCCGCAATCACCACCATGGGGATGGAGTCGGTATAGGCGGTGGCAATGCCCGTTACCGCATTGGTCAGGCCGGGGCCGGAAGTCACCAGCGCCACGCCCACCTCACCGGTGGCACGCGCAAAACCGTCGGCTGCATGCACGGCCGCCTGCTCGTGGCGCACCAGCACATGCTGAATGCTGTCCTGCTTGTAGAGCGCGTCGTAAATATAGAGAACTGCCCCGCCAGGGTAACCCCACAGGTGCTTGACACCTTCAGCCTGAAGAGACTTGATGAGGATTTCGGAGCCCATCAATTCCTGGGCGCTCTTGGGGGATGATGCGGCGGCTGCAGAGGCCAGCTCGGCTTTGGAGATTTCCATGATCAACCTTTGTGAATTTCTCTAACGAAAAACCTTCGGTGCCCTTAGCCTGAAGCCCTTGTGAGGCCGGTTTAGGACTTAAGACCACATGCCATGGACGTTTGTGTATACGCCGGACCGTGATCCGTTTGCTTCTTTAAGTTGAAGATCATTATCGCACTGCAACAAGACCTTCAAATGCAGTACACAAAAAAACATCATCGGATGCGATAATCTGCCGCTTTCGCCACTACCTAACTCCCGCTTTCTCCAGGGTTACTCTCTCTTGGCCACAGAACAAGAACTGTCTGCATTCCTCAAAGACGTTGAAAAGCGCGCCTTCAAACGCAGCGTTTTCCATGTCCGCGACGAGGAGGCCGCCCTGGATATCGTGCAGGACAGCATGCTCAAACTGGCCCAGCACTATGGGGACAAACCGGTCAATGAACTGCCCATGCTGTTCCAGCGCATTCTGTCGAACAGCACTCTTGACTGGTTTCGCCGCCAGAAGACCCAGAAAGCCGTTTTCACTCACTTCAGCGACCTGGAGTCTTCCGTAGACGGGGACAGCGACTTCGACTGGCTGGAAACCTATGCCACCAACAGCGACGAATCCGCCGCCAGCAACGCCGAGAGCCTGACCGAACGCAAGCAGACACTGCAAAGCATAGAAAAAGAGATACAGGAGCTGCCTGCGCGTCAACGCGAGGCCTTTCTCATGCGTTACTGGGAAGAGATGGATGTCGCAGAGACTGCTGCCGCCATGGGTTGCTCTGAAGGCAGCGTCAAAACCCATTGTTTCCGCGCCATTCAAACATTGAGCAAGGCACTCAAGGCCAAAGGAATCGAGTTATGAAATCCGCGCCCACCCTCCGGCAAGAACAGACCGCCGACCGCATCGCCCGTCAAATCACTGCCCGCCTGAGCGAGGGCGAAGCCTTGCTCCCTTACGAAATTACCGAACGCCTGCGCGCCTCCCGCGAGCAAGCCGTGTCCATACGTCGCCGCGAAGCGTCTGTACTGCGCGTTCAGACCAGTACTGCAGCATCTGCCCAGGGCAGTACCCTGACACTGGGCAACCCCGACGAGGGTAACGGCTGGTGGCGCACCCTGGTCTCGGCCATCCCCGTTTTTGCACTCATTGCGGGCCTGGTAATCTACAACTCCGACACCGAACAAAGTATGCTAAGCGAAGTCACCGAGGTCGATACAGCCTTGCTGACCGATGATCTGCCCCCTGCTGCCTACTCTGACCCTGGCTTCATCCAGTACCTCAAGACCTCGGCAGCCACCCCATCAGAACACTAAACAGCCTGCCACCTCTGCCTTGATGCCCACTGAGAAGCGCTCCCTCCTGAAACCCGACAACACCGCCGCCATCATGGCGGCGCTGTTGTTGGTGGCCTTGAGCTGGACAGGATGGAATGTCGTACAGCAAGTCAGGCTGGCACCCAGCTCCGTCCCCCCCGCCACGGTAGCTGCATCCAGATCCATGCATGCAGACCCGTCCACGCGCCAGAGAGCCTCGGCGCAGGCCTCGGGTCCACGCTGGGGCGAACTCAGCAGCCACCAGCGCGAGATTCTGCAGCCGCTGCAAGAGCGCTGGGCCATGATCGGCTCGGTGCAGAAGCGCCGCTGGATTGCCCTGGCGGATGGCTTTGACAAACTCAGCGAGCGCGAACAGCAAAAGCTTCATGACCGCATGGAAGCCTGGTCCGGCCTGAGTGCTGCCCAGCGCAACCAGGCCCGGCTGAATTTCGCCATTACCAACAAGCTCGCGACTGACAAGCAAGCCCAGTGGGAGGCCTACCAGGCTCTGAGCGATGAAGAAAAGCGACTGCTGGCCGCCCGCGCCACTCCCAAGGTGGTAAGCGCCGCACCGGCCATCAAGCCCGTGCCTTCCAAGAAGCTGGCGCGCATTCCTGCTGCCACGGCCTCCCCCAATACGGTGCCGAATCTGCCCAAGATTCCACCCGCAACCATTCATCACCCACCACCGCCCGTGCCCGCAACACCAGCCATGGTGGAGACGCACCCCATCCGTACGCCCTCGGTGATTGTGGAGACGGCTCCCGTGGACATTCCTCGCGCCACCCCGATCACCCTGCCTCCGCTGGATGCGCCAAGTCAAGACGCGCACCAATGACAGTGTCGGTGCGGCAACCGAGCGCCAAGCCCGCTGACCTGAGCCCTACAATGCCCTCATGCAGCAAGACACCCGGCCGGCAGCCTCATCGACTCCTGACTTCATAGCACCAAGCCTGCGTCGCCGCATGGCTTGCTGGCTTTATGAAGGCATGCTTTTGTTTGGCGTGGTGTTCATCGCCGGCTATTTGTTCGGAACGTTGTCTCAGACGCGCAATGCACTCGACAATCGGCATCTGCTGCAGGCCTTCATGCTGGTGGTGCTGGGGATCTACTTTGTCTGGTTCTGGAGCAAGGGCCAGACGCTGGCCATGAAGACCTGGCATATCCGCGTGGTCGATACCCAAGGTCGGCCCCTGACGCAAACCCGCGCCCTGCTGCGTTACGCAGCCAGCTGGATGTGGTGGCTGCCACCGCTGGCCCTGCTCTACCCGTTGGGCCTGCCGCCACTGGAGGTTCTGGTGCTGCTCATGGGCTGGATTCTGATCTGGGCGCTGCTGAGCCGCTTTCACCCCAGAAAGCAGTTCTGGCACGACGCCTGGGCCGGCACCCAGCTGGTGCATCAGGCCCCCACTCCCAAACGCATCCGCTGACCCGCCCCTCCATGAGTACCTCCTCACCCGACCCCGTCAACCCGCAAAAAAGCCGTACCGGACTGTCCCGGGTGCTACATGCCGGCGGCTACTCACTGGCTGGCCTCAAGGCCGGCTGGCATGAAAAAGCATTCCAGCAAGAAGCAATCTGTGCTGCCGTCATGATTCCTCTGGCGCTCTGGCTGGGCCAGAGCTGGGAGCAGACAGCGCTGCTGGCCGGCACCGTCATCCTGGTGCTCATTGTGGAATTGCTCAATACCGGCATAGAGGCAGCCATAGACCGTATTGGGCCCGAATGGCACGAGCTGTCCAAGAAAGCCAAGGACATGGGCAGCGCTGCTGTATTTCTGGCCCTGTGCCTTTGCGGAGCCGTCTGGGCTGCCGCTCTTTATCACCGTTTCATCGTATGACTCAACCCGCTTTTTCCATTTGCGTGTACTGCGGCTCACGCCCCGGCACCAACCCTCAATTCACCGAAGTCGCCAAGGCCGTGGGCCAATGGATAGGCTCGCGCGGCGGCCAGCTGGTCTATGGCGGTGGACGCAGCGGCCTGATGGGCGTGGTGGCCGAAGCCACGCAACAAGCTGGCGGCCGTGTCGTCGGCATCATCCCTCAGGCACTGGTCGACAAGGAGCTGGCCAACCAGGCCTGCGACGAACTGCACATCGTCAAGAACATGCACGAACGCAAGGCCATGATGGCCGAGCGCAGCGATGCCTTCGTGGCCCTGCCCGGCGGCATCGGCACGTTTGAGGAGCTGTTCGAAGTCTGGACCTGGCGACAGCTGGGCTACCACGACAAGCCCGTCGGCATTCTCAATGTGGATGGCTATTACGACGCCATGCTGCAGTTTCTTCAGTCCTGCGTGGGCAACGGCTTCATGGGCGAGTGGCAGATGGGCCTGGTCGAAAGCAGCAGCGACACCTCGGCCCTGCTGCAAAATCTCGTCCAGAATGCCGGCAGCCAGCTGGATACACCGCCTCTGCGCTCGGTAATCTGAGCCCTGAAAAACACTGCAGGGCGTCATCCGTCGGCCCGTAGCGCTGCCGACAGTGCGCACACCCGGCCCCAGACCATGAAAAAAGCCAGACTCAAGGTCTGGCTTTTTGCCTGGGGCGCATGACTGGGGCGTGACATGGCGACTTAGACAGCCGTGTCGTCCAGCTCACCCGTACGGATGCGCACCACGCGCTCCACGGGGGTGATGAAGATCTTGCCGTCACCAATCTTGCCGGTGCGCGCGACGTTGACGACAGCATCCACGCAGTGGTCCACGTCTTCATCTCGCACCACGACTTCGATCTTCACCTTGGGCAGAAAATCCACCACATACTCCGCGCCACGATAGAGCTCGGTATGGCCTTTCTGGCGGCCAAAACCCTTGACTTCGGTCACGGTCAGACCATTCACCCCACACTCGGCCAGGGCCTCGCGCACTTCCTCGAGCTTGAAGGGCTTGATGACGGCGGTAATCATTTTCATGGGGCTAGTTCCTCAATGGATTGAAATCGGCAAAACACCGGAGGCAGAACCTCAGGCGCGAAATTTGTTGGTGATGGGGTAGCGCCAGTCCTTGCCAAAGCTGCGCATTGTCAGACGTGGACCGACCGGCGCCTGGCGACGCTTGTACTCGTTGATTTGTATCAGACGCGTGACCCGCTCCACATCCGCAGGCGCAAAACCCTCGGCGACGATGGAGCTTATGCTCTCGTTGTTTTCCATGTAACGGGACACGATGGCATCCAGCACCTCGTAGTCCGGCAGGCTGTCCTGATCCTTCTGATCGGGGCGCAGCTCGGCGCTGGGCGGACGCGTGATGATGCGCTCGGGAATGGGATCGAGCCCCGTGCCGAAGGGATCGTTGGCATTGCGCCAGCGTGCCAGCGCAAACACCTCGGTCTTGAACACATCCTTGATGACGGCAAAACCGCCGGCCATGTCGCCGTACAGCGTGCAGTAGCCGGTGGACATCTCGCTCTTGTTGCCCGTGGTCAGCACGATGGAGCCAAACTTGTTGCTCATGGCCATCAGCAGGGTGCCGCGAATACGGGCTTGCAGGTTTTCCTCGGTCGTGTCTTCGGCGCGTCCGGCAAAAGTGCCAGCCAGCGCTGCCTTGAATGCTTCGAACTGCGGCGCGATATCGATCTCTTCGTGCTGCACGCCCACGCGCTCGGACATTTCGCGCGCATCAAGCCAGCTGATATCGGCCGTATAGGGCGAAGGCATCATGACCGTGCGCACCTTGTCCGCACCCAGCGCATCCACGGCAATGGCCAGCACCAGGGCCGAATCCATGCCGCCCGACAGGCCGATAAGCGCACCCGGAAAACGGTTCTTGCCCACATAGTCGCGCACGGACAGCACCAGCGCCGACCAAAGCGCATGATGGTGGTTCAGCTGGGGCTTGACTTGCCCCATCAGCTTCACGCGCCCATCCACCAGCTGCGCAGCCATCATGGGCAGCTCTTCCTCGAAGGCCGCCGCACGCGCCGCCACCTGACCGCTGACGTCCACCGCAAACGAGCAGCCGTCGAACACGACCTCGTCCTGGCCGCCCACCAGATGGGCATAGACCAGGGGAACCGCATTTTCCATGGCGCGCTGCGCAATCACCGCCTCGCGCTCGGAGGGTTTGCCGCTATGGAACGGCGAGGCATTGATGACGGCCAGCAACTGGGCGCCTGCGGCCACGGCCGCCCGCGCAGGGCCGGCATGCCAGGCGTCTTCGCAAATCAGCAGTCCGACCTGGATCCCATCCAGCTCGAAGACACAGCTTTCCTCACCGGCCGCAAAGTAGCGCTGTTCGTCGAACACGCCAAAGTTGGGCAGCAGTTGCTTGAAATAGCGCGCAATCTGCTGACCATCGCGCAGCACGCTGGCAGCGTTGAACAGTTTCTCACCTTGCTCATCGCGCTGCGGGTGACCGATGACCAGCGCCAGCCCCGGCCATTGGGCACTGGCTTGCTGCAACTGCTGCAGGGCCGCATCGCAGGCTTCCAAAAATGCCGGACGCAGATACAGGTCCTCAGCCGCGTAGCCACACAGGGCAAGCTCGGGCGTGAGCAGCAGGCGGGCACCGTTGGCATAAGCTTCAGCAGCAGCGGCGATGATTTTCTGGACATTGCCAGAGAGGTCTCCCACAACAAAATTGCGTTGGGCACAGCAAATGGAAAGCGTCATGAAAAGCAAGCTAGGCGGTGAGGCCACCAGCCCCCGCGACAATCAGGGCATGGCCGAAAACAAGATTATCACTCGCGTGCTTGCCAGCGTGCAGCAGCTGGACGCACAAACCTGGAATGTGCTGCTGGCCTCTCAATCCACGCCCACGCCCTTCATGCGCCACGAATACCTGGCAGCCATGGAGCAAAGCGGCAGCGCCACGCCCGATACCGGCTGGATCGCCCGGGTCATCACCGTCTGGGACGGCGATGAGCTGCTGGCGGCCTGCCCCCTCTATATCAAGACCCACTCCTACGGCGAATATGTGTTTGACTGGGCCTGGGCGCGCGCCTATCAGCAGCATGGCCTGCCTTACTACCCCAAGGGATTGCTGGCCGTCCCCTTCACGCCCGTGCCAGGCTCCCGCCTGCTGGCACGCAGCCAGGCACTGCGCGTGGCGCTGGTGCATGCCGTCCAGGCCTGGGCAGCCGAGCAGCAACTGTCATCGCTGCACCTGCTGTTTGGCGATGCCGACGATCTTGCTGCCTGCGCCGCAGCCGGCTGGATGCAGCGCAGCACGGTGCAGTTTCACTGGACGAACACGCCGCCCGCGCTCCCTGCGGCGAGCACCACACTGCCCGTAGAGGCAGAGCACGCCAGCATGCAGACCTGCGCCGGCACTGCGACAACACCGTCCCGCTGGAAGGACTTCGACGACTTCCTGGGCTCTCTGAACCAGGAAAAGCGCAAGAAAATCCGCCAGGAGCGGCGCAAGATACGCGAAGCCGGCGTGAGCTTCAAAGCCATGCAGGGTAGCGACATCGGTGCGCAGGACTGGTCCTTCTTCTACCGCTGCTATGAGCGCACCTACCTGGAGCATGGCAACCCGCCGTATCTGACACCGGAGTTCTTTGCCTCCATGGCCTCGGCCATGCCCGAGAACTGGGTGATGTTCATCGCCGAGCGCGACGGACAGTCTGTAGCCTCAAGTTTGATAGCTATTAACGCTTTGCAATCAACGGTTTCAGCATCAAAACCATTGTTTTTTGAGGATAGACAGGCGCAAGCAGCTATCAATAACAAGGTCGCCTATGGCCGCTACTGGGGCGCTCTGGAACGGATCGACAGCTTGCATTTCGAAGCCTGCTACTACCAGCCCATCGAATGGTGCATCGCCAACGGCTTTGCCCGCTTCGAGGGCGGCGCCCAGGGCGAGCACAAGATGGCCCGCGCGCTGCTGCCCGTGGAAACACCGAGCGCCCATTGGGTGGCCCATCCCGCTTTTGCCGATGCCATCGAGCGTTTCCTGCAGCGTGAGAGCGAAGGCATGGCTCAATATGTGGAAGAGCTGCAATCCCATAGTCCACTGCGCAAGGCCTGAAGGTGGAGACAAAAAAAGGCCGCTTTGCAGCGGCCTTGAAGCTCAGACTCCAGGAGACATTCAGAAGGTTTCCCAGTCATCCTCATCCAGCGAGGACTTTTGCGCATTGCGGGTAGGAGCGGATTCGCCAGCAACAGCGCCCCCCATCAAAGAGCGCGGGGCTGCCGGCATGGGGGCAGGACGGGGGGCCACACGACGGACAGCTGCCTGACGCGCCGGGGTGGCAGCGGCGACCACGGCCGGCGCCGCTGCACGGGCTGCAGCCTTGGGTGCCTGGTCATAAAGCGCACTGGCAGGTAGCTGGAAAACCGCCACAGCCTGAACCAGATCCTGCGCCTGCTTGCGCAGCGCACCAGCGGCTGCAGCACTTTCCTCCACCAGCGCCGCGTTTTGCTGCGTCGTCTGATCCATCTGCGTCACCGCCTCGCCAACCTGGGCCACACCCTGGCTCTGCTCCTGGCTGGCGGCACTGATCTCGGCCATCAAATCCGTCACCCGGCTGATCGCCGACACGATGTCGGCCATGGTGGCACCGGCCTTGTCCACCAGCTGCGTGCCCTGCTCCACCCGCTGCACGCTGGTGCTGATCAAGGCCTTGATTTCCTTGGCAGCTTCGGCACTGCGCTGGGCCAGGGTACGCACCTCGCCCGCCACCACGGCAAAACCACGGCCCTGCTCACCGGCGCGCGCTGCTTCCACGGCCGCATTCAGCGCCAGAATATTGGTCTGGAAGGCGATGGAGTCGATGACGGTGATGATGTCGGCAATCTGCTGGCTGCTGTTGTTGATGCCCTTCATGGTTTCCACCACTTCGGCCACCACGGCACCGCCATGCGCTGCCACCTGGGAAGCATTCACCGCCATCTGATTGGCGGCACGGGCGTTGTCGGCGTTCTGGCGCACGGTAGAGCCCAGCTGCTCCATGGAGGCGGCGGTTTCCTCCAGCGCACTGGCCTGCTCCTCGGTGCGACCGGAGAGATCAGCATTGCCCGAGGCAATCTGCGAACTGGCCGAGGCCACGCCTTCCGCGTTCTGGCGTACCGAGCGCACGGTCTGCACCAGACTGCTTTGCATACGCTCCAGGGCGCTAAGCAAGCGGCCTGTTTCGTCCTCTCGCTCCACGCGGATGACGCCGCTCAGATCCCCATTGGCCACACGGTCCGCGGCCTGCACCGCCTGCTCCAGCGGCGCACGGATGGAACGCACCAGCCAGATGCCTGCCCCTGCAGCCACCAGCACCGCAATCAAGGCAGCCAAGGCAAGCATGCTCACAGCCCGGTCGTAAACCCTCTCCGAAGCCAGAGTCTCGCCCTTGGCCACATCGCTGTTGAACTTGATCAGCTTTTGCAGGGTCGCCGAAGACTGTTCATAGAGCTTGAGAGATTCGCCTCCCAGCAGTTGCTTGGCCTGCTCTTTATCGCCTCGACGCGAAATTTCGAACAGTTGCTTGTTCAACTCCACATAATGCTCTCTCTCGCGCAGGAACTGCGTGTAGAACTCGCGCTCCTCGGCAGTGACAATCAAAGGTTCATAGAGCTTTTTTGCCTCCGCCAGGTGTTTCTGCAATTGCTCGAATTGAGCTTCCACCTGAGCCATATAGCCGGTCTCGTCATTATTGACATGCCGCAACTCGAGCAAGCGGGTGCGCGCCAGGTCGGTATTGAGTGTATTGATCACTTCCACACTGGGCAGGGCATTGCCGGTGATGGTTTCAGCACTGGAGCGCATGGAGCGCAGCTGCAGCAATGCCATGGCAACCACCACGACCAGCAGCAAGACCAGAACCCCGAACGTACCGAGAATCCGCGTGGAGATTTTGATGCTTTTCATTGATTGCACCTCCCTCTATTACCAATTAGTTTTTATAAATACTTCTTTTGAATCCATGCCCACGAAGCGCAAGGATTCAATGTTTCTGCTCGATCGGGAAATATCTCTCTGAGCGGCATACCAGAGATGGAATGGTCCTTGATACCGGTTTATATGTTTTCAATTGTTTCCAGTTTCATATTCCTTGCCTATCTTCACGAGCCTACAGTCATGTAGGCAGTCACTTACGCCGCACTTGAGTTACTGAAAGTTACCAATCAGTGACAACAGAGATTCTCGATGCCATGGCAACCTACATAGCCTTGAAAAAGCATCAAGCCACCCCTCTTCTTGATCAATATCAAGACAGTTTGAGGAAAGCTTGTAAAAAAACCCGACAGCATTCGCTATCGGGGTTTTGAGACGGAAGCCGTTGAAACCGGCAATACCTCGACCTCAGAACTGCTCCCAATCCTGGTCATTGCTCAAGGCGGGCTGAGCCGTTTTGACCGGCGCAGGCACAGCCTTGCCCGGGCCTTGATCGGCTAACGCCGCAGCCCGCGGGCCAGCGCTCATGCCGGCCTTTGCAACCGGCTCGACCCGATTTTTCAGCGCCGCAGCGGCAAAGCTCTGTGCCTGATTCCCCAACTGAAAAATCGCCACCGAATCGACCAGCGCCTTGGCCTGGCGCTGCAAAGAATCGGCGGCCGCCGCACTCTGCTCCACAAGGGCCGCATTCTGCTGCGTGGTCTGATCCATCTGGGTGACGGCTTCACCCACCTGGGCCACGCCCTGGCTCTGTTCGCGACTGGCCGCGCTGATCTCGCCCATGATGTCGGTCACGCGGCCTATGGCCGTCACGATTTCGGCCATGGTGTCACCGGCCTTGTCCACCAGTTGCGAGCCTTGCTCCACGCGCTCCACGCTGGCATGGATGAGCTGCTTGATTTCCTTGGCCGCCTCGGCGCTGCGCTGGGCCAGCGTGCGCACCTCGCCCGCCACCACGGCAAAGCCACGGCCTTGCTCGCCGGCACGCGCGGCTTCCACGGCCGCATTCAGGGCCAGGATATTGGTCTGGAAGGCAATCGAGTCAATGACGCCGATGATGTCGGCGATCTGGCGGCTGCTGTCGTTGATGCCCTTCATGGTGTCCACCACCTGGGCAACCACATCCCCGCCTCGACCCGCGACATCGGAGGCATTCTTTGCCATTTGATTGGCTGTCTGGGCATTGTCGGCGTTCTGGCGCACGGTCGAACCCAGTTGCTCCATGGAGGCCGCCGTTTCCTCCAGGGCGCTGGCCTGGCTTTCGGTGCGCGCCGAAAGATCCGCATTGCCCTGAGCGATTTCGCTGGACGCAAGGGCCACGCCATGGGCATTGCCGCGCACATCCTGGACCACGGAGGACAGTTGCCGACGCATGTCTTCCAGCGCATTGAGCAGCAAGCCCATTTCATCGCGGCGCTGGTTCTTCACCACCATGCCCAGCCTGCCGGCAGCCACGGCCTGCGCCAGCTCAACTGCCGTGGCCACAGGAGCCGTGATGGCGCGTGTCATCGCAATGCCGACCACGGCGGCAAACAGCACCACCAGCGCCAGCGTACCGAGCAGCCAGTAGCGGGCCAGCTCGAAACTGGACTTTTCGGCCTGCTGGGCCTGAGCCGCGTTCTCGAGCTGCAGCGTCATCAGCTTGCCCGTGCTTTCCGCCAGCTGGCTGAAGGCCTGTTCGGACAGCCCTGCAAAAAACAGCCCCAGCTCGTCGGCCATACCTGCCTGGCTGTCCACGGTGTTGTAGTCGCCATCGCGTGCCCGCGCCAGCAACTGCTCGTGCAGCTTCAGGAAATTCGCCTTGTTGGCCTGATAGCCCTCGTAGGCCTCGCGCAGCGGCGGGCTGGCAATCAGCTCATGGACTACCTTCTCCTGCTCGGCAATGGTTTTCAGGCGCTGCTGGATCTGCTGCTCGTAACCTTCGATCTCGACCAAGGTGCGAGCGGTGGCGATGCCTGCCTCATGGCGGCGCAGCCGGTTGTACTCGGAGCGCATGGAGGCTGCGTTGTAGACACTGGGCAGCGCCACTTCGGAAACCTCACGGCCCGCAGCATGAATGCTGGACAGCTGCAACCAGGCCACCAGGCCGAGCAATGCAGACAACAACACCAGCGCCGTAAAGCTGATGCCCAACTTGGTCCCCACGCGCCAGTCCGAAATCTTCCAACTCATGCGCATCCCCTCGTATATATCGATACAGGCAATAAAAAACGCACCAAGCGATGTCCGCCGGGTGCGTTTCAAATTGTATATATGCAGATAGCGAGGCTTCTCTGCAAGTAAAGGTTAGAGACCCTTTACTAGTTTGGATCAGCCCTTGTAGTTGGCGATACCGTCCACGATTTCCTTGTGTGCCGCGTCCACGCCCTTCCAGCCCAGAACCTTGACCCACTTGCCCTTTTCCAGATCCTTGTAGTGCTCGAAGAAGTGGGCAATCTGCTGCAGGGTCAGCTCATGGATGTCGCTGAGGTGGTTGATCTTGTCGTAGGAAGGCAGCAGCTTCTGTGTGGGAACGGCCAGAACCTTGCCGTCGACGCCGGATTCGTCTTCCATCTCCAGAATGCCGATGGCACGGCAGGGCACCACCACGCCGCTGGGCAGGGGGAAGGGAGTCATCACCAGCACGTCCACGGGGTCGCCGTCGCCAGACAGGGTCTGGGGCACATAGCCGTAGTTCACGGGGTAGTGCATGGCAGTGCCCAGGAAACGATCCACGAACAGGCAGCCGGATTCCTTGTCCACTTCGTACTTCACGGGAGCCGAGTTGGCCGAGATTTCGATGACGACGTTGAAGACTTCAGGCGTCTTGGAGCCGGGGGTCACATTGTTCAGAGACATGATGGTTGGGAGAAGTAATACAAAAAGCCCGCCAGAGCCAACAAAGCATCGGCACCTGAGGGTCAGCCCGCGATTTTAGGCGCATGACCCTAACGCTGGCATTACATGTTTGAAAGATGCGCGTGCAGTCGTGTATTCCCGCCGGGCAGCCTCGCCCACTTCAATCATGAAAACCCACTCAAACCAATACCCATAAATCGGTGTCAGCTCTCAGAACAAGAGCATGTCAGGCGCTCACCGGGTGGCGGCGACGCACGGGCCCGCTGCGCTGCTCCACCGCAGCCTGCACCTCCTTGCGCAGGCCCAGAGCAAAACCCAACTCGGCCGCCACAAACAGCGGGCCTATCAGCAGGCCCATCACATCGTCAAGAAAAGCGGGCTTGCGTCCTTCCCAGTAGTGACCGATGAACTGGATCACCCAGCCCAGCACAAACAGGCCTAGCCCCCAGGCCAGCCAGCTCCCCATGGGCTGCGCGGCGACAGGAGTCGCCAGCGCCAGCATGGCGGCCAGCAACACGCTCATGAACAGGCCGTATCGCCCGTCGAGCCGCCAGTAATACACTGCTGCAGCAACCGCTGCCAGCAGAGCCAGCGAGATCGGCATGCCGCCAAGCGCTCCCCATTGCAGCCTGGCCAGCAGAATCACCACCGCCTGCATGATCATGGGCACACCGATGTAGTGCGTGACGATATTGCGCGGGTCGCGGTGGTAGTCGGCGTAGTTGGACAGTTGATCGATTAGGGTTTTCATCGCTGTATCTCCTTGTCGCTTGTCAGAGCATGGTGGCGCAGCATCAACCTTGCCGTCTGTCATGCCACCGACACAAGCGCTAAACCCTTCACCCAGGCCTGCACTGGCCTCAGTGCCCACTGCACGCAAGCGCGGCAGCTTCGAGCATGTCAACTCCAATGATCTCTGGGCCATCGTGCAGGCCGGCCGCTGGTTCCGCTCGCTGCCGCCGGAATTGACCGCCCAGATGCAGCAACTGGCCCAGCCAAGGCTGCTGGCCGCCGGCGAATGGCTGTTTCGCCGCGGCGATGCCCCCTGCGGCCTGTATGCGGTGGCCAGGGGATCGCTCAGCATCTCCGGCACGGCAGCGCTTCAGGAAAACACCCGCACGGCCTTGCTGACCTTGATCGAGCCGCCGAGCTGGCTGGGCGAGATCGCCCTCTTCGATGGCGAGCCCCGCACCCACGACGCCTGCGCCAACACCGCCTGCGCCCTGCTGCATATCCCTATACCGCCGCTGCGCGAATGGCTGGATGCCAACCCGCATTGCTGGCGCCACATGGCCCTGCTGCTGACCCACAAGCTGCGTGCCAGCCTGATCGCGCTGGAGGAGCAGACCGTGCTGCCTGCACCGCAGCGCGTGATGTGCCGTCTGGTGCAAATGGCCATGGGCCACGAGCAATGGGCCGACCGCATGCGCACCCACCGCGAGCTGGCCGTCTCGCAGGAGCAGATCGCACGCATGCTGGGCCTGTCACGCCAGACCACCAACCAGATCCTGCAGGAGCTGCAGCAGGCCGGCTGGCTGCAACTGCGGCGCGGCAAGCTGGAAGTTCTCGACCTGGCCGCACTCAAGGCCGCAGCACTCACCGGGCAAATCCCTACTAGCAGCTAGGCGCTGCCGGCCTGGTTCGGGGTCGCCCCCGCCCCGCTGTCCGCTTGGTGCTGGACAAGCCTGCTATCTCTTTGATAATGAAATCGGGTCTGATGCACCAGACCCGGCTCAAGATCATCGCGGGCGACCCAGCCGAGTTCCGACATGCCGTCGTTGTCGCCCGCCATAACAACGGATACCCCATGCCCCTGTCTCCCAGTGCCAGCCGCAAGCCAGTCCCCATCAATATGCGCGACGTCAAATACCGGGGCTATGCCCGCGATGACGGCATGTGGGACGTGGAAGCCGAGCTGATCGACCAGAAAACCTATGACATCGAGCTTCATGGCCGCCGCAAAGTGCCAGCGGGCAAGCCGATTCACCATATGTGGATCCGCCTGACCATCGATGCCGACATGGTGGTGCACGGCATAGAGGCCGCCATGGACGACCACCCCCTGGGCCACTGCCCCCAGGCCACAAAGTCCATGCAAAAGATGGTGGGCTGCTGCATAGCCCGCGGCTGGCGCCGCGCCATTGCCGACAATCTGGGCGGGGTAGTGGGCTGCACGCATCTGCGCGAGTTGCTGTTCAATATGGCAACACCCGCTTTTCACACCGTGCTCAACCAGTTCGGCCCCAATGGCTCGGGCCTGCCGCCACGTCATCTGGGTCAGTGCCTGGGCTGGGACTTCAACGGACCCGGCGTGGCCGAGTTCTACCCCGAGTTCAAGGGCTGGAAGCCGCTCTCTCAGCAACCCGTGAAAACCACTACAAAAGACTGATCCACAATACCATCAAGCGCCACCAGCTATCAATTTTGATAGCCCACAACAAGCCCGCAGCCGGCCCGGACTTCACTCTTGCGGCACAATCGAGCCCATGGCAGAACGTGTGATCCCCTTGGTCGATGAGCGTGCGGCATCCCGCAGCGCAATCGTCCCCAGCCCCCTGCAGGCCCCTACCGGGCTGCTGCAGGATCAATGGGGACGGCCTTTGCGCGACCTGCGCATCAGCGTCACCGACCGCTGCAACTTCCGCTGCAACTACTGCATGCCCAAGGAAGTTTTTGACAAGAACTACCAATATCTGCCCCACAGCTCGCTGTTGAGCTTCGAGGAAATTACGCGCCTGGCCAGGCTTTTTGTCGCCCATGGCGTGCGCAAGCTGCGCCTGACCGGCGGCGAGCCGCTGCTGCGCAAGAACATCGAAGCCCTGATCGCCCAGCTGGCCGAGCTGCGCACGCCCGACGGCCAGCCGCTGGACCTGACACTGACCACCAACGCCTCGCTGCTGGCGCGCAAGGCACGCGCTCTGAAGGACGCCGGCCTGAATCGCGTGACCGTCAGCCTCGACGGACTGGACGACGCCGTGTTCCGGCGCATGAACGATGTGGACTTCCCCGTGACCGATGTGCTGGCCGGCATCGAGGCTGCACAGACCGCGGGCCTGTCGCACATCAAAGTGAACATGGTGGTCAAGCGCGGCACCAATGACGACCAGATTCTGCCCATGGCCCGCTACTTCCGCGGCACGGGAATCACGCTGCGATTCATCGAATACATGGACGTGGGAGCCACCAACGGCTGGCGCATGGACGAGGTGCTGCCCTCCGACGAGGCCATAGCCCGTCTGCGCGCCGAACTGCCGCTAATCCCGCTGGCACCCAGCGCCCCGGGCGAGACCGCCGTGCGCTGGGGCTATGCCGATGCCAGCGGCCGACATGATCCGCAGCTGGGCGAGGTGGGCGTCATCAGCAGTGTGACCCACGCTTTCTGCGGGGACTGCAACCGTGCACGCCTGTCCACCGAGGGTCAGCTCTATCTGTGCCTGTTCGCCAGCCAGGGCTGGGATTTGCGTAGCCTGCTGCGCACCGGTGCCAGCGATGCCGAGATTGCAGCCGCCATTGCCCCCATCTGGCAACAGCGCGACGATCGCTACTCGCAAATGCGCAGCGAAATGCCCCCCGATATGGCGCCAGTGCGGCAAGGTCGGCGCATCGAGATGAGCTATATCGGTGGCTGACTCACGCATCACCCCCGAGCAGATCACCGGTTGCGTGCTGGCCGGAGGACGCGGTGCGCGCATGGGCGGTGTGGACAAGGGCCTGCAGAGCTTTCAAGGCTTGCCACTGGCACTGCATGCATTGCAGCGCCTGGCTCCGCAGGTCGGCCCCTTGCTCATCAATGCCAATCGCAATACAGCAGCTTACGCCGAGCTGGGTCGGCCACTGGCTGCCGAGGTCTGCGCCGACAGCCTGCCCGACTACCCAGGCCCGTTGGCGGGCTTCATGGCCGGCCTCGCGCATTGCCGCACGCCATGGCTGCTGTGCGTGCCCTGCGATACGCCGCTGCTGCCCCTCGATCTGGCTGCGCGAATGCTGGCGTCGCGTGGCGATGCCGATATCGTCATCGCTCACGGCTGGGATACCGAGCATGCCCAGCCGGGGCAGCCGCCGCAACTGCGCCCCCAGCCCGTGTTCTGCCTGCTGCGGGCCGGACTCGCCTGCAGCCTTGAGCGCTTCATCACCAGTGGTGGCCGCAAGATAGACGCCTGGACCGGCCAGCATCACAGCGCCCAGGCCGTATTTGACCGCCCCGGGGACGAACAGGCCTTCAGCAACGCCAACACGCTGGCCCAGTTGCTTGATCTGGAGCAAATCGCCCCCGAACGCCAATCCTGAGTCACCGGCACCACCAGCCAAAAGCGTAAAGTGCCACGCAGCCCCATGGCCGCATCCGTCATGAGGTTTTTTTATTTTTTGCTGTTATGACTGCGACTTTTCAACCTGCCGCTTCCACCAGCGCCCAGACGCTGACCACTGACCAGGTACTGCAACAGCTGCAAGCCTTGCTGCAGCCGCTGGGTGCGATCGCCGAGGTGGAAGCCGTCGCCCTGCCCGATGCACTGGATCGTGTGCTGGCAGCCGATGTGATCTGCCCCGTCAACGTACCACCCCACGACAACAGTGCCATGGACGGCTATGCCTTTGCCGGCAGCGAACTGGAGCAGGCGCGGCCCGGCCAGCCGCTGATGCTGCGTGTGGTGGGGACAGCTCTGGCAGGAGGGCCTTGGCAAGGCCGGCTTGGCGCGGGCGAATGCGTGAAGATCATGACGGGTGCGGTCATGCCGGTGGGTGCGGATACCGTAGTCGCCCATGAGCAAGCCAGCTCTGGCGAGGAGTGCATTCAGTTTGACGCCAGTGCCCTGCGTGCAGGTGCCAATCGTCGCCTGCGCGGCGAAGACCTGGAGCAAGGCTCTGTGGCACTGCAGGCCGGCCAGCGTCTCACACCAGCCGCCCTGGGTCTGCTGGCCAGTCTGGGACTGGGCCAGGTCAGCGTGCGACGCCGCCTCAGCGTGGCTTACTTCTCCACCGGCGACGAGCTGCTGAGCCCAGGTGCCGAGCCGCGCGAGGGAGCCATCTACGACAGCAACCGCTTCAGCCTGCAGGCGCTGTTGCGCCGGCTGGGAGCCCATGTGCTGGACCTGGGGGCCGTGCCCGATGAACCGGCCGCACTGGAAGAGCGCTTGCGCGAAGCAGCCACCCTGGCCGATGTGGTGCTGACCAGTGGCGGCATCAGCGCCGGTGAGGCCGATCACACCCGTGCGATGCTTCAGCGCCTGGGCACTGTGCAGTTCTGGCGGGTGGCCATGCGTCCCGGTCGGCCACTGGCGGTGGGCCTGCTCGCTCCCGCCGGTGGAATCTCATTGACCAGATCAACAGGCATCCCGATCAAGACAAGCGCAAACAGCTCACAAAATCTGAGCAATCCACCGCCCACTCAGCGCCCTGCGGTGCTGCTGGGACTGCCCGGCAACCCGGTGGCCGCCATGGTGAGCTTTCTGATGTTTGTGCGCCCGGCCCTGGCCATGCTGGCAGGCGAACGCAGCCCCTCCGTGCCATTGCTGCAGGCGATCAGCCGCGAGCGCCTGCGCAAACGCCCGGGCCGCACCGAATATCTGCGCGGCGTGCTCGAACTCAATGAGAAGGGCCAGGCCGCCGTGCGCACCACGGGACCGCAAGGCTCGGGCGTGCTCAGCTCCATGGTCGCCGCCGACTGCATCATCGTGCTGGACGATGCACGCGGCGACGTCCAGCCCGGAGAATCCGTCAATGTCCTGCTGCTGCAGGGGCTGATCTGAAGACGGACTTTCTGCCTGGTCTTCTACCCTCGATCCATTCTGGGAAATATTTCATGCCATACCAAGCCACCCACTGGGCCACAGAACCCACAAGGCAGGCCATCGATGCGCTCAAGGGCGCGAATTTGCTGGAATTCGGCACCCCCTGGTGCGGCCACTGCCAGCGCGCCCAGCCGCTGTTGCAGGCTGCGCTGGCAACCCAGCCAGAACTAGCGCACATCAAGGTGGAAGACGGTCCCGGCCGGCCGCTGGGCCGCAGCTATCGCGTCAAGCTCTGGCCCACGCTGATTTTTCTGCGTGACGGCAAGGAAGTAGCGCGCATCGTGCGCCCCGAATCCGAGCAACAGATCCAAGAAGCGCTGGCACAAATCACGAGCTGAGCCAGCGCATCTACCCCGGCTCCTGGCTCAGCCCTTCTTAAGTGCCAGCTCCACGCCCTTGTTGGCAAGCGCATCGGCGCGCTCATTGCCGGGGTCTCCGGCATGGCCCTTGACCCAGCGCCAGTCGATGCGGTGGCCGCTGCCCTGCACCAGCGCGTCCAGCTGCTTCCAGAGCTCGACATTCTTGACGGGCTCCTTGGAAGCGGTAACCCAGCCCTTGGCCTTCCAACCCTGGATCCACTCGGTAATGCCTTTGCGCACGTACTGACTATCCAGATACAGCACCACATCGCAGGGACGCTTGAGCGCGGACAGCGCCTCAATCACGGCCTTGAGTTCCATGCGGTTATTGGTGGTTCCCAGTTCACCACCGAAGAGTTCCTTCTGTGCCGATCCGGCCTGCAGCAATGCGCCCCAGCCGCCAGGGCCGGGATTGCCCTTGCAGGCACCATCGGTATAGATCACAACTTGATTCAATTTTCTTCCTTGTTACGCCAGGACATGTCCGGCGGCTGCCTCTGGGTCACGGGCGCCTTCATGCCGGCCGGCACGCTGCTCTTGCGCCAGCTCGGGCTCATCAGCCGCATGCCCTGCACACGCTTGACGGCCACCACGCAATAGACGCCCCCCATCACCGGCCAGCAGCGGTGGCCCAGGCCTTCCATGAACTGCCAGCGGCTCAGCCACTTTTCACTTTGAGTGGCAGGACGATAACAGCCAAATTGCACTGCTTCGATCTCGAAGCTCAGCAATCGCAGCCAATCGCGCAAACGCCAGTAGCCCACACCCAGGCTCAAGTCCGGCAAATAGCCCGCACTGCGCTCCACCCGGCGCTGCAAGCCCAGCAGGCTTGAGGGGTTCAGCCCGCTGATCACCAGCCTGCCTTCCGGCACCAGCACGCGTGCAGCCTCGCGCAGCGCGGCATGCGGATCGTTGCAAGCCTCCAGCGTATGCGGCATCAGCAACAGGTCGAGGCTGGCCTCGGCAAAAGGCAGGGCTTCCGGGGCGGTTCTGAGCGCCGGCATCAACGGGGCAGAATTCTGTGCTTCATCAGCGGGCGGCTGCTGCTGCGACACTGCAGTCGCCCTCGCTTGCGCTACAGTGCCTGCTTTTGCATCCGGAACGGGATCGAGACCCTCCAGCGCCAGCCAGCGATGAGGCATGCGATTGCTGCGCAGTCCTTGCAGCTGCGGCAAGCCCAGCTGCAAGGCGTGGTAGCCAAAGATATCGGCCACCGCCTCGTCAAAGCGCTGCTGCTCCCATTTCAGGAGATAGTGCCCGAGGGCTGAATCCGTCCAGTGATGCATCTCTATAATTTTGCAGCTCATGAACCTGTTGCCCATTCCCGCTTTTTCCGACAACTACATCTGGATGCTCCACGATGCAGAACATGCCGTGGTCGTCGATCCGGGTCAGGCCGAGCCTGTGCTGGCCACCTTGGCACAGCGGGGTCTGAAACTGCAGGGCATTTTAGTCACCCACCATCATGCCGACCATGTGGGCGGCGTGGACGCCATTCGCGCGGCCACGGGTGCTCCGGTCTGGGGCCCCGCCTACGAGACCCTGCCCGAGCCCGTGACGCGCGTGCAGGGGGGCGACCACGTGGAGCTGCTAGGCGGCCCCTGGCAGGTCATCGATGTGCCGGGGCATACCAGCGGCCATATCGCCTTCTTCAGCACCCGGGCGCAAAGCCAGCCCCTGCTGTTCTGCGGCGACACACTGTTCTCGGGCGGCTGCGGTCGCCTTTTCGAAGGCACGGCAGCGCAGATGCAGGCCTCGCTGGACGCACTGGCCGCCCTGCCCGGCAACACGCTGGTGTGCTGCGCACATGAGTACACAATTTCCAACCTGCGATTTGCGCAGGCCGTGGAACCAAACAACCCGGAACTGGCTCAGTATCTGGAACATTGCCAGCAACTGCGCAAGAGCGGGCAGCCGACGCTACCCTCCACATTGCAGACCGAGCTGGCCATCAACCCGTTCATGCGAAGCCGCGCTGCAGATGTGATCGCAGCCGCCGTGCACCATGATCCTCAAACCAGGCCCGAGGAGCCCGCCAGCGTTCTGGCTACCTTGCGCCAATGGAAAAACGTTTTCTGATGAAGCTGCTATCCACCCTGCTGCTGACAAGCGCACTGATATTGACTGGCTGCGCCACCACCAGCAGTGTCGACCCCATGTATCCCAATGGCCCGCTCAAACCCCTGGGCCAGGGCAAAGTCGGCAGCGCTGAAGTCGCTGAGCTTGAAGCCACAGGCGACCTCTGGGTACGTATCCGCAAGGGCTTTGCCATGCCCAACCTTGAGCAGGATCTGGTCCAGAACCAGGAGCAGTGGTATGCCACGCGCCCCGACTACATACAGCGCATGACGGAGCGGTCGAGCAAATACCTGTTCCACATCGTCGAGGAACTGGAGCGCCGCAACATGCCGACAGAGTTGGCGCTGTTGCCTTTCATCGAGAGCGCCTTCAACCCTCAGGCCGTCTCCAGCGCCAAGGCCGCCGGCATGTGGCAGTTCATGCCGGCCACGGGCACCTATTTCGACCTCAAGCAGAATGTCTTCCGCGATGATCGCCGCGATGTGCTGGCCTCGACCCGCGCCGCGCTCGACTATCTGCAAAAGCTCTACAACATGTTCGGCGACTGGCATCTGGCCCTGGCCGCCTATAACTGGGGCGAAGGCAGCGTGGGCCGCGCCATCAAGCGCAATGAAAAGCTGGGCCAGCCCGCAGGCTACCTCGACCTGCAGATGCCGGCCGAAACCCGCAATTACGTGCCCAAGCTGCAAGCCGTCAAGAACATCGTGGCCGAACCCGAGAAGTTCAACACCGAGCTTCCCATCATCGAGAACCACCCCTATTTCCAGGCCGTGGATCTCCCGCACGACATCGACGTTGAGCTGGTGGCCAAGCTGGCCGATTTGAGCGTCAAGGACTTCAAGGCACTCAATCCCAGCTTTCACAAACCGGTGATCTTTGCGCGCGCCACGCCACAGGTGCTGCTGCCCTGGGACAACGCCAAGGTTTTCCGCCGCAATCTGCAGGCCTATAGCGAAGGCCAGTTTGCCAGCTGGACGGTATGGACCGTGCCCACCACCATTACCGTGGCCGAAGCCGCCCAGCGTGCAGGCCTGGGCGAAGCCGACCTGCGCGCCATCAACAACATCCCGCCGCGCATGCTGATCAAGGCCGGCTCGGCTCTGATGGTGCCGCGCGATGCCAACGTCAAGACCGATGTGCCCGGCCATGTGGCCGACAACGGTCAGATCTCCTTCGCCCCCGAAATCGTGACCGTGCGCACCACGGTCAAGGCGCGCAAACGCGATACCCTGGTCAGCGTTGCCAGCCGCTATGGCATCAGCGTCTCCAACCTCGCGGACTGGAACGACCTCAAGTCCACGGCATCCTTGCGCCCCGGCCAGTCGCTGATTGCCTACCTGCCCAGCCGCGCAGCCCGCAGCGCACGCGCCGAAGCCAACGACAGCCCACGCGAGTCAGCCCGCAACACCCGTGGCGGCAGCAAGGTGGCAGCCTCCAGCAAGAACGCCAGAACCAGCAGCGCGCCCGCTCCCCGTGGCGGCAAGAGCGAACCCAAGGCACGTGGCGGCACACCAGCCAAGAAGCGCAAATAATCTTCGCCGCCCGCCAAAAAGCCCGCTGTTCGTAAGAACCGGCGGGCTTTTTTATCTCTGCTCATTCAAAGAAATCGATAGCAGCACACGCCTGATATAGAAGCGCCGGCTCCCAATTCAAGCGATATTTTCAGCGCCTGTCCACCAGCGCGTGGGCAATCGTGCCCAGATCCACATATTCAAGTTCGCTGCCTATCGGCACGCCACGCGCCAGCCGCGTGACCAGAATGCCGCGCGACTTGAGCGCCTCGCTGACAGCATGGGCCGTGGCCTCACCCTCTGCCGTGAAGCTGGTAGCCAAAATCACCTCCTGCACCACGCCATCACAGGCACGCTCCAGCAACTGCTTCATGCCGATTTCCTTGGGGCCCACGCCGTCGAGCGGGGACAGCCGCCCCATCAGCACATAGTAATAGCCCTGATAGGCCCCCGTGCGTTCCATCGCAGCCAGATCGGCCGGAGCCTCGACCACGCACAACCGAGCCCCGTCGCGCCCGGCGTCATCACAGATGCTGCAGATAGCACCTTCGGTAAACGTATGGCAGCGCTCGCAGTGATGAACAGAGTTCACCGCCGAGTCCAGCGCCCGCGCCAGCTGCAGCGCACCAGCCTGATCACGCTGCAGCAAATGAAACGCCATACGCTGCGCCGACTTGATGCCCACACCCGGCAGTCGGCGCAAGGCCTCGATCAAGGCGTCCAGAGATTGCACATCAGACACAGGCTTGTCCTTTCAGTCACCAGAAAAAAGGCGATCTGCCACTACGCAGATCGCCATTCATTCCCCTGCCCACAACACTTGCATGCCCTAAGTCGGGGAAGCGGCACTGCCGCTCAGGGGGAAATCCGTCAGAACGGGAACTTCATCCCGCCGGGCAGGCCGGGCATACCGGCAGTGATCTTGCCCATCTTCTCGTTGGAAGTCTCTTCGGCTTTGCGCACAGCCGCGTTGAAGGCGGCAGCCACCAGGTCTTCCAGCATGTCCTTGTCTTCGGCCAGCAGGCTGGGGTCGATGGTGATGCGCTTGACGTCATGCTTGCAGGTCATCACGACCTTGACCAGACCGGCACCGGATTCGCCTTCGACTTCGATATTGCCCAGCTCTTCCTGAGCCTTCTTCAGGTTGTCCTGCATGGCCTGAGCTTGCTTCATCAAACCGGCGAGTTGTCCTTTGTTGAACATGAGAATTCCTTCTTTTGTTGAAACGCCTTATTCAGGCTGAATAGATATGGGCTTGATGCTACCGGGCACGATTTTCGCGCCAAAGTCTCGCATCAAGGTTTGAACCTGCGGATTGCTTTTGACAATGTCCTCGGCCAGCAACTGGCTGGCTTTTCTTTCCAGGGCCAGTCGGCGGGCGGGACTATCCGTCACGGGCCCCTGCTCGACCTGCAATTGTCGCGCATGACCGGCCGCTTCCAGCGCAGCACGCAGACGATCACGTGTGCCAGCCTGATTGAGCGAGTTGGACTCCACGCGCAGCCGCCACAGATCGCCGTCACGGCCCAGAAGTTGAGACTGCAGCGCCAGCTGCCGCGCCACGGCCACCACGGCTTCGCTCTGCAGCAACTGCTGCACCACGCCAAACCACAGATCGCCCTCGGCTGTGCGTTCCACAGGGGCTGCGTCCTGGGCCGTACTGACATAGCCGCCGCTTGCGCTCTGGGCCGCCGGCTCGTCAGACTCCATGGGCGGCATGGCATGCGGGGGCTGTCCGACATCCAGGTCGGCATCATCGCCCCAGCGCCCATCGTCAGACCAGCCCTCATCGGGCATGCCTGCCCAGGCCGCCTCGCTGGCATCCTGCTCTTCGGGAGCATCAGCCATATCGCTGCCCTCTGCACTCTCGGACGCATCGTCGACAGGCGTCTGGTCTACCTCGGCGACGGCCTCCTGATCCTCAGCAGGCATGTTTTGCCGAACCGCAGCAGGCTCAGGCCTCACTGCAGGAGCAGGCAAGCGGGTCGACTCCGGCACTGCCTGCATCACCGGCCTTGCGACGGAATACGCTGCGGAATCCGAGCGATCGGCAACAACTTGAATATGTTCTGGCTCGGCCATGCCGGCCACTGACGCAGGCTCCTGCGCCGGAGCGGACTCCAGTGCGGATTCCACCACCGGCTGCACGGAATGAACCTTGGCCGGTGGCACCTCCATCGCCGCTGGCGGTGAAGCCGGAGGCTGCTGAATCGGATTCGGAGCCTGGACAACAGGCCGGCTAGGCCTCAGCGCCGGAGTTTTTTTTTCAGCCGTGCCGGCTTCGGCGTTTTCAGGCTTGAAAGCCAGCAACCGCAGCAGTGCCATGGTCAGTGCAGCGTACTCATCCGGGGCCAGCCCCAGTTCGGCACGGCCGTGCAGGCAGATGCTGTAGAGCAGCTGAGTCTCGTCGCGCGGCATCAGACTGGCCAGTCGGTCTACTTCGGCGGCCTCCGGGTCGCTGGCATCCAGCGGCATATCGGGTACGGCCTGCAACACGGCCATGCGCTGCAGCACGGCGCACATTTCCTCCAGGGTCGATGCAGCAGACAGACCGTTGTGGCGCAGCTCTTCGGAGATTTCAACCACCGTACGCCCATGACCCTGCGCTAAGGCATCGATCAGGCGAAAGACATGGCTGCGATCCACGCTGCCCAGCATCTGGCGCACCGTCGCCTCCTGCAACTGCCCGCTGCCAAAGGCAATCGCCTGGTCGGTCAGACTCAGCGCATCGCGCATGGAGCCACGCGCAGCACGCGACAGCAATCGCAGCGCCTGAGGCTCTGCCGGCACGCTTTCCTTGTCCAGCACATGGGTCAGGTGCTCCAGAACCGTCTCGGGCGCCATCGGGCGCAGATTGAACTGCAGGCAGCGCGAGAGCACAGTGACCGGCACTTTCTGCGGATCGGTCGTGGCCAGCACGAACTTCAGATACTCCGGAGGCTCTTCCAGCGTCTTGAGCATGGCGTTGAACGCGGTGTTTGTCAGCATGTGCACCTCGTCGATCATGAAGACCTTGAAGCGCCCCTGCACCGGCTTGTACACCGCCTGCTCCAGCAGGCTCTGCACCTCATCCACACCCCGGTTGGACGCAGCATCCAGCTCGGTGTAGTCGGGGAAACGCCCGCTATCGATTTCAGTGCATGCTGCACAAACCCCGCAAGGGGTTGCGGTGATTCCACCGTTACCGTCCAGGCCCTGGCAATTCAGGGACTTGGCCAGAATGCGCGACACCGTGGTCTTGCCCACGCCACGTGTGCCCGTGAACAGATAGGCATGGTGCAGACGCTGCTGGGTCAACGCATTGGTCAGAGCCTGAACCACGTGCTCCTGCCCCACCATTTCGGTGAAGGTACGAGGCCGGTATTTGCGAGCAAGCACTAAATAAGACATAGCCTCTGATTCTACGGGGCCGGGGCATGCCAACAAGCCTGCTCCTGGAATCTCATTTCACAGCTCGCGGAGCTGTGTCGGTTTTGCATCTATAATCGAATGTGACGGGCCTCCTCGCATGGGGAAGCAGCCAACCGGGTCAGGTGGGGAACCAAGCAGCCCTAACTGTGGATACAGTGCCGAGATCAGGCTCGTCACCTTTCGATGGAAACCTCTTTACAGACAAGAGGCTGTCTTCCGAGAAAGGCAATTCCTCACATGAACAACAAATGCTGCAGTGCTTCTCCCGGGAAAAGTACAGGAAAAGTGTTTCGTGCTGACGTCATGCCCTGGGTCTCAAATCGACCCCGGGGGCGGTGCCGTCCCGATCAGAACCGAATCTGAACCCTTCATTGCATCAGGATCTCCCGCAGGCCATTGGCAGACAAGAGCGGCAACCAAGAGGCCAAGAGATCAGATGCAAAAAAGGCCGCAGTCGCGGCCTTTTTGTCTCTACTGGATTGAAATGGCGCCGCACAGTGACGCCATGAAAATTCAAACCGGAACGCCCACCAGATCATGCCCCTGCGCGCCCACGATGCGCACGCTGATCAGCTCGCCCACCTTGTAGGTCTTGCTGGCCTTCTCGGGCGGCTGGATATGAACCACACCATCGATCTCGGGAGCATCGGCATAAGTCCGGCCCACACCGCCCTTTTTGCCCAGGCTGACAGCCTTGTCCACCAACACCTTCATGACCTGACCCACGCGGCGCTGCAGACGCTTGGTGGAGACCTCCTCGGCCACCTCCATGAAGCGCGCACGACGTGCTTCGCGTACTTCTTCAGGCAGCATGCCGGGAAGTTCGTTGGCGGTGGCGCCTTCGACGGGGCTGTAGGCAAAGCAGCCGGCACGGTCGATCTCGGCTTCGCGAATGAAGTCCAGCAGATGCTCGAACTCCTCCTCGGTCTCGCCGGGAAAGCCGGCAATGAAGGTGGAACGAATCACCAGCTCGGGGCAGATCTTGCGCCACTCGCGGATACGGTCCAGGTTCTTTTCGCCCGATGCGGGTCGCTTCATGCGCTTGAGCACATCGGGGTGGCTGTGCTGCAAGGGCACATCCAGGTAAGGCAGGATCTTGCCCTCGGCCATCAAGGGCAGGACCGCATCCACGGTGGGATAGGGGTAGACATAGTGCAGACGCACCCAGGCACCATGCTGCTGCGCCAGCTTGCCCAGCTCGTCGGCCAGCTCCAGCATGCGGGTCTTGACGGGCTTGCCGTCCCAGAAACCGGTGCGGTACTTCACATCCACACCATAGGCCGAGGTATCCTGGCTGATCACCAACAGCTCTTTCACGCCCCCTTCGAACAACGCCTTGGCTTCCTTGAGCACATCGCCGATCGGACGCGAAACCAGATCGCCGCGCATGCTGGGAATGATGCAAAAGGTGCAGCGATGGTTGCAGCCCTCGGAAATCTTCAGATAGGCATAGTGCTTGGGCGTGAGCTTGATGCCAGCATCGCCAAAGCTGCCAGGCACCAGGTCCACGAACGGGTCATGCGGCTTGGGCAGGTGGGTGTGCACGGCGTCCATCACCTCTTGGGTAGCATGGGGGCCGGTGACGGCCAGCACACTGGGGTGCACTTCGGCCACCATGGTGGAGCCGCCCTCTTTGCCAGCCTTGGCACCCAGGCAACCGGTCACGATCACCTTGCCGTTAGCTGCCAGAGCTTCGCCAATGGTGTCCAGGCTTTCCTTGACGGCATCGTCAATGAAGCCACAGGTGTTGACGATGACCAAATCCGCGCCTTCAAAGGTCTTGGAAGTCTGGTAACCCTCGGCGCTGAGCTGCGTGAGAATCAGCTCGCTATCAGTCAAGGCCTTGGGGCAGCCCAGCGAAACAAAGCCCACTTTGGGGATTGCGGTTTGCGTGGGGCTAACGGAGTCGATTGATTTCATTTGATTTTTCCAGCAGCGCAGCGTCTACGCGCCAAGCAGAAATTTTATTTCAACGGCCAAATCAGCAGACTCGACTCTGTTGTTCGAGCCAGCCACACGCACGATGAAAAACTGGTAAACGAAAAAGGCGCTACCGCTTCTATAGCTGTAGCGCCTGTATTCTGGCTGGTTCCACGAGATTCAAGCTCGCGACCAACGGATTAAAAGCCCGAGTCACCAACAAGCATTGACACGGCCCAAAACAGGTTAATCGATTGATTTTACCAGTTGCGCACCCAGGCTGCTCGCGCCCTCCAGGTCTTCCCAGGGCTAAGGTATGCGATGGATGCTTGAAACCTCCCTGCCCTGCCTAGCAAGAGGCATCCAATAGTCGCCCTCAATGCTTGCTGCAGCGAGCGCAGTCAATATGAGCAGATAAAGGAGCGGCAGCAAGGCATTGCTTACTAGAGAAAAGCCGTTAGCAGAGGATTTCCGACACGCACTGGACAACCCTGACGATTGTCGAGTGCCAGGGCCGCGCCGAAATTTGCTGCAATCGCGCCATGGGATTGCCGTAAATTCGCACGATGGCTCCTGACAAGGCCTATGGCCGTGAACCCTTTGTCACGACCACTCGAAATTCATGGGTCAACAACTCCCACAACACATTCAAACGACCCCAGGCATTCATGCCCCCTGAGCCAACAGCACTTTCAGCAAGAAAGATACATACTGCCAAGCGCACGGGAGTCACCTATGCGTATCGGTGAACTCGCCGCACTCACAGGCTGCACGCCCAAAGCGCTACGCCTTTATGAGGCGCACGGCTTGCTCGGCACCGTGGCACGCCAGGGCAGCTACCGCCACTACGAACCGGAAGATGTGCAGCGCGTGCAGTGGATCCGCCAGGCGCTGTCGCTGGGTTTTCGCCTGGCTGCGCTACAGCCGCTACGCAGCATCGACACTCCCTCCGGCGCTGCCGCCGTCCAGACCCTGCTCCAGACCCGGCGACGCGCCATTGCCGACGAACTGGCGCGGCTGCAAGCTGCCGACATCGCCCTGGCGGCATTGTCCATGGAGCTGAGCACATGCAACGGTGCAAAGACATGCGGTTCACCAGAGCCACTCTCCATTTGACGTTGTAGGGCTTGACTCTGTCCCCAAGGACAAGGTGATGCTGGCGGCTTACGAACTCAGCCCGCCTCTATCGCCATGTCCCGTCGCATCCTCATCATCCTCGGCCAGCCCTCCACCAACAGTCTATGTGCCGCCTTGGCGAGCACCTATGCCGATGCCGCGCGCCACGCTGGAGCCGAGGTCCGACTTCTGGAGCTGGGTGAAATGCAATTCGACCCCATCCTGCGCCACGGATACGAGCATAGCCAGCCGCTGGAGGCCGACCTCCAAGGCGCTCAGCTCGACATTACCTGGGCGCAACACCTGGTGTGGGTCTATCCGATATGGTGGGGCGGGCTACCGGCGCTGCTCAAGGGCTTTCTCGATCGCATCTTCCTGCCAGGTTTCGCCTTCAAATACCGAGCCGACTCTGCATTGTGGGACCGCCTGCTGGGCGGCCGCACTGCTGAACTGCTTGTGACAATGGATTCCCCCCCTTGGTACTACCGCTGGGTACAGCGCCAACCAGGTCATCGGCAAATGAAACAGAGCATTCTGGAGTTCAGCGGGATCCGGCCCGTGCATGTGCATAGTTTCGGCCCTGTGCTCAAGTCCAGTGCCGCCAAGCGCGCCGTCTGGATAAAGCGCGTGCACACGCTGGGCACTCGTGCAGGCTTATGCTGACAGCGTCCTTCCTTATCCTTCATCCACCGCTCTTTGCTGCGACAGCAGGGGGCGGTAAGCCCCCCCACTTTCGTTCCGTGAAGCTCCACGCGGCCAAGGAATACGGCCACAGACTGCTGCGGGGCGGATGCATCGACCGGTTGAATCACCGCCCATTGCAGTCATTTATCGAAGCTAAAAACCTGCCTCCCTCCAAAAAACACTCGTCGCAGTTTTCACAAACTGCGCCGCAGCCGCTTCCCATTGGCCGCGAATGCTGACTTTGCCACGCCAGCGGTGTTGCAAAACAGCGTCTGTTTCGAGCGGTGTCACCACATCCAGCACCACTCTGTAGACCGGACGCTCCGGGTATAGGGTGCCTTGCATGCTTCGGACCTGAATCATGCCTCCAGCTGCCGCAGACAGCGCAGCCTCCGAGAGGGTACGACTCGCATCCTGATCAACGCTGCGCACCGTCAAATCCAGTACCGGACCCACACCAGCGTCAGCGATAAAAATTGCGCTGTCGCCGATGCTGATGCGTTGAATATCTTCTTCCTGCACATAGACAAGAACCTCCAGCCGATCGCCGCCCACGACTCTACCCAGCAATTCATTCCGGACCAGCCAGTCTCCCGGTCGAAGATCCGGATCCACGTCGCGCAGAACTCCAGTGCCCGAGGCATTCAGACGGTATCGACTGGCTTCGGTTTCTACTGCCTGCTGTTGAGTAGCCGCCTGCAGCTGACGCTCTTGCAGAACCTGCCAGTCCCTGCGCAGCTCAGAGTCGAAACCTGCTGCCGCTATTTGCTGCGAATACTGGGTCCTCTGCGCATCGTTTTGAGCCTGAGCGGCCTTGAGAGCCGGAGAGTCCAGCATAAAGACAGGGGCATCAACCTTGACCATGCGTGCGTCGCCAAACATTTGCTGCTGCAGCTGCGATGCATCAAGCGCATGCAAAGGCCAGATTTCGCTGGATTGCAACATACCCTCGGTGCGGATTGGGGCAGGCAGGGGCAGCCAGCAAAGCGCAATAAGTGCAAAGGCTCCGATGGCACTCCAACGTGCTCTTCGACTACGGACGATCTGAGGCCAGCGCAAATACCATGCTGCAATCTCGGACCAGAGAGGCTTGGCAATGAACCACACAATCTCCACCAGAAACAGCAAGATGCCCAGCGCCTTGATGAAGAAGTGATAGACCAAGGCGGCAATACCCAAAAAAAGAACCAATCGATAAATCCAGGTAGCCCAGGCAAACAAGATGAGTCCGCGACGTTTGGCATCGGCAAAAGACTCCGGGGGAGGTTCACCGAGCTTGAATAATTTCTCTCTGAGATCCCAGCGTGCCAGTGCAAAGGCACGTGAGTGCAGATTAGGCATCTGCAGAAAGTCGGACAACAGAAAATATCCATCAAAACGCATGAACGGACTTGCATTGATGGCCAGCGTGCTGACCCATGTCGTAGTGGCCAGCAAAAAGGCCATGGACTTGGGGGCTCCTTCAGGTAACCAGACCCACGCCAGCAAGGCCCATGCGGCAATCATCAGCTCCGTTGCGATGCCAGCACCCGCGACCTTGAGGCGCTGATCACGCCGGGTCAATTTCCAGACCTCGTTGGTATCGGTGTACGCCACCGGCCAAAGCACCAGAAAGGCAACACCCATGGTCGGAACGCGGCATCCAAATCGCTTGGCCATCAAGCCATGCCCCAGTTCATGAAGCACCTTGACAAACCCTAGCGTCAATCCATAGGCCAGCAGCCCTTGCCAGGTCAGCGAATCAACCAGGGTGGCCGTGAACGTTCCCCAGGAGCGTGAAATGCCCCAGACCCCAGCAAACAGAGCCAGCAAGCTGACCCAGCCAAAGGTTCGGCTGAATAGAAACTCCAGCGAGGGCGCCCATCGTGTCAGCCAGCGATCAGGCCTGATCAGCGGGACCCGAAAAAAGAGGTAGTTATGAAGAAGCCATTGCATCCAGCTTGAGCGTCTGCCCTGCCACCGCTCAGCCATCGCATCGGCGCTATTGGGAGGAGGCTCCAACAGATCATTTCTCTGCGCAAACTGCAAGAGCGCATTCACGTCTTCCTCATGGAGCGTCAATGTCGTTTGAGCACAGACATCTTGCACAATCGCGTCAGCGACGCCCAGATGCCAACGCTTGAACACCTCAAAGCTGGCCCAGTCCAGCTGAAAGAAAAGGTTGCGTACGGGATCATGCAGGGTCCAGCTGGGCTGACCATCGGGCAGCACAGGACCGGGAAGCAAATCCAGCTCTTCACGCAAAGCAGGCCATGCGGTACTCATGTCGACTTACCAGGCAATGAACTGGCGCAGGACGGCCCAGGGCTTGCGCAGAACCCAGTAGGCCAAAGGCACCCAATCGCCTTGCAGCTTGGCGGTACCTTTGAGGCCTATACGAGCCTCCTCCTTGGCGAGCGACATGGACGCACGCACTCGATAGGCGTAGCTGCCATCTGGCCTGGCATTGGCGTCATACGCCATATACCGTAGCTTGCCCTCCAGCCCGGCCATGGGATTCGCTGCCAGATACAGCCTCACTGTGGCGCCCTGGGCCAATGGAATGGCATCGCCGATGGGAACCCAGGCCTCGATTTCCACTTCATCAGGCCGGGCAATACGCATCACCCGCTCGCCCGTCTGTACAGGTTTGCCAAGCCATTCGGTGGGCGAGTCAAACAAAACCATGCCATCTTCAGGTGCCAGTACCCGGCTGCGATCACGTTGGTCACTCAGATATTGCACCTCGGCACGCTTCTCTCCTATGCGCCCGACTAGCGCTGCAAGCTGTGCCTTGGAGCGAACGTCGCCCAAGGCCAGTTGGGCAGATTGTCGATATTCGGCTTCAGCGGTCAGCAGAGCTTGCCGGGCAACTTCCAATCGGCTGCTGATCTGCGCCTCATCCAGTCCAAACAAGCGCTCGCCTTTACGTACCATTTGATTGGGCTGGACATGGATCTGATCGATGACGCCATCCAAGGGTGCTCTCAACACCACAGGCTGGGCCGCTACCAGTTCACCCGGAGCAAGAACGCTCATATGCACAGGGACAGCACCAATCGCAACAAGCCCGCCAATGATCCAGACAGGCTTTCTCTGCCACCAGCTCCTGGCCGCAGTTATTGATACCGCAGGCTTTCGCCAGAACCTGGATTGGCTTGCCTGCAATGCAGAGTACGCATGGAACCAGATATGACACCATTCGGCGAGCAGCGGAAAACGCTGCTCTTCAATAGGCTGCGCCCCTGAAAGCAACAGCCCGCCGCAACAAACAGGTGTCTGGGCATCCTGCACAAGAGGCACCCATATCGCATAGGCGCCCAGCCATTCGTGCCAGGAACTGGCCAGCTCGGGAGGAAGCTGGGCCGGTTCAATGCGCCGCACCTGAACGGATGGCTGCGCCTGGAGAAACTGACCAACCCCGTGCAGCCACTGCGCATAAGGAGTGTTCCTGTCGGTCTCGACCACGCCGGACAGCGCCGTCACACCCTCCTTGTCCAGCCACAAGCATGCTTGACGGTAAGGCACGAGCAAACGGCTGTCGTTGACCAGCAAAAAGTGCAGTTCGGCGCTGCTGCGTGCAGCCCTGGCTCGATGCCCAAGCTCGAGCAGCAGCATTGCCGGGTTTGCGTTCTGAGGAGAAACGGCTGCATTCATCGCACAACCGCCTCATGGGCTGCACCCATCAATCCTTTAGCCATGGACATACATGGACATCCTTTTCCCCACCTGCTGATTCGCTGCATTTGCCATCTTCTCACTCAGCCCAGCCCGCCCTGCGGGTGCGCTGGACGTCGCCCTTGCATCGCCGATGACCACTTTGACAGTCCGCACCGACTCGTGCCCCTTTCCATCGCTGACCTTGATCTGCAGAACAAGCGTTGTGCTGAGGTCCTTGGGTGCGTTGATGGTTAGCTGACCGCTATGACGATCCAGGCGCACCCATCCGGGAAGCTCCTGCTTACCGGAGAAGCTGAACTGGAGCGACTCGATATCCCACGGGCTCTCCGACGCCAGGAGGACGGGCTTCAGATCCAGAGTGCTGCCTCCACTCGCGACCGAGAACTGCTCAGGTGCCGGATCAAATCCAGAGCGATTGGGTTCTGCTGGTGCGAAAAGCGACGCCCACATCCAGTCATTGACGCCTGCAATTGGCTGCGGAAGGCCATATTCAGACCAGCTATCTTGACGAGGCATCCCTGTGTCTCGAGATACGGAGCCGAGCATCATCGACGCAGGATGCAGAAAATCAGCATTCGGTTCTGGTACCTCGGAAGGTTGAAATGGAGCGAGACCAAGTCCATCAGAGGAATTACTCACAGCAAAGGCAAATGGAGCATGCACGGCAGGAGGTACCAGCGGTTCAACAACGCCGCTGAGTGAAGTTACCGAAGATGCATTGCCCGGCACGTCCCTTTGCTGAACCCAGAGGCTGAATGCCCCGAGACCAGGTAGTTGGAGGGAGTTCCCGCGGCCTTCAAGCCAGGAAACACCATTGTCCAAGGAGTACTGCCAGCTTCCTCCCGTTTCCAGACCAGAAATGAAGACCAAGCCCGTTGGCGAGACTTGCCGCCCATTCACCAGCGTGGCTTGATCCAGAGTAATTTCTGGCGCAACCGGATCAAGGGTATCGATGGCATAAGAGTTGGATATTGTGGTGCCGATGCCGCTGTTGCCTGCCGCATCCATATAGCCGGTGTTGTTCAGCGTGATCACATTGCTGACATCGGTGATGCTGGCTGTCGGCTTCAGGGTCGCCGTCCAGGTGACGCCGTCGCTGCTGCTGAGGTTGCTCAGACTGCCGTTCGCCACAGTGAAGTCACCAATATCCAGCCCCGTCACCGCTTCGCTGAAGGTAATGATGACCGTGGAACTCTCGCCCACCGCCAGCGCCGCGTCGTTCACCACAATGTTGGCTGTCGGGCGCTGGGTGTCGATGGCGTAGTTGTTCGAATCGGCGGTGCCGCTGCCGGCATTGCCGGCAGCGTCAGTCACCCCGGAATTGTCCAGGGTGATCAGGTTGCTGGCGTCAGTGATGTTGCTGGTCGGCGTGAACGTCGCCGTCCAGGTGATACCGCCGTCGCTGCTGCTGACGTTGCTCAGCGTGCCGTTGGCCACCGTCAGGTCGGCGTTGGTGAAGCCGGTGACCGCTTCACTAAAGGTGATAGTCACCAGCGAGGTTTCACCGATCCGGAGGTTGTTGTCGGCCACCACGATGGTCGCGGTCGGGCGCAGCGTATCGATGGCGTAGTTGTTCGAATCGGTGGTGCCGCTGCCAGCATTGCCGGCAGCGTCAGTCACCCCGGAATTGTCCAGGGTGATCAGGTTGCTGGCGTCACTGGTGTTGGCGGTCGGCGTGAAGGTCGCCGTCCAGGTGATACCGCCGTCACTGCTGCTGACGTTGCTCAGCGTGCCGTTAGCCACCGTCAGGTCGGCATTGGTGAAGCCGTTCACCGCTTCGCTGAAGGTGATGGTGACGGTGCTGGTCTCGCCGACTGCCAGGGCGGTATCCGCGACCGTGATGGTGGCAGTCGGGCGCAGGGTGTCGATGGCATAGCCGTTGGACACCGTGCTGCCCACTCCGGCATTGCCTGCCTTGTCTGTCACTCCTGCATTGTGCAGCGTGATCAGGTTGACCGTGCTCTCCAGGTTGGCCGTGGGCGTGAAGGTCGCAGTCCAGGTGACGCCGCCATCGCTGCTGCTGACGTTGCTCAGCGTGCCGTTGGCCACCGTCAGGTCGGCATTGGTGAAGCCGTTCACCGCTTCGCTGAAGGTGATGGTGACCAGGGTGCTCTCTCCGGCTTGCAGTGCTGCATCCGCTACGACGATGGTGGCCGTCGGTCGCAGGGTGTCGATGGCGTAGTTGTTCGAGTCGCTGGTTCCCACTCCCGCATTACCCGCCTTGTCTGTCACTCCGGTGTTGTTCAGTGTGATCCGGTTGACCGTGCTCTCCAGGTTGGCCGCGGGTGTGAAGGTCGCAGTCCAGGTGACGCCGCCATCGCTGCTGCTGACGTTGCTCAGCGTGCCGTTGGCCACCGTCAGGTCGGCATTGGTGAAGCCGTTCACCGCTTCGCTGAAGGTGATGGTGACCAGGGTGCTCTCTCCGGCTTGCAGTGCTGCATCCGCTATGACGATGGTGGCCGTAGGTCGCAGGGTGTCGATGGCAAAGTTGTTCGAGTCGGTTGTGCCGCTTCCCGTGTTACCCACCAGATCGGTGTAGCTGGCGTTGTTCAGGCCGATCATATTCGTGGCGTCGGTGATGCCGGCAGTCGGCGTCAGCGTCGCCGTCCAGGTCAAGCCGCCGTCGCTGGACATCAGATTGCTCAGACTGCCATTGGCAACTGTGAAGTCACCAACATCCAGCCCCGTCACCGCTTCGCTGAAGGTGATAGTGACCAAGGTGCTCTCTCCCGCTTGCAGTGCTGCATCCGCTACGACGATGGTGGCCGTCGGTCGCAGGGTGTCGACGGCGTAGTTGTTCGAGTCGGTGGTGCCCACTCCCGCATTGCCCGCCTTGTCTGTCACTCCAGCGTTGCTCAGCGTGATCCGGTTGACCGTGCTCTCCAGGTTGGCCGTGGGCGTGAAGGTGGCAGTCCAGGTGATACCGCCGTCGCTGCTCGTGACCGGGCTCAAGGTGCCGCCGCTGACGCTCAGGTCGGTATTGGTAAAGTCGTTCACCGCTTCACTGAAGGTGATGGTGACCGTGGTGGTCTCTCCGGCTTGCAGCGCTGCATCCGCTACGACGATGGTGGCCGTCGGTCGCAGGGTGTCGACGGCGTAGTTGTTGGAAATCGCGATACCGACCCCGGCATTGCCCGCATTGTCGGAAACCAGCGCGGTATCGAACACGATCAGGTTGGTCGGATCGGTAATCGCCGCAGTGGGCGTCAGGGTCGCGGTCCAGGTCTTACCGCCGTCACTGCTTGCCAGGTTGGACAGCACCCCGTTGGCGACGCTGAGGTCAGCCAGGCTGAAACCGCTTACCACCTCACTGAAGGCGATGGTCACCATCGTGGCCTGGCCGACGCCCAGATTGGGATTGGCCACGGTAATAGTCGCAGTCGGGCGCAGGGTATCGATCGAGTAGTTGTTGGACGTAGTGGTACCGGCACCGGTGTTGCCTGCAGCGCTCTCCACACCGCTGTTGCTGAGCGTGATGACGTTGGTGGAGTCGGCGATGTTTACCGACGGTGTGAAGGTCGCGATCCAAGTGACGCCACCGTCGCTGCTGCTTACGGCGCTCAGGGTACCGTTGCTCACCACCAGATCGGCATTGGTGAACCCACTGACCGCCTCGCTGAAGGTGATGGTCACCAGCGAAGTGGCGCCGACATTCAGTGCCGGGTTGGCCACCACGATGGTCGCCGTCGGGCGCACCGTGTCGATGGTGAAGTTCGCCGAGTTGGTCACGCTGACGCCGGCGTTGCCGGCTAGGTCGGTATAGCCGGTGTTGTTCAGGACGATGACGTTGCTGGTGTCGCGAACGTTGAGATTCGGGGTGTAGGTCGCCGTCCATGTGATCCCGCCATCGCTGGAACTGAGCGTGCCGAGCGTGCCGTTGGGCACGCTCAGGTCGGTGTTGTCGAGACCGGTCACCGCCTCGCTGAAAGTGATGGTCACGGTGGTGCTCTCGCCAGCCGACAACGTTGGATCGTTTATCACGATGGTCGCTGTAGGCCGGATGCTGTCCACTGCATAGGCATTCGAGTCGGTGGTGCCGGAACCCGCGTTACCTGCAATGTCTGTCACGCCGGTGTTATCCAGGCTGACATGGTTGTTGCCCGCGTCCACGCCCACCGCCGGCGTCAGGGTGGCAGTCCAGGTGATGTTGTCGCTGGTGGTCAGGTTGCTCAGGGTACCGTTGCCGGCCGTCAGGTCGGCCAGGCTGAAACCGGTCACCGCCTCGCTGAAGATGATGGTCACCTGCGAACTGCCGCCAATACCCAGTTGGTCTTTGGCCACCACGATGGTCGCGGTCGGCCGCTGGGTATCGATCACGTAGTTGTTGGAGGTGGTGAGACCCGTGCCGGTGTTGCCCGACGAGGCCGCGTTGACACCACTGTTGTCCAGGGTGATCAGGTTGGCCGCGTTGCTGATGTTGCCGGCCGGGGTGAAGGTGACGGTCCAGGTGACACCGCCGTCGGCGCTGCTCACCGCGCTCAGGGTGCCTCCCACCACCGTCAGGTCGGCGTTGGTAAAACCGCTCACCGCCTGGCTGAAGGTGATGGTCACCTGGGAGGTGTCGCCGATCTTCAGCGCCGGATTGGCCACCACGATGGTCGCGGTGGGGCGCACGGTGTCGATGCTGTAGTTGACCGAACTGGTGGTACCCGCGCCACTGTTGCCGGCGATGTCGAAGATCCCGGTATTGGCCAGGGTGATGACGTTGGTCCCACTGCTGATGTTGGCGTTCGGGGTGAAGGTCGCGGTCCAGGTGATGCCTCCGTCGCTGCTGCTCAGGTTGCTCAGGGTGCCGTTGCCGGCATTCAGATCGCCCAGGGTAAAGCCAGTCACCGCTTCGCTGAAGGTGATGGTCACCTGCGAGGTCTCGCCGGCGCGCAGGGTCGGGTCCGACACTACGATGACGGCCGTCGGGCGCTGGGTGTCGATCGCGTAGTTGCTCGACACGCTGGTGCCAGTCCCGGCGTTGCCAGCGGTGTCGGTGTAGCCAGTATTGCCCAGGGTGATGACGTTGCTGGCGCTGGTGATGTTCCCGGCCGGAGTGAAGGTGGCGGTCCAGGTGACACCACCGTCGCTGCTGCTCACCGCGCTCAGGGTACCGTTGCTCACCGTCAGGTCGCTGTTGGAGAAACTGGTCACCGCCTCGCTGAAGGTGATGGTCACCTGCGCGGTCTGGCCGATGATCAATGAGCTCTTGTCGATGGCCACGGTGGCGGTGGGTCGCACGCCATCGATGCCATAGTTGTTGGACGTGGTGGTGCCGCTACCGGCGTTGCCCGCCCCGTCGAGCACACCCGTGTTGTCGAGAATGACGTGGTTGCTGGCGCTGTTGATGCCCGCCGTCGGGGTGAAGGTGGCGGTCCAGGTGACGCCGCCGTCGCTGCTGCTCACCGCGCTCAGGGTACCGTTGCTCACCGTCAGGTCATCATTGGTAAAGTCGCTCACCGCTTCGCTGAAGGTGATGGTCACCAGCGACATCTGGCCGATGCCCATGTTCGGTTTGGCGAACACGATGGTCGCGGTCGGCCGCTGGGTGTCGACCGAGTAGGTGTTGGAGTTGGTGGTGCCGGTGCCGGCGTTGCCCACCAGGTCGTTGACCTCGAAGTTGCTCAGGGTGACGACATTGCCGCTGTGGGTGACGCCATTGGTCGGGGTCAGGGTCGCGGTCCAGGTGATGTTGTCGCTGGTGCTCAAGTTGCTCAGGGTGCCGTTGGTCGCCCACATGTCGGCCAGGCCGAAATTGGTCACCGCCTCGCTGAAGGTGATGGTTACCAGGCTGCTGCCACCGATATTCAACGAGTTGTTGCTGACCACGATCGTTGCGGTCGGCCGTTGGGTATCGACGGCGTAGAGGCTGGACAGGGCCACGCCGGCGCCTGTGTTGCCCGAGGCATCTGTGTAGAGGCTGTTGTCCAGAGAGACATAGTTGCCGTTGCTGGTATTGCCGGCGTCCGGCGTCAGGGTCGCGGTCCAGTGGATGTTGTCGCTGGTGCTCAGGTTGCTCAGGGTACCGTAGCGGGCCGTCAGGTCCGCCAGGCTGAAACCAGTCACCGCCTCGCTGAAGGTGATGGTCACCGTGGCGGTCTCACCCGCCGTCAGGCTGCTGTCGCTGAGCGAGATGCTGGCGGACGGCCGCACGCCATCGACCACCAGGGCCTTGTTGGCCCCCAGGGAACCGGCGGCGCCGGGGGCGGCCAAGGTGAGGATGGCATCCTGGCTGGCAGCGCCCTTGATAGTGCCGCCGTTGAGGGTCAGCGCCGTGGTGGCGGCATAGTCGAGATCGGCCGCAACGTCACCCGCCTGCACCGTGTAGCTGAAGGTCAGGGTATTGCTGCCCGAACCGGAAACGTAGTTGAGGGGCCGGTCGGTGGCACCGGTCTCCAGCAGCAGCTGGGGGGTACCAGTGACGCTGACATTGGCGTCGAAGGTCACCGTGATGGTGATGACGTCGCCGATGCCGTACTGGCCATTGCCGTTGCTGGAGGTCACACCGGTCACCCGCGGGAAGATGGGTGCCGTGAGGGTGACGTCGTTGCCGTTGCCGCCGATGTAGCTGGTGGTCAGCGCGGTGCCGTTGCCAGTGGCGGCCATGATGCCGCCCTCGGCAAGACCGCTGAAGGTGCCGGTCACGCCATCGGCGAGGTCATTGCTGATGATGGTGTAGGCGTCGCCTTCCGCCGACGCATAGCCGTGGGTGACGGCCAGGTTGGCGGCGCTCATGTCCACCGTACCGTTCACCACGACCTGGTCGTAGCCGGAGCCCGCGGTCAGGCCATTGATCTGCAGCGCCAGGGTGCTCCCGGCGGCCATGGAGAGGGGGCCATTGATGGTGAGGATGCCCGCCGCGTTACCGCCCGGGGCAAGCGTACCGCCGCTCAGCACCGTCACTGCGCCCAGGGCACCAGTACCGGCCAGGGTGCCGCCGTTGGACACGGTGGTGGCGCTGGCCGTGCTGCCGTTGACCGCCAGGGTGCCGGCGGAGACGGTGGTCGCGCCGGTGTGGGTCTCGGCACCGGTCAGCGTCAGGGTCGCGCTGCCGCTCTTGGTCAGTGTGCCGCCACCGGAAACCACACCGGACAGGGTGGTCGCCGCATCAGCCTGGATAGTCGCCCCACCCGACATAATCACGTTGTTGTCGATAGTGGTAGCGCCGCCAACGGCCAGCGTACCGCCGGCAAGGACCAGGTCGCCGCCACCGAGGTTGGCGTCGGACGCCACGCTCAAGGTGCCAGCGACCAGCGTGGTCGTGCCGGTGTAGGTGTTGTTGCCCGCCAGCACCACGTCGGTATGGTTGCCGCCGACCGAGTAGGCATTCACCGTCAGGTTGCGCGCGCCGCCGCTTTCGCTGATGACGCCGCTGAAGGTGATGTCGTCATCGCCCGTAGCCGGGGAACCGGTGCGCAGCGTGGCGTCGCCGAGCAGCACGATGTCGTTGCTGAAGGTACGGCCGCTGCCGGCCACGCCGAGCGTGGCACCAGCGGTCAGGTTGATCGTGCCGCTGCCCAGGGTGCTGTTGCCGATCGCGGCCACCAGGCCGGTACCGCCGCTTGAGGACAGGGTGAGATTGCCGCTCAGGCCGCTGGCGTTGCTCAGGTAGATCTGACTATCGCCAGCGTTGAGGTTGAACGCCCCACTGCCGCTCGTCAGGCCGCCAAGGCTGATCACCACGCCAGTGCCGCTGCCAGTGGCGTCGAGAGTGACCGTGCTGAGCACCTGAGTCGTGCGGTTGAGGGTGAAGGTGCTGTTGGAATTGACCGCCAGCGTACCGCCGGCGAGCTTGAGGATACCGCCGCCGATCTGGTCGGCCGAGGTGACCACCGTCGTGCCGTTGATCTGGCCGAAGGTCCAGTTGCTGGCGCTGTTGCCAATGTTGATCAGGTTGAGCGTGCCACTGCCGCTCTTGAAGAAGTCGCCGCTGCCGGTAATCAGGCCCGACAGCGTGGCTTCGATGCCGAAGCCGAGCTCGATTGCGCCCGAGCGACTGGTGATGTCGAACGCGTTGTCGATGGTCTGGCCGTTGCTGGTCACCGAGAAGGTGCCGCCATAGACGCTCACCAGACCGCTGCCGAGGTTGCTGTCGCTGCCGACGGCCAGGATGCCCTCACCGAGAACTGTAGTGCCCGTGTGCTGGCTGGTACCGCTCAGCGCCAGGGTGCCGAATATACCGGTCTTGCTCAGCGTGCCGCCGCCGGAGAACACACCCGAGGCGGTCCAGTCGACGTCGGCGTGGAGCGAGCCACCACCGGCACCGAAGACCATGTTGTTGTCGACCGTGACACCGCCAGTGGTGACATCGAAGGTGCCGCCGTTGAACTGCAGCTCACCGCTGCCGAGCGCATCGTCGGTGCCGACCGCCAGGGTGCCGCCATCAATGGCGATAGCCCCCGAGAAGCCGGCTTCGTTGCCGGTGCTGGCCAACGTCAGCGTGCCGGCGCCTGTCTTGGTCAGTGAGCCGCTGCCGGCCAGCGTGCTGGCGATCGTGGCGGTGTCGGTAAAACCGTTGCTGATGGTGAAACCACCACCCAGGGTAATGGTGCTGCCACCGATAGTAAGTCCATTGGCACCATCCAGATCGAGTGTGTCGCCCGCGCCTCCGGTGACGCCGCTGCCGAGGGTGATGGTGCTGTTATCAGCCAGTACCACTCGAATCGTGTCCGCGCCGCCCTGGGCCGCACCGCGAGCCAACGCTTCACGCAGGCTGAAGCCGTCCGCCGCGTCGCCGCCGGCGTCGTCGTTGCTCTGGTCGACGTAGATGGTGTTGCAGGTGAGCGTCACGTCGCTGTTGACTGTGCCGCCCAGGCTGTCGGTGAGCGCGAAACGGATGTTCGCGTCGCCGTAGGGCGTGGCGTTGTTGTAGCTGATATGGCGTACCACGTCCTGCACCAGCGCGGTGGACGCCGGAAAGCTGCTGCCGGTGAAGGTGATGGTCAGCACGCCGCCGGCGTAGTTGTAGGTCGCGAAGGTGAGACCGGCGAACTGCAGGTCGCCGCTGAAGGCGTTGCCACTGACACTGAAGTTGGCGTTGCTGAGGTCGAAACCGAACAGGTCGTTGGCGCTCGGGTCGGCGCTTCCGCCGGTATAGCGCTGCACCACCAGGCTGGCGCCGCTCCAGTTCGCCAAGTCGTCTTCGGCGTCGCTGACTACAGCGTTGCCGCCGGCGTCGAGCACCACCGTGGTGCCGGCGGTATAGGGCGTGCTGTCGCCGTCAAGACCAGTCACCACCGGCATGCTGTTGATCGGCGCTGTGAGGGTGAAGTCGTTGCCGTCGCCAGCGGCGTAGTTGGCGGTCAGCTGGATACTGTTGCCACCGGCAGTCAGGGTGCCGCCTTCGGCGAGGCCGCTGAAGCTACCGGTGACGGCATCCGCGAGATTGTTGGAAATGATGGTGTAGACGTCGCCGAGGCCGGGCGTGTAGCCATGGGTGGCGGAAAGGGTGGCGCCGGCAACGATCACCGCGCCATTCACCACTACTTGGTCGTACTGGGTGCCAGCTGTGGTGCCGTTGATCTCGACAGCCAGGACGCTGCCCGCGTTCATCTGCAGATTGCCGTTGATCGTCAGACTGCCCGCGCCGGCATTACCCGGGGAGAGCAAGCCACTGCTCTGCACCGTCACATTGCCGCCCAGGATACCGGTACCGGCCAGCGTGCCCCCGGCGGCCACTGTGGTGGCACTGGCAGTGCTGCCAGCTACGGACAGGGTGCCGGCGGACACAGTGGTCGTGCCGGCGTAGTTGTTGCTGCCCGAGAGTGTCAGTGCACCGCTGCCAGTCTTGGTCAGGGCGCCAGTACCGCCGATCGCGCTGCTCAGGCTGACGGCCAGGCCGGAGCCCACTGAGATGCTGCCGGCGCTCGCGCCCAACGAGATCGCATTGTCGATGGTTCCGGCGCTGGTGACCGACAGTGTGCCATCGTTCAGTTGCAGGGTTCCGCTGCCCAGATTGGCGTCGCCGGCGATCGAAACGGTGCCGCCGCTCAATACCTGCATCCCCCAACTCTGTCCGCTGTTGGTGCCGGACAACGTGAAGGTGCCGCCGCCATCCAGCGTCAGGGTGCCGGAACCGGTGATCGCGCCCGAGAAGGTGCTGCTGGTGCCGTTGATGCCGATCGTCAGCGCGGAGGTGCCGAGGGCCACCGTACCGGCACCGGACAAGGCGTCGATGGTCTCGTCGGCCGTGAGGGTCAGGGTCGCGCCGGACGCCACCGCCACCGACGTGTTGTCGTCCAGCGCGCCGCCGACGCGGTTGAGCGTCAGCCCGCCCGCCGGCACGTTGGTGGCGCCGGTGTAACTGTTGTTGCCGGTCAGCGTCAGCGTGCCGCTACCAGCCTTGGTGAGGCCGAACAGACCCGAGATAGCACCGGCGTAGGTGGTACTGGTGTTGTCGCCTCCGGTAGTCAGACCGGCGTTGAGTACCACGCTGCCTGTGCCAGCCAGGGAGCCGATGGTCTCGTCGCTGGAGAGGGTCAGCGTAGTGCCGGCCGATTGCGTCACGGCACTGTTGTTGCCGATCGCCGAACCGCCGCTGAGGTTCAGGCCGCCGGCGGACAAGCTGACGGCACCGCTGTGGGTATTACTGCCGCTAAGGGTCAGGGTGGAGGCACCGGATTTGGTCAGGGTGCCGCTGCCGCTGAGAACGCCGCTCAGGGCGGCATTGGCGCTGTTGTTGATGGTCGATGCCGCAGCAACGGCGATTGCGTTATCGATGGTAGTGGAGCCGGTGACGGCCAGAGTGCCGCCGCTCAACGTGACCTGACCGGACCCCAAGTGGTCGTCGTTGGCGATCGATAGCGTGCCGCCGGTGATGGTGGTGCCGCCTGTATGGCCTGCCTCGTTGCCGGTATTGGATAACGTCAGCGTGCCGCTGTCGGTCTTGTTCAGACTGAACGGCCCGCTCAGGGCGCCGGAGAGGGTCAGGGTGCTGCCAGAGGCAGCACTGATATCGGTACCGCCAGCGAGGGTGACGTTGCCACTCAAGGTGGAGGAGCCGGAAACGAGGTGAATGGCACCGTAATTGACGGAGGACACCGTCGTGCCGCTGCCACTTACCACGAAGCTCTCGGCGACGCTCAGGGCACCGTCGATACGCACCGTTGCGCCATTGCTGACAGTAGTCCCGCCCGCAGTGGTACCCAGTGCATTGGCATGGCTGACGAGCAGTGTGCCGCCCGTGACGTTAGTGGCACCGGTGTAGGTGTTGTTGCCGCTGAGCTGCAGGATCGACGGAGACGTCTTGGTCAGGCTGCCGCCGCCGGAAATCACGCCAGAGAAATTGGCGGTGTTGGCACCGCTGCCACCGGCAACGCTGATGGTGCCGCCGCCCGTACCCAAGGTAATGGCGTTGGTGAAGGTGGTGGACGCTCCCACCCCCGTCACGGTCATGGCCAGGGTGCCGCCGTCCAGGGTCAGGCTACCGCTCGACAGGCGCGAGCCGGTGTCGGTAGTGAGCGTTCCGCCCGTGACCGACACGGCCCCGGACCAACCGGCATTATTGCTGGTGGAGCCGAGTGTCAGGGTGCCAGCGCCGGACTTGGCCAGCGCGCCGGTCCCTGCGATGGTGCTGTTGACGGTTGCCGTGTCGCCGCTCCCATTCACAAAGCTCAGCGTAGTGCCGCCACCCAAGGTAATGGTGCTGCCATTGATGACCAGCCCCGAGGCCGAATCGGTGTTGAGGGTCAGGCTTTCGTTGATGGCCAGGTTTCCGGCCAGCGATACGGTATTGCTGAAAAAATTGGTGCCGAAAACAAGCGTCTGGCTACCCGTGGCGTCTTGAGCGGCAATCGCCACTGCCTCGCTGATGCTCACCCCGTTAGCCGCGTTGATCGTGGCGGTGTCGATGAGGTTGGTGATGTAGATGGTGTCGCTGGTGACCGTGGTATCAGCCGTGGCACTGGAGGTGCCGTCGCTCAGGGTGAAACGCACCGTAGCATCGCCGGCCGGGGTGTCGCTGCGGTAGGTGATTCGATGTGCCACGTCATTGACCAGTGCGGTGGTGGCTATTGCGCTGCTGCTGTTGAAGGTGACGGTCAGTACACCGCCAGTGTTGGTGTAGGTGGCGAATGTGTTGCCATTGAACTGCAGGTTGTTACCGCTGACAGTGAACAGCGCACCCGAGGTATTGAAGCCGAAGTCATCGCCGGGAACCGCGCCGCTGGGACGTTGCAGGGTCAGGCTCGCGCCGGCCCAGTTGCCATTGCCTCCGTTAAGTGCGCCGAATTCAGCATCCGCCAGCGTGGCGTTGCCGCCGGCGTCCAGCGTCACGCTACTGCCAACGCCAGCCCAGGCGACACTGTCGCCATTGACGTTGCCGAGGGTCGGCGCGGTATTGGCGGGAGAAGTCGTGAAGCTGAGGAAGTCCATGTTGGCTGGACTCCCCTCATTTACATCCGGCCCCAGAATTACATCGAGGAAACGGATCGTAAAGGACGTGATGTTCAGCAGGTTGGCAGGGATGACGATGGTCTGACCGGTCTGATTCGCGATCAGGACGCTGGTGACCTTGGCGGCCTCGTTGCCAGTGGGATAGATCTCGAACTGATAATCGCTGGCGTCGAGTGCCTGGACGGAGATGCTATCCAGATTGAACGGGCCGCCGCTGCTGCTGATGGTGAACTCGACGGGAGGCGTGTTGAAGGCATTCGAGTCCACATTGAGATAGATGCTAGTGGCAGTGGCCGCGAGATTTCCAGCGACCTGGTTATCCGAGTAGCTCCACTCGTCAGCATTATTGGCCAGCCAGGTCGAATTGAGTGAAACCGTGGCCAGCAGGCCGTCATAGCCGGGCGCCGCGTCCTGCCAGAGCGAAGCGGTCTCCAGGCTTCCCACCTGCGCCTCAAGCGACCAGTCCCCACCCTTGCTCAGGGCGCCGGTCGCATCACTGGAAGCCGCCACATCGGCTGCCGTGAGGCTGGCGATCTGCTGGATCAGGGTCTGGCCGGAACCCTTGGCCACATCGCAGCCGTAGATCAAGATATCGCCGTCCGCCTTCAGCGAATCACCGATGGCGGCCAGATCGTCCGCACGCTGCTGGACGCTGCCCGTGTCCAGCACCGACGTGCCGAGCAGCACCTGCCCTTCCGAGCCATGGCTGATGATATGGATGGCATCGATGCCACTGCGGCCGTCCAGGTAATCGGCAATCTGCTGCAGCCCATCCTTGTTCGCATCCAGCACGACGACTTCAGTGCCTGGTTTCAGGCCGCTGATGAGCTGCTCGTAATCCTTGATATTGCTGTCAACGAAGACCACTTCCTGGCGCTGTGTAGTCGCCGGCGAAGCCTCGGTCGCTCTGTGCGCTTCCGCGGTCAGCGCATGTCGCAGCGCAGTTGCCGTGTCCACCATATGCTCTGCGGCCGCAGTCGCCGCAGCATCTGTAGCCGCATGCGCCACATCCACCGCCGCAGCGCCGTCAAACATAAAGCGCTGCTCCAGTGCCAGCGGGCGCACGGCAGAGGCCGGCTGCAGGCGCTGGGCGGCATCGGTCTTCACTGCCTGCGCCGTCATGGCCTGTGTCAGACGGCTCCAGAATGAGCGAGATTTGCGGGTCATCAAAGTGTCCTTCCTGTATGAAGGTGGCATGGCGCTTGCCTGCCTTGCAGGTTCAGGCCGCCGGCTTGCCCTCTTCCCGGGAGCTGTCGGTCTCTTGCTATCGGACTATAAAAATATGAGCTTTTGGCGCCTTTCATATATAGACTTCAGCATTAAAGTAATCTGAAACCTTTGAATGGCATGCGCAATATGCTCTTGTATTTGAATGTCTAGGGCTTGCCAGTCTGGGGTGGTGCCAGCAGCACCTGCCCGCTCATTCCGGCGATCAGCTCGGTAAACTTTCCGTGAATGGCCGCATTGACTTTCACCGACTGGCTCACCGGGTCCACGCGCGCAGCCAGGCGCTGCACCTTGGCGGGATAGGTTTTGCCGGTCTCGTCAATGCGCACCTGGAATTCCGAGCCCGAATGCAGCCAGCTGAGCCAGCGCGAAGGCACCAGAAACTCCAGCTCCAGCGCGGAGTCGTCCAGAATGTCCAGCAGCGCCTGGCCCGGCTGCGCATATTGCTGCTCGCGGATCTTCTGCTCGGCCACGCGACCCGCATAGGGCGCGGTGATCTGGCATTTGCTCAGCAAGCTGCGGTTGGCGGCGACCTCGGCCCTGGCCTTGTTCCATTCGGCCTGAGAGACATCCAGCTCCACCTTGCCGACAGAGTTCAGCTCGGCCAGGCGCTGGTTGGCCTTCCAGGTCTTCTCGGTGGCATCCACCCCTGCCTGTGCCTTGTTCAACTGGGCTTGCGGCAGGCTGCAGTCAAACTGCACCAGCAACTGTCCCTGACGAAATGCGCCCCCCTCCACCACGGGCAGACGCTGTACCTTGGCACCGATCTCTGCTGCCAGAGTGGTGTAGCGGCGCGGTGAAAGCTGGGCACGGATCTCACGCTGGTCCAGCACACTGGGCAAGGGTGCCTGAGTCTTGGGAAGGCTCTGGACTGCCGAGCCGTGCTGGGCGTGGGCGGTGAGCGACAGGCACAACGCCAGACCCAGAATCAAGGGAGACATGCAAAACTTCATTGGAATTGGCCCGCGTCCCAGCTTTGCAGCGATTTGCCAACAGCCTGCGTGAGTTCGGGCAAGGGCATGCTGTCCGAGCCTTCGATCACGGGCTCCATGCCCAAGGTGGCTTGCAGGCGGGAGCTGGCGGCCTGCATATTGGATTGGGCCTGATACCGGCGCAGCACGGAAAGAATGGTCGTGGTCTGCTGGGAGACGCGCTCAAGCGCATTGAGCTTGTCGGCCTGCACCTGATTGTTCACATGCTCGGACAGGCGCTGGTCCACCGAGGCAATGGTCCGTGCTCTTTCATACTGGCGCACGGCGTTCGCAAATTGCAAACGCGCTACATGCAGCTGTGTCAATACCGCCATCTGGGTAGCCAGACGACGCTGATCGGCCAGTTGGACACCAGCATCGGCCAGCTGACGCTGTGCAGGCAGTGACAGCAGCCCCAGCAGATTGAAAGAGAGCTGCAGGCCCGCATCCTGCCAGCGGTCGTTGATCAGATAGCTGTCGCTGCTCTTGTTGATGCCGTAGTTGAAGGAAAGGCCGGGGAACATGCGCAGCATGACGCGCTTGGTCTCTTCGTTGGCGATACGGGCGTTGTAGAGGCTCTCGCGCAGATCCGGGTTCAGCAGCAGGGCCCGGTCCTCCAGCTTGTCCACCGGCTGCTCCAGCCAGCGCTGGGCATTCGAGGCCGCAGGCTCGATCACGCGCAGCGGCTGGTTCAGCTCTGCGGGCGAGACCCCCATCAAGGATGCCAGCTCGATGCGCGAGGAAGACAGCTCCTGCTGAATGGCCTCCAGCAGTCGGATGTTCTCCAGCAACTGGCGCTGATAGCGCAGCGGCTCCATGGGGGAGCGCAGTTTTTCCGCCTCGACCTTGCGCGAGTCTTCCAGGGCCTTGTCTGCATCCCGGCCTGCGGTATGCAGCGAAGACTCCAGGGCCTGGGAAGCAGCCACACGCCAGTAAGCGATACGTACATCCTGGATCAGCGTGTGTATGGCCTTGCGGCGACGCTCAGCCGCAATTTGGGCGCGATCCGCATGCTGACGAGCGGCGTAATAGCTTTGACCGAAGTCCAGCAGGCTCCATGAGAAGCTCAGCGAAGCCAAGGTCGACTCACGATCCGACGAGATATAGGGATGAGCCAGGGAAGGCGCGCCCGTGACCGAGTCCGTGCTGCGGCTGATCAGGTCCATGTCGCGGTAACGGTAGCCGGCCGAGGCCACCAGCTTGGGCAGCATGTCGAACTTGGCAACATTGGCCGTGCCCTGGGCCACTGCCTCTTCCATGCCACGCAGGCGCTGGGCTGCGTTGTATTTGATGGCTCTCGCAATGGCCTCTTCAAGACTCACCGCACCAGTCAGCGGAGCAACGTCCTTGCCGAGGCTTTGCCGATCGGCCTGGACCTGCGACTGAATTTCTTCTGTCGAGAGCGCCTGACTGCTCAGGTTGGCACAGCCAGTGAGCCAGATGGCAGAGCCCAACAAGGCCGTGAGCCGGACACGGCCACGAAAATTTGTCTCGGACCGGCAGTGAGCAATGGCGTTCATATTCGCAAGGGGATGGTGGCAAAGACGGTTTGACAAGAAGACTGGCCCAGATGGAATCTATGCACCAAACCTCAAAAAGTATGCAAAAGTCTTAATTGTCAAAAAATGTGTTCGCGATATTACTGATCAAAGGTGACAACCGCAATCACTGAAATCAGGTATCTCTTCTGCCAGAAGCACCATGCAGCCGCACTCATTTTTTGCCCCAATTGGTGCATTGAGTCCTTGGTGGAGACTGGTCAAGCGAGTCGGTTGTGGTGCAGTGTGTAGCTGCCTGAGGCTGCTTCCAAAGCCGCTTCCGGTTGGAGACAGCAAGGCGCTCATTCGGGTTTTCTCAGAGCCGACGGCGCATAGCTGCTATTGGAGATTTCAGCCCTGAGCTGTGAATTTCAGATCAACACCGTTCGCAAGCGCGCTTGCCAGGCATTCCGAGGCATTGGAAGACGCACAACAACGCCCACCAGGCACATCAAACTGCTCCAGCAAAGCCAGGCAGTTCAATCGCGGCAGCGACATCGTCAAGCTTGAGGGGTCTGGACGCCCAATGGAAATCGACCGCAACATCATGGGCGTGACGATTGCAATCGATGGCGCGGAAATGCCTCATGAGGGGTGCTGAAAACCCCGGCAGTCAATCCTGATCGCTGCCTTGCCTCAGGTCGTCCGCGACCGACGCGACAAAGCTGACGCAGAGCGTCAACACCATGAGCGCAAAACTGACAAGCAGCCACTTCATAGCGTCCTCGTGCAATTGATATTCGCAAACAGTATGCTCGCATTGATTGACAGCACTACATAGATGTTTACGCTAGGGCCAAGCACAAACCAAGCTCAAACCAAGCACCCGTCACCCGAGGCTCCATATGGGCTCAGGCCCTTTGCAAAGGAGTCACGAGAAGAGCCAAGGCCTGCTCGATGCAGGCGAACGAAGCCAGCTAAGCCAGCCGTCTGCAGGACGAGATCGGTTGCCAGACACCCAAACGATGCGACCGCCCATGTAGCGACACCTGCCGACTAGTGAAGCGAGAACACCGCCGCGGCATCAATCTCAAGTGGCCTGGAAAGCAAATACCCTTGAGCGCAATCCACTCCAAGCCTTTGCAGCATATCCAGCTCTTCCGCCCGTTCAACGCCCTCTGCAATCACCAGGCTTCCTATTTCATGCGCGAAGCTGATGAGGCCTCTGGCCAGTGCACGCCGTTTCTCATCTGTATCGATAGAGTGAGTAAGACTCATATCCAGCTTGATGACCTCGGGCTCGAGATTGAGGATATGCCGCATGCTGGAATAGCCTGCACCAGCATCGTCAACCGCCAGTTTCGCGCCCCGGCGACGGTAAGGCTCCAGCCCAATGGCAAGAGCCTTGTAATCCTTGACCGCAGCATGTTCTGTAATCTCCAGGACCAGACGTGAGAGATCATCAATGCCATCAAGTAGTTGATGGAATTTGCTGCTAAGCAGCAATTGTGGCGAGCAGTTGACACTTACGCTGCTGTTGGCGGGCAGCCGCTCCAGCGCTGGCAGCACCTTGGAAACAGCGCACAACTCCAGGTCAATGCCCAAACCGGCCTTGTCTGCCACATCGAACCAATAATCCGGCGCATGCCTGGGCTCGACATCAAAACGCGAAAGGCTTTCAAAGCCGCAGATGGCCTTGTCACGCAAACTGCAGATCGGCTGGAAAACCATCCTCGGATCACCGTGCGCCAACGCGGATCGGACCTCACCGACCAACCGTGCCTTGACCTGCTCCTCGGCAGCCTGCTCTTCGATACGGTCTGCCAGAATCTCTGCAAATGCGCGCAGCAATTGCATGTCGCGCTCCCCTAGTGTTGGGTTCGGGAGATAGCTGAAGCAGCAAAGCGTCCCATACACATGCCCATCCGTGAGACGGACGGGAACACTCAAATGAGACCCAATTGGAATTGCATGTGTTGCAGAAATGTGCTGAGCAGCCGGCACACAACTTGTGTCCGGAATGCATTCGGGCAGCTCGCCATGAACAACCTTCAGGCAGTATCCCTCCTGCATGGGAATGCTCTGGCCTTGATGGAGCGGCCCGCCCGAAACACTGTCCAAATGCTTGAGCACCCGTTCGGCCGCACCGAAGTGTGAGACAAAGGCGATATCCATTCCCAGATGCTTGCGAACCGCACGCAGTATGCGATCCACTCCTTCTGCGCACACACCTGATCTCATCAAATGATTGAGATGGCGATTCCCGTCAACCTCCAGATCGTTCATCTGCATGCCCCCTCTTACATACAGTCGACTCACACGGCTTTTGTCAATATTTAATCTGGAAAAGCATGCAATGTGAAGCGATGATCATCGATATCCAGCAAGTGTCTCAGCAGCTGCCGTGGCGAAAATGTCAATCAATCCACCAGTTTCGCCATCCACCTGGATTCCAGCTGCTGCTCCAGGAATGTTTCCGCGGTGAGTTTTTCTGTATGACGGCTTCGTGGCATATGTCGCCACCTGTTGTCCGCTTTGAAGCCTCCCCCGAATCCTCGCTCCACTCAAAAGTAGAGAGCCCACCCCAGGGAGGTCTACGCATGAAGAAATCCAGAGTTAGTGAAGCGCAGATCTGCTACTTGCCCAGGGCAGTCCATTCTTGCGAATCGGTCTGCATTTGCTGCATGTTCATCAGAACCAATATTCAAGCATGCCTGCTTAACGCCGGGGTAGTCTTGCCCGTACCAAGGACACGATGCGATTGCACCGCTCCCCATCGAAATTGAAGGCGTCGCTGAGCGCCATATCCAGATCCTGTGAAAGCCCTTCGCGAAGCATGCTTCGTGCACGGAAGAAGCGCGTGCGCACCGTGGCCTCTGGAATTTCCAGTATCTGCGACACCTCTTGCGCACTCATCTCTTCGACGCCGCGCAACATGAAAACCCTGCGGAAGTCATCGGGCAGCAGGTCAATGCGCGCCTCCATGATTCGACGCAACTCCGAACGCATGACGGTTCGATCGGGGCCGCGGTCCATATCGTCTTGCTGCCAACTGGTATCCATCTGCTGGGTCGATGCCATCGCGGACTCCAGCGGCACGATCTTCAACTGACGACGTCTGATCTGTCCAAGTGCTTCGTTGACGACAATGCGTACCAGCCATGTCGACAACTTGGCATCCGCCCTGAAATTCCCCAATGCCTGCCAAGCCTGCAAATAGGCCTGCTGCACGACATCTTCAGCATCCGTGTCACTTTTCAATATGGCTCGTGCGGTGCGGAACAACAAGCGATTGTGGCGTCGCATGATGGCCTCGAAAGCCACCTCATCGCCAGCTGCGGCTCTGAAAGCGAGCTCCAGATCCGAAGCATCAGCAACCGCAGGGCTGTGGTTCGAAGGTTGAGTGTGCGGCATGTACGCCTCCTTTGACCATTGGATGGTGTATCCGCGTCCAGCGTTCCCGTGTCGATCTGATTCTCGGCCCTGCTGCCAACAGGGGCGGAACGTGGTGACGCTCTGATCCATCCAATGGATGAGTGCTTGCCCTGGCCACCGGATTTCCGGTCTCCCAAAGCTGGCCTCGTCACCCACGAAGGAGTGCATCATGTCGTTTTTGCATATCGCTCATCCACAGGAGGCGCGCCGCCTCTTTCTTGGCCAATCCGGGCTGATGCTTTCAGGTGCCGCTGTTGCGCTACTAGCCGGCCGTGAAGCGCTGGCCGCCAAAACCGGCGATGGAAAAGCCCAGGACACTCAAATCCTGAACACCGCCCTGAGTGCAGAGCTGGAGGCCATCGCTGCTTATCAGTTGGGAGCCGAAAGCAAACTGCTACAACACTCGGTGCTGGATCTGGCCCTGACCTTCCAGGGCCATCACAAAGCGCATGCTGAACTACTTGCCAAGACGGTTGAAAAACTGGGTGGCAAGCCGGTAGTCCCCAAGACTGCTTACAACTTCCCAGCAAATCAGCTGAAATCACAGGAGGATGTGCTGCGCTTTGCGGCACGACTGGAGCAAGGGGCCGTCAGTGCTTATCTGGGAGCCGTTCCCTTGTTCGGCAATCGAGAGCTATCCAAGGCTGCGGCCAGCATTCTGGGTGATGAAGCCATGCACTGGGCAGTACTGCGCCAGGCAGTGGGCGAAGCACCGGTCCCCACGGCATTCGTATCATGAACACCGAACGGTGGCTGCTGCTTGGCATGCTGTCGTTCGCTGCGACAGTGCATGCAGCACCTGACAAACTTCCTGGCGAGCAGATATACGCTCGCTGTGCGGCCTGCCATGCGCTGGCATACGACCGAGCGGGACCGCATCATTGCGGCCTGTTGGGACGGCGTGCTGGCACGGTTCCCGGCTTTGCTTACTCGGATGCGATGAAGAATTCCGGCTTTATCTGGGACGAAAAAACACTCGATCGTTTCCTGACCCAGCCCATGAAGGTGCTACCAGGCACGACAATGACGTACGCTGGAATCCCTGACCCCAAGGAGCGTAGCGACTTGATTGCCTACCTCAAGCAAGCTAACGATTCACGAGAGTGTCATTCACTTCGAGCACTCCCGCATTGAACGCATATACCCTAGCTGCGCGTCGCAATCGGCCTGAAGCAGTTCACCAAGAAAATGCTCAGGCTGACTGCCTCAGGCGGTGGATTCAATGGGCCGATGCAATACCATGCCTCGCCTCCGGCGCGAGGAGTCGGCCCAACCGGAATACGCATCGAGGCAGGATGTGGATGACAGATCGCCGGCTGCATGTATTTGGGTCTAGCAGTCACAGCCGAAGGCATCGCTCACCTGGAATCCATCACCCTGCCCATCTTCCAAAGCGGACTTTTCTCATTCCGGGAGCCAATATGCCCGACGAGAATTCCCCGACGCTCTGTTTGCAGCGTTTGAGCTGCCACACAGGGCTCAGGCCGCTTCAAGGCTGGCGCCTTGACGGGAACACAGCCCCATCCTCCAAGCAGCAACTATCCGCATCCACCCTAAAAATACCCCCTAGTAGTCGTGATTCCAACGCAATCCAGGCGATCCGTCATTCATCAGGCGAATTCACTGGACTCGCCATCCCGGCAGCTGTACCGTCTTCTTTAGGTTCAGAAACTTGATTGAAGGCCGCCTTCCCCATGAGCAAATCCAAAGAGTCCACAGTCCATCGCATCGTGGATGCAAAGCAGTGGGAGCTCAATCGCGAAAAAGAGCGCATCACCTATCCTGCCAACCACGCCGGCCCGATTCAAATGGACTGGCGCAAGCGTGAGAACTACTCGGCCACCGACCTGAACTACCGGGGAAGAAGCAAAACCCCATAACAGCAGCTCGGTCTCCGATCTCCTGACGAACCCCGCCACTGTTGAACTGAGCGGGGTTCTGCTTTTTCGACAAGCACACGGCGACCAGCGCCAGCACCGCTGGCCCGCCAGAAGACAAGGCCTGGCTCCACCATCACCTAAACTGACCGATCTGCTGAGCCGCTGCCTCTCCAGCGAAAAGCAGGTTCGCCACTCCGACGGACAAAGCCTCTGGTGAAGCACAAAACCTGGCTGCAGAGGCCACTCAGCCTCGCAAGAGTCGTTTCTGCTGATTGATAACCCGACACAGGAATCGATACGGAGCGCTACCCGAACCGTAGGCCGACAGAGCAAGGGCCGCCCGTGTCCATGAACGCTCAGGAGAGCAAACCGCAATTCCTTGGAGCGATGAATGCTCCCACCATGGGAATAAAACATAAAAGCCGCTACAGCTTTACCAGCTGTAGCGGCTTATGTATTCTGGTGGGTCCTGCGAGATTCGAACTCGCGACCAACGGATTAAAAGCGGCGTGCTCGCTGTTTGCGAATTCCTGTGACGCTATGAAGACCAAGGCGCAAGGCCTGCACTCAGCGCATGGTTTACCGCCCATGTTGGCAAAATCTCCCGCACAAAAAAAGAGCCCCCTCGCACCTGATTTGGGTGTCGAGGGGGCTTTTTTGCGTTTGTTCAGCGCGGCCAAGATTCGGTGATCATTCTCGCATCATTTGCGTGGCCATCAGCTTGTCTTGCCATCCACTGATATTCCGCAGTGCACGCGCCGAGTAGCTCTCCTGCAGTTGAGGCGTACTCATCGACGGCGGCGCGGGAAGCGGCTGCGATACGGGCTGGCACGCCGGCGAGTTGCTTGCGCAGGCCGTCAGCAGCAGCGGCAGCAGCACCAGCATCAGCCTGCAAGCGCCCTGCCCGCTCCTGGGCAGATTTGATTGCTTCATCCTTGGTTTTCTCCATGCGTGAATAGGAAGCCAAAGCGGACGCGCCAGCACGCATCTTCTGCTCTGCATGCTCTTTTTTCAGGAGCGATATGCTAGCCTCTGCGCGCTGGGCATTGACCCACCAGCCGGCAGCAAAGGACAGCACCAGAAGCACGGCCACCACCAGGGTCTTGGCGCGGCCCGTCATCGAACATACTCCAGCGCCTGCTGATAGAGGCCGGGCCAGGTCTGGGAGTGCGGCTTGCCGGGGCGCCAGGTGCGCAGGTAGTATGACCAGGCATCGTTTGCTTTTCCAAGGGCCGGCAGTGGCCTGGGGTCGCTCAGCAGCAGCAGCCTGGCAAACCCTGCGCCGAGCACATCATCATGCTCAAGCCGGTTGTAGACAGCCACTGGCGTAGCATCCACTTCGCGGGCCGCGCACAGAGCGCGGGCCTTGGCCTGAGTCACCTCATGGTTCAGCACACCCTTTACTCCACCGCCTTGCTCAAACTGCCAGAAGCTGCGCGCCGGGCCGCCGATCTGGCGCCGATAGATGAACCGGCTTTCTTGCAGACCGATGGCCAGCAGCTCGACCAGCGCCTCTTGGGTGTTTTTCACTCCGATCAGGCTCAAGGCCGGCAGGATAGCGGTTTTGGTGATGTCGTCCAAGGTCATGCTGCACCCCCATCCTTCGGTGGCAGCCCCAGGCGCTTGCGTACCCACTCATTGAGCAGCGGCCCTAGGGCGAACTGATCCCATGCCCTGAATACCCAGTCGGCTGCCGTCATCGAGAACATGCCGACAACAAAGCCGCCGAGCCCCTCAGACAGGCCTGTCGCCTGAACAAAGTCAGGCGTCCCATAGTTGCTGGCCGCGATACCCAAGACCAGCATTGCCCCCTTACGAGGCCACGTTCCTTGCATCCACATAAGCGCTCCTGCGCTGCCGAGAATGCCAGGCACCTTTGGCAGCAGTTGGTCAGTCCAGTTGTTGTCCATATCCCTCTCTCATGGAAAAATCACACCGTCATTCCAGCCGGTGAATGCCATTGCAGGCGTAACACCAGACGGAAGCGTTGCGGTAAGAGTTCCGCGCTCAACCAACACTCCGCTCAGAGCTGCAACCTTTGAAAGATCCCATTCGGCATAGGGCGATACCGTCACGCCTTGAAGGAATGTGTATTCACGAGTTGCGCTTCCGCGAAGAGCGCCGATTACTACGGTGGATACACCTTCTGTAGGTGCTATGAGTTGGCCACCAAGAATCTTCAGACGTGATGGATTCGGAACTGTGGCTTCATTCAACGCGCAGTCGAGAAGATCGATAGACGTGATGTCGGGCCGCAAACAGCGCAAAGCAAGATTTCTGACCGCTGAGCAGTTGATGCTGAGAAATGCCCTGCTGGCGGGAGTAGAGGCAAACGCTGGATAACCTTGAACTCCCGAAGAGGTATTCGCCCGCATCGAAGCATCTACATCATTGATATTGACGCGCATCTCTCCCCGAGCATTCGTGATGAAGTTCATCCAGTCCAGCTTCAGACTGAAACGCCATCCTTCCGAGCTCTCAATGTTGGAGACAGACACAAGGTTAGGTGCCCGCACTTGATCGCCGTTTTGACGGATCTTGATTGCGACAGGAGTAATCTCCCCACCCGCCGCCGTCGACCCAGCCACACGCTGAAGGTTGCTGACAATCGAATCAGGAGGTTGGATTGCGGTGCTCGCCCCAATAGGTGAGGTCGCGCAATCAATCACAGGGAACGTCCCAAAGGAATTGCCCATGGATATCTCGAAGCCATCGACAATCCACGCTCCATCAAAATGGCCGCCATAGTCATCCCGAGTCGAAATCGCAGGGCACCCATAAAGCGTGGTGTTTGTGACCTTCACCACGCCACCGCCCCAGCCGATCTTCACCCCAATATCGTGCAGCGCGCATTCTTCAACGAAGATGTTGTGCCCTGAGCTGTGAGCATCCACTCTATTCAGGATGCAATCCTCAAAGTACAAGCCGTTCACATTGTTAGAGCCAATGGCGCCCCACCCGGTCAGGGCCTCCATGTTGTCCACATATATATCTGCCCCGCCATAGATAGCAAGACAATACGATCCGGTACTGGTGGTGACTGGCCTCCCGGTTGTCATGTACCCGTCAATCGTCACATCGGAAACGTCCAGAAGGCAGACTATTTCGCTCACGTTGTTGTATTGAGCGCCATCACCATCAAACAGCAAATCGAAGTTTTTGATGTGCGTGTTGCAACGCTCAATTTGGAACACTCTCTGGTTATTCCATGCACCCTCAACCAATCCAACATTGGAAATGGTGAGAGGTGTTTTTGACGTCTTTCTATAGCTGACAGTGATTGCAGATGCAAATGCTGAGCAGTTAGAGCTCAATGGGTGAGATACCTTGCTGGCACGATTTACCTTGAAAGCCTGCGTGTAATTCTGAGTTCCCGTCTTTGCGCGATCTGGGACTTGCAGGCCGCATTCAAGCTTTGCATACCCATGACCGTCGAATAATCCCCTTGTAGGAAATATTGCACCGCGTACCAGGTTTGATGCTAGAACAGGGCCAGTCACAGTTACCAGAGGGCAGTCCGGATCGCTGAATATAAATATGGTATTGAAACTATCAAAGCTCGGCGATGCTTCAACACCACCAAGGATTACCATCCGAGCGCTGAAAAAATCAACACTGGTGTATACGGGGATTCTTGCATTAGCCTGGATGCAAAATTTTGAAATTCCTGCGTAGCTGACAGGTACTCGCTTCAAATTCGCCAAAGCATGGGCTTTTCTTATTGCCTCCGTATCATCTCCAACGCCGTCCCAATTGCCGCCATAAATAAATGGACTGATAACTCCATTAGACAGAACTTCAGTAACGCTTCGAACTACTGCATCGGGAGCTTGCCGGAAATTTACGATCTCACCGCCATGCTCTGAAAACAAATCAAGTCGTAATTGTTGTGAAGAATCAGATGTCGGTAATGCTGTTATAGGCTGACCCATAGAGTCGAAGCTCAGCATTTTGTTCGCACGATTTAATGCAGGAGGTAGCTCTCTGGATTGCTCTGGGAATGGAAAGCGTAGCGCTGTTCCCAGCCTTGAAGAAACACTCTGCAAAACAAGCCATATGCGATCAAAATCACGATCAAGAACCGCTTCTTTCAAGTCGCCGTTAGTCTGGTAATCGGTGTCTCGGGCCAGCACCATCTGGCGAAAAAGCAGCACATCTGCGCCGGACGCAGGTGCTACAGCGAATGTGACTTGTCCGCCCTGTAGGGAGCCAACACCGGAAATCGTGTAGTCGGCTCCGTTTGCCTTGAGCACTCCATCCACAAAAACGGCAAGGTCGGTCGCGATCAGGATCTGGAACTGATAGGCAAAAACGGTGGTGACACCGTTGCCTGTGTATTCATTGAATGGGGTCTGGGATTCGACCGGCATTTAGGGGCCTCTCTGCGTGAGAGCGGCCCCACTGGCTGAAGCCGCTCAGGGCTCGAGCGCTGCTTCAAATACGCCCGTTGATGGGCGCCAATCGTCGTTTTGGTGCGGGTCTGCATTCCCGAACGATTTGCCAATGCGTACAGGCGTTGCCGTGATAGCGCCTGCTTCGGCATCGATCAGGTCATCAGGTTGCTGCTTCACAGCAGGGTTCCAGTCCTTCATTTCGTCCCATGCGTCGCCGTCGATCACCGAGATATGGGCCCAGAGCATGCCGCTGGTCAGCAGCGGCTCCATGGCTTCCAGAATGCGGGCGTTCTTGTTGGCCACGCTCTGCTCTTCCACGATGCCGCAACGCAGCCGCCTCTGCTTGAGGGCCATGCGCAAGAAGCTGGGCGCGAAGCCGCCGATGCCGTTTGTCTCTACCGTTACCTGATGGATGCGGTATTGCTCAATCAGGTCGCACAGCTGCATGACCTGGCCGCCGGTGATGCGCCGGCCATCCTCGCTGGTGGTGGCAATCTCGCCTTCGAGCTTTGCTGATCGGTGCCAGTAGTGCCGGCCCGCCGCGTCCTGCAGGTTGAACGCGAAGCCAGAGGTGTCGCTGTTGGTCTTGCCGCTACTGGGGTCCCAGCGCGCAGAGCAGGACACGATCTGCACCGCGCCCAGCCACATGGTCAGCACACGGTTCTGCATGACAAAGCGCGGCTCGCAGTCGTAGCCCTGCATCTTGGCTGGGTCTAAGCGCACCTCATGCACAGGCCGGCTATGCAGCTGGTACTGGCTGTCCCATTCGTTGATGGTGCGGGTCTTCTTGCGGCGCTTCTCCAACTCTTCACCGTCGAAGCGCTCTGGCCACGCCACACCCGCATAGCAGTCGACCAGGCCGCCAGGTGCTGCAGCGAACACCATCCGCTGGCCTTGCATCTGGTAATCCCGGCCAGCCACCAGCAGGCGGCACTGCTTGCCGATTCCAGAAAACACGTACTCCGGCACGAAGGGCAGATCATAGGCTGCGCGTTTGGCGTCCTCGATCCGATGCTCATGGCCAAACATGGGGATGGTCAAGCAGCTGGCGCCCATTGATTCAATCTCGTCGTAAAGGCTGTCGTGAGTGTGCGGGGTGCCGATGTACAGCTGCCGGCCACCGGGGACCAAGATGTGCACCTGCTCGCCAAGGCGATAGCGCATCTTCTCTCTCGCCTCGGGAGTCTGGATGTTCCGGGGGACTTCAACGTCATCGTTCTGGCACTCGTCCGCGCGCGCGCTGGTCACATTGGAAAGAATGCCCCGGGCCGACATGCTGGCGTTCCGTGGGTCCGTCGCGCCCTCCACCCACCATTCGCGCACACCGCCGTCGCGGAACATGCCCCGGGTCAAAGGATGATTGCGCAGCACGTTCTGCGTGTCGCGGCTGGTTTTCTCCGCCGTGCCGTCAGCCTCCGACTGGTGCAGGATGCGATAAGCCGGGTCGCGGTAATAGCGCCAAGCGTTGTACACGGCCAGGATGGTGGACTTTGAAAAGCCACGGTGCGCGCGCAGCACCCCCAGCGTCCACCCCTCTTGCAGCCAGTGACACACGCGCATGTGCACGGGCGGCACATCCCAGCCGCGATGCCGACCCCACATCACGTAGAAGGCCGGGAAGCTGATTTCACGGCTTGCCATGGACGCGCTTGTCGAACTGTTCTTTCTTGGCGGACTGCTGGGCCCGGTTCATCAGCTTGGCCGCTTCTGCCTCGGCCGCTGCGATCTCCGCATCCAGCGAGTCCTCGCCGGCGGTCACGGCCGCCGGGTCTTCCGGGCTCTCCGGGTTCGCGGTGCGCTGGCGAATCTGGCCCACCAGGCCGACGATGCGCTGCGCACAGGCCAAGGTGGCCACCGCATTTTTCTTCACCCAGTACAGGTCGCCGCGCGTCTGCTTGTCCATGGCCGAAACAGCCACGCCCGCGCCTGGCCATGCCTCCGGATCGCTTTCCTCAAGGAACCGGTCCACCAGCTCTTCACTGCGCTTTTGCAGCGCCTCGAATTGATCCTGCCGCATCATCGACCTCCAATAGCTTCAAAGTTTGGTGCGCGCGAAGGCGCCGTTTCTCCAGGCTCCCACCAGAATCCCTGCTCCCAGTCCTTGTAGGCCTTCTGCCGGATTCGGCCCATGTAGCCCGGGCTCAGGTTCTCCTGCACATCCTGCATGAAAGCGTGATCCATTGCAGCACGGGCGTACCAAAGATTCACATAAGGCAGATGGGATCTGGCAAAGCGCAGCGCCTCAGCGCCGGCGTGCGTTTCCTTGTCGGCCGCCCATTCGTCGTAGTTCCCTTTGGTCAGCTCGACCAATTCCGACAGGCTGCCGAAGGATGGGCCCAGCAGCGCCCGGCCGGTGGTGTCCAATGGACTGCGGTCTTCCGTGGTGTCACCCAGAAGGATGTCGCCCACAAAGCCAAGGCCGCCGCCCTGCGCCGCCGCGCGTGTCCAGAACTTCGGCTTGGTCATATCCACCGGGTCCTTGCCGGCAATGATCTGCTTGGTCTGGAATGCGATGGCGCCCAGGGCAACGCTGGTCAGAGCCATGCCCGATGCATAGGCCAGACGGTTGGCTGCCAACGGTGCGCCATCCAGGCCGCGATCGCCTTCCAGCATGCGGCGCCAGTGCCGGGTGATCATGGCGATGGGGAAGCTCTTGAACTGCATCACCAGCCGGGCCAGCTCACCCAGGCCCGTGCCCGTCTGCTTGCCGCCCCAGGTCTGAATCGCCTTGGTGGCTAGATCAGGGTTCATCACCGCATATTCGCTCTCATCGGTGATGAAGCCCAGAATTTTGCCCGTCACCTCATTGGCACGCGGGTTGCCGCCAGCAGCGATTGCTTCGGGCGTCAGCATCTTGGCGCCACGGTAGTCGGTCAGCTGCGCCTGGTTGACCACATCCCAGTCGGCCTCGGTGATCCCCTTGCGCCCCAGGTGCGAGCGATCCCATTCGGTCAGGTCAGCCCAGCGCGTTTCTGACAGTCGGCCCAGCCCTTGCATCATGGTCATGCTGAAGCCTCGGCGCAGGGTGTCCGTCCACCAGTTCATGAACGACAGCTTCATGGTGCTGTTTGCCAGCGCGCCGCTCCAGTTGTGGCGGATGTTCTCGCCGGCGAAGCGGTTCAGGTCGCTCATCATGGACTCGGCGATCATCCCGTGAGTATTGGCAAACTCCTTGGCCTCAGCCGATCCGGCCCGCGCTGTATTGCGCAGCAGGTCCCAGTACGGCAGCTTGTTGTAGCCGGTGGTCGTGATGATGGTTCCCAGGTCGGTAATGCTGGAGATCACCGCCCCGGCCAGCTTGCCCGCCGTCTGGATATTGCGAATGTCCTGGCTCACCTGTGCCAGCCGAGCACTCTCCGGCGAACCCGTCACACCGGTGACGATGTCCCAATAGGCCTGAGGGAAGTTGCCTGCCACGCGCTTGAGGCCACCGTCTGCCAACTTGGCTAAGTCGTTCTGCAGCTTGAACTGGGCGTTCGGATTGGGCCCGTACCGCTCCACCAGCCCGATATCGCGGGCCATGCCGCCCACATGCCCGCGCATGGCGTCGTACATGGTGCCCATGCCGAACTGCTCGTTGTAGGTCAGATAGGCCTGACCGTCTGCGAAGTGGATCTGTCGAGAGTCCGCCCGGCGGTTAGCGCGCGCTCCGCTTCCCTGAAACTGGCCGGGCACCAACTTGTTGAGGCCATCTGTGGAGATTGTCCCCCAGGCCGCGCGCAGGAAATCCAGCACCTCGCCATCGTTCATTCGGCTGCCATCGGCGCGTAGGTAGCGGCTGCGGTCCAGCAGGGGCAAGGTCTTTCCGGCCCAGTCGTCCATTCCGGCGGCGCGCACTCGGGCCGAGTCATGGGCCTGGGGCATGTAGCCATAGTCCAGCCGCCCCACATCACCTCCGGCGGCGTTGAAGCGCTGGCGCAAGTTCTCGATTGTGGTCAGCCATGCCTTTGCACCGGCCTGGGCCAGCTTGTTGCCTGTGTTGCCCTGGCCCTTGGCAAAGATCTCGGCAATCAGGTCGCTGGTCATCTGCGGGTTCTGAGCGTCGAAGAGGAACATCAGCGCCCGCCGGCCCAGGCTGGCATCTTGCCGGCTGGCCGTGGCCTCCACCAAATCCATGAGCTGGGACATGGCCTGGCGCTTGATGCCATCCGCATACAGGTTGGTGTTGTTGATGTCCTCCACCAGGGCATTGCTGCGGCCAGAGCTCAGGTTGGTCTGCAGGTCCTTTACACGCTGCTCTGTGGCGGCAGTGGCCACTATCTGACGCTGGGCGTTCTGCAGCTTGCGCCGGGCCTCGGCTTGCATCTCCTGCATGGCCAGTTGCGAGCCTTCCAGGACCTGCTGATCGTAGGGCTTGGCCATCCAGCCCTGAGGATCGTCACGGGCCAGCCTGCGCATGGCGGCAGACAGCCGATCCTCAATGCCTTGAATTTCCGATGGGGTCAGCTTCCGGCCGGCGGCCTGGGAAACTGCCGCGATACACTGCGGCTTCATAGCCATATGGAAACCTTTCTCTGGACCATCAAATTCCTGGGCGCGCTTGCGGCCCTGGTGTCTGTCGTACCCCTGGCCATTTGGGCCATGAGCGGTAGCTGGCGGCACGCCCTATTCGCGCTCAAGCAGTACCTGCTCATCATGGGCGGCTTTGTGGTGGTGGGCGTGGGCCTTGGCGTGCTGAGCATCATTGCGTCCTGATCGCACATTCAGCCGCCACCTGCAGCAGCGGCACATCCTGCAGCTCGTCGGCCATCTCCTGACGCAAGCGGGCCATCAGCTGGGATAGCGGCTCTGGCGCATCCATCCCCTCCAGCCTGATCGGCATGTCCGGTGCCAAGGCTTCAATGTCGGCCGCCCTGGCCTCCAGCCCTGCAACCTCGTTTTCTGCCTGCATGCCGCCGGCTGCCGGCTCTTGCCGGCCTGGTTCCGCTGGCTCAGCCCGGGCCGGTGCTGCTTCGGCGCGTGCGGCCGGGGCTGCTGCCTGCTCTGGTGCACGCGCAGCACGGCCAGCGCCGCCCTGCTCTGCCACCATGCCTGCAGCTTCTGCAATCGGGTTGCGGGCCGTGGGCGGCGCATCGATGGAGGCGCGGTCAGCTCGGATCACATTGAGCTGGCGGTCGAGCACGTTCAGAGCGTCAAAGGACTGCTGGGCCGCCGCGTTCTGGTCCAGGGCGCCCTCGATGCGCGCAATGCGAGCCGAGTACTCGTCGCGCAGGTCATTCAACTGGCGCTGCGCCTGAGCCTTGGCCTTCTTGAAGCTGATACCTTCGGCCTTCTGAAGGTCGCGGGCCAGCACGTTGACCGCCGGCAGGGATGTATCAGGCACCTGGGCGCGCAGACTATCCAGCTCCAAGCGCATCTCGCGCACGGCCCCAGGGTCTGCCCGACCTGCTGCATCGGCCAGCAACTCGATGCGCTGGCTCTCCATGCGGGCAATCATGTCGTCCATCACCCTAGTGCTGCGCAGTACTTCGACTGGCAGTAGGTCCGTCACGCTGGCGCGCGCGCCCAGACTCAGCTGGTCTGCGGCCCGGGCCATGGCATTCAAGTGTGCATTCGCCGCTTCGATGTCGCCGGCCCGGCCCAGGTTCCAGCTGTCTACCGCCTCTCGGATCTGCAGCACCCGGGCAGCGTCCACCACATCATCAGAGACTCGGCCCATGCCCTGCACCGCCTCGGCAACCTGCGTGCGTGCGGAAGGTGGTGCTTCACCGGCGCGGGCCGCCTCGGCTACTGCTGCACCTCGCACCCTGGCGCTGCGCATGGCCATAGCACCAAAGCCCAGCGGCAGCAACGTGGATAGGGTCAGGCCCACAGGGTCGAATGGATCGTACTGGTCGGCCAGCTTCGAATAATCGGCGCGCTGCAGGATCTCGCGCACTGCCGCCTGCTGCCCGATGTAGGCCACCGGGCCGCCGCCCAGAGCCAAGCCCACGGTCTGGCCAACCGTCTTTCCGGCCACCGGCAGCGCAAATGTGGCTGCCTGCACTGCCGCCGTCACGCCGCCCACCGCCGTGCGGGTGCCAACGTCCACGCCTTCCATGGCCAGGCGGTCGGACTGGGTGAAGCCCTCTTCAGCACCGGAGATGACAGCGCCTGCCACCGGGTTGCCAGTAACCAGCATTGCGCCCACGGCCTTGCCGCCAACCCGAAACAGCTCTGAGACAGCAACCTCTGCTGCATGGGTAGTCAGCGGATCCGGCAGCATCGATCGCCCAGCATCACGAACCACGCGACCGGCGGGGGACATATAGTCCGGTCCTTGCTCGAGCAGCTTGCGAGTGGCGTCCTGGGACTGGCGGCGCTCATCATCTGACTGGGTGGAGAACATGCCACCGGCACTGCCCTCGGTGGTGGCCAGCACTTGGCCGAAGGCTCCAAGGACATCAGCAGTGGAGGCAATGTTTTCACCAATGACGCCCACGCCAAGGCTCACGGGCGCGGTTTTGATGGCACCCCAGAGGCTGAAGCGTGGCGCCTGCCTGGGTGCCTGCCCAGGACGCTGGGACAAATCCGTCGCCTGGATATTGAAGTCTTCCTGGTATGCATCGAGAAGCGCCATTACTTGACCTCCACAAACACGGGCTGGCCGCGGCTATTGGTAACCAGGCCACCGCCGGCCTGTACGGTGTAGCGGCCATTGCCGCTGGTGATCAGCGCGGCCTTCGGCAGGTTCTTGACGAAATCGTCAGCCGACATGGGTGTCTGACCCACATAAACCTGACCGTCAGGCAGCTGCCCAGCCACCGCGCCGCTGTTCATCTGCTGCAGCTTCTTCTCGAACTCGTTCGCCGGCACACCATAGGGCAGCACGAACTTGCGGCCGTTGCGCTCTGCGACGCCACCAGTCGCAAGGGCTACCGCCCCCCTTATGGACATCTTCTGTCCATCCTGGGCCTCTTTCCCGTAGTAGGCCAAGATTGATGCCTCAATCAAAGTTTCCCGAGCTGGCCCTGAAACGGCATTGCCGATTTCAGCAGCAATCTGTGCTCGGACACCATCAATAGCTCTTGTGTCGTTCTTCACAGATTTGTCGGTTAGAGCTTGAGCGCCTCTCAGAATGATCTCGCTCGTGTATCGACCCTGCGTAGTCATGCTCCCGGCCATGCCAAGAGAGATGCCGAGCGCCTGATCCTTGGGCGCCATCTGGCGGCCGAGCGCCGAGGCCATGGCCGGGCCCACGGTGCTGGCCAGTTGTGCCAGCGCAGAAGACTTCTGCTCCACCGGCAATGCTTGAATCATCTTGGCGGCCTGCTCGGCTTCTGTCCTGAGCAGCGGCGAAACGGTCTGGCCGACAACACCGCTCACAATGCGCGCCTGCTCGGATCGCTGGGCCAGGCCTTGCAGCATCGTCGCCATGCTGCTGGTGTCCAGTGGGGCGATGGATGGGAGCACGCCGCGCTCCTGGGCGGCCAGAAGCGGGTCTTCACGGTAGTCTTTAACCGACTGCTGGTAGACCGAATCCATGCGGTTCACTTGCTTTTCAATGTCGGGGCTGGTGCCGGTCTGGTTCAGCTTCGCCCGGGTCTGCTGCAGGATCTGCTGCTGCACGGCCAGAGGTTGCGTTCCAAACGCGCTCATTTCAGGCGCCTGGCGCACCAATTCGGGTACAGCCTTGGCGAATGGTGTGCCGGCCACGGTCTGGGATAGCTGGGCAACATAGTCATGGCTGAGCGCCTTGCCGGTCATGACCAGCCCCTGGGCGGCTGTATAGGCAGCCTGCGCTCGGTCCAGCTGTGCCCGTGCCTGCGCTTCTGCCCGTGCTCGAGCGGCTTCCGCGCGCTGGATGTTGCTGGTCTTGAAGCCTTCAATCTGGGTGGTGAGCTGCAGCCGGCGCTCTGGGGTCAGGTCGGAAAACTCTTCACCGCTCAGCGCCTTGCTCACCTGGTCCAGGCTGCCATTGTTGTTGCGTGCGTCTTGCACCATCGTGGCAGCCTTGTTAAACCTGGTGGCCTCCCGCCAGTTCTGCTGCATGCGGCCGAGTTGCTGGGCATCCAGTCCGCTGAATGGTCCTTGCTGCTCGAAGGCTGTGGCCACCATGTTGTTGGCCTCCTGCGGATTTCGCAGATACATGCGGCCGGCGGTTTCCAGTGTCTGGTCCAGGCCGGCGCGCACGTCAGCCTGGTCACGCTCCATCACCGCCCTGCCAACACCACGGCCAAGATGTGACGCTCGGCTGTCCAGCCTGGCCTGAACCTGACCTCGCAGCGCCTCGGGCACATTGCCCATCACGCCGCTGATCAGGTCAGCGGACTGCTGCTGCCACCGCTGGGCGGCCTGGTCCTTGGCGATCTGGCCGCCCTTGATGCCCACGCCCATGGCATCGCTGGCTTCATCTAGCGAGGACATAGCCCGCTGCATGATCGTGTCGGCATTGGCCCTGTCTGCGGCCTCCTGCAACTGCTTGCGCTCACGCATCTGCTGCTGGTCAATTCGCTGCAGGTCCTGGCCGAAGCCGGCCACGGCCTGCCCGATGGCCTCGCCATTGGCCCCTGGCACCACCTCCGGTGCACGCTGCGGCCGTGCCGCCAGCTGACCAAACTCTTCCCCTGCTGGTATGCGTGCCATATGTCAGTCCCCCATGCCGCGTGTGCCGTTGAAATAGAACTGGCTGGCCGCGTCATTGCCGGGCAGCGTGACTTGCTGCGTGCCCTTCCAGCCCGTGTACGCCTGACCGCCTGCAGAAAGCAGAGAGCCGGCAAGAGAGTTGCCGGCCGACTTGGCGTAGCCCTTGGCCTGTTGGGCCAGTGAATCAGATTCGCGGCCCCCGCTGAGGATGGTCATCTGTGCATCCTGCTCAGCAGCACGGGCAATCTCACGGGTGTTGATCAGGCTGAACTCGTCCAGCGCTGTGTTGTTGCCGGCGATGGCCGCCCGCGCCGCGCCCACTTCGCGCCGGCCCTGGCGCCGGATCAGGTCAGCCTGCTGGTCGGCTGTGGCTGCGGTGTAGCCGGCCTGCTGGCCAGCGGCTACAGCCGCATCCGATCGCGCCTGATACTGGCTGATTCCGCTGAAGAGAGTACCGGCTGCACCAGCAACCGTGCCCCAGCCCCCTACCGCCGCAGCAGCACTGGATGCAGTGCTCGCTGCGGTCGCCAAAAATTCAAGTCCTGTGCACATGCTTTAAGCCTCCAGAATCACGCCGCAGCGCTTCATGCCAAGCCGCTCGAGCAGCTGGACGGTTTGATCGGTATGGACGCCGGTGGTCACGCCCTGCTGTATCAGCTTGGCGCCCAGGTCGCGGGCCCACTGGTGGTACTTGCGGGCTAGGCGTGCCGCTGCCGTGCCGCCGCGGTGCTCAGGCGCCAGGAACAGCGCCAGATCCGTGGTCATCAAGTCATCGCTGGCCCAGTGCTGGAAGGCTGTTGCCACCATGCCGCCGACCACCTCGCCTGCTTCTGTCTCCGTCACCCAGACAAAGCCCATGGGGGACTGGACCAGCGCGGCCAGCGTATGCCCCAGGCGCACAGGGGAAAAGGTGATACTGCTGAAACGCGGGCTCTCCGAGTGCATGAGCTCGCCCAGATTGATAAGGGCCGGCAGGTCATCGAGGGTTGCTTGTCGAATGCCCATGGTCACCCCGCGTTGATGGTGATGCCGCGAATCACGGCCAAGAGGAAGAACGGGTATGGCTGATCCTGCTTGATGGTGAGCAGTGACTCCTTGTCCCAGCCGCTCGCGGAAACCTCTTTAAGGCCTGTGAATGCCGGGACTGGACGGTCCAAGACCTGCGTGTCGAGCTTTCGGTAAGGTAGATCTTCTTCGGGGTTGTCGCCCGCCTGCACGGTGCCGCCCACGCTTGCCAGCAACCTGAGCTGAATGCTGTGCATGCTGGTGGCCTGCCCCTGGGCTGTGCCAGTGCCCGTTCCTACCTCTGGCGCTTCGAGTTGAATCGTCCCTGTGTATGGCAGCCCTACTGATACCTTGTTGGCGTTCCTGGTCAGTGTGATCGCGCCGCCCGATACCATCAGGTCTCGCTGCACGATGTCATCAGCCAGGACTGATACCGTCTTCCCTTCAAGGTGGGCGAGGCCTGTCCATGTGGCTTTGGCAACAGGGTCGGTCAGCACGGCACGGCAATCATGCGGCCCCAGCACTTGATCGTTGTCCACCCAGGCGCCGCCCCAATCCAGGCGCTCGATGTAGCGGACGGTGTTGCCGTTGATCTCTCGGCGCACTACAGCATAGGTTCGGTCTTCCGCACCCACAGGCACCGTGGCGATGCTTTCAATGAAGCCATCCGTGTGCAAAGGCGTGCACGCATAGACGTTCTGCTCGCTCGAGTAGGTCATAGCCAGCGCTGATCCGTCTTCGAGAATCAGGAAAAGAATCGACTCCGGCACCTTTTGGTAGGTCATGCCAACGATACCGGTCCGGAAAAGCTGCTCGCTAAAGATGCTGGCCTCGCTCGAGTCAAAGCCGCCGGCTGTCAGCGGGAACATGCGGCGCAGAACGCGTGCACCACCTTGCATGTACAGAACCTCAGTACCGATCTGTACGGGCCGCACCGGCGCGCTACCCCAGCGCGTGATCATTGGCAGCTGCATGTTTGTCTGAGTGATCGGCTTTTCCACGCCGCCCTTGCCTTCAAACTCAGCGTCTGCAGTCAGCACCAGCAGGGACGCGCCGCTGTGCAGGAACAGGATAGGGTTACGTTCGTTGCTGCTGACAGTCTTGTAAACAGCCGAGTCATCATTGGTGCCCGGCGTGAAGTTGAAGTACAGGCCGGACATGCTGCCCCAGAGGGACTGTGGATAGCGTGCAGTGTTGGCGAACCACAGGCGCTGCTCGTGGAATGTGCAGGTCGCCGGGTAGCCGTCGAACTGGTTCCAGATTGAACCGCGCAGAATCCAGGCATCTGCGGGCACAGCCAGATCGTTGGTAAGCACGGTCATGATGATGGACTGCGCCACGGTGGGGCTGTCCACACTGATGATCTTCACCGAGCCGCCGCTGAGCTCAACCCACTTCCCCACATCCTCAGCGCGCCAGCCGTCCGCGCCCAGCGTCAACGCCACCTGGGAGCCTATGGGCAGATCCTTTGCTCCAGTCGCTGGCGTGATGGTGGTTTGTGGCGTGCCCTCCAGGATCCAAGTGTTGGCAGCCGCAGACGATGCCGAGAAGGCCACATCGACCGTGGCCGTCGCGCTGGTGCTGCTGCCTACCGCCGTGATGGTTGCCGTTCCGCCGGCCCAGGTAATGGTGCGGCCCACATCGGATGCCAGGAAGAACGCACCGCCAGCTGTCATCGTCCTGCCTGCCCCGACTGTCGGGTCGCTGATGGTCATGGTCACGGCTGCTCGGTGGCCAATTTCGCCCAGGGCTCCGGGGTTGAAAGGCAAATCACCCAGCGTCCAGCGATTGTCTGAGTACCGAAGCAGGCGCTTTGGCACAAACGATGGGTGGCAGATGATCATGGTGTCCATGCTCTGCGCCACATCGATCTGCGAAAGCTGGTCCTCTGTGTATGGCGTGCTGACTACATAAGGACTACCACCATCCTGCACGAGAACATCACCCTTCCACACCCTCAGGTACAGATGCCCGAACTCGAGCATGTAGGAGCTGTCACGGGTAAAGATGAATGGGATCAGCCGGACGGCCTGGGCTTGGTTGCCTGCCCCACCCAGAAAGGCCAGAGGCGGTCGAATCGTCGCGCCACCATGGCGCACAACAATCATGTTGTCGCCCACCTTCATGCTGCTGTTGAACTTGTCGATGTCGGCCCGGCCCCGCAAACGTGGGCTGAGCACTCCGGCCGTGAAGTTCGTGGTGATGAGTTGCAGGCGCGGCATTAGAGTCGTGCCTCCAGAAAGGGGCTATTGCTGGAGAACTCTTCGGGAGGGTTCTCTTGCCCGTCCACCGACTTGGCACGCTTCCAGGCCACTTCGAATTCCTGAGCCTTCAGCTGAGCCAAGCTAGTGCTCTTGGTAATCGGGTAAGCCAGATCCTTGACCATGCGCTTGATCATGATGTCTGTCAGGTTTGCATCCCAAGCGCTTTCAGGCAGGTCAGCCAGATACCGGACATCCAGGACGGTGGCATTGGCCAGTATCTTCCGGTCTTCATATTCGAAGTCCACCTGGCACCGGTTCACGCTCACATCCAGCAAGCGCAGGAAATCACCCGGAACGGCGAACTGCTGGTTCCACCCGAAGGCAGGAGCCTGTGCCAGCGGGGCCAGCTGCACCCGGCGCACAAGGCAGTTCCAGGGATGGGCGCGCAGGACATCTCGGCGGGCCTGGGGGTATATGTTGGCGCAGCGGCGTGCGCGGTCTGTGTTCTCTGTCAATGACGCAATGGCCGAGTCCCCAAGCAGGAGCAGCGCATTCGTGCAGATTTCGATGTTGGTGGCCATTGCATCCTCTCAAAGCAAAACGGGGGCACACGGCCCCCGCTGTTTTCACATCGAACCAGGGCCCGGCCCGTGGTCAGTCGTACGTGATGTGGTCAATCTCCAGGCGGAACTGAGCGTTCGCCGTGGGGGCGGCACCTGCCAAGGTGGCATAGACCTCGACGTCCTGCACAGCGACGTACTCGACGCCAGCGGCCACCAGGGCGCCGTTGTTCAGGTCAACGCGGCCAGCAGCAGCCACATCTACCGCCGATGCAATGCCGGCTGCATTGATCACAGCCTTGGTTGCAAAGTCGCGGATGCCCACGCTCAGCGTCACACCGGCACCCATCGCAGCCATGGAGCCCTTGGACGAAGCCAGGAAGCGTGCCCCCTTCTGAATGCGGATGCCGCTGGCAATGGTGTCGTTCTGCGCCCAGGCTGCAACTGCAGGGCTGGTGATGATGAGCGTGCGCTTCTTGCCCACCGAGTTGGACAGAGCCTTGCTGTTCGCAGCGATCAGCGCGGCCTGACGGGAATTGATTTCAGCCATGGTCTGGTTCTCCTATTCGTTCAGGCCGATCACTGGAAGGCGATCTCGACCACCTTCTTTTCGTCTTCACGGCCTGCACCGTAAGACGCGCCCAGGGACACCTGCCAGGCATCCTTCTTGTCGCCTCGGCGGGTGACGTTGCCTTCCATGTAGCCTTCACCCCAGTGAACGCCGGAATTGCACCATGCGACGGCGTAATAGACGCCGCCGGTCAACTCGAGGTTGTTGTAGGGGATCCAGTTGAAGCCCATCCAGCGGCGGGATACATCGCCTTCCTGCAGCATCTTCACGGCCAAGAAGTCGGCGGATGTGAGCGTGGTGTCGCTCAGGATGTCCTCGAGCATCTCGTCGTTGTAGGTGATGTTGAGCACTTCACCGTTGTGGTTGTCCGCTTCGTTGCGGCGGAAGATCTTTCGCGCCTGGATCAGCTTGGCCTTGGTGAAGCCAGCGCCACCAGCAGCAATCTTTTGGTTGGTCGGCAGAACGATGCTAGAGCCGTCCTTGAGCAGCTGGGTACCGCGCAGAGCGCGATAGATGATGTCGTCCAGGCGGCGATTGCGCTTGGCCGTCAGGTTCTGCATGTAGTTGCCGCCGGTGACCGGGTTCACGAGCATCTTTGGAATGTCGTTGCGGTCCAGTGGCAGAGCTTCATAGAAGTCGGCCATGTTCACGACGCGGGCGGTGTGATCGGCCACCGACCAGTTGGTGTCACCGTGGCGCACAGTGTTCTCTTCGAGCAGAGAGCCGTCGTCGCCCAGCTTGTTGATAGTGAACGCTTCGCCTTCGATGGTGCCGCGCGAAGCAGCTGCAACGGACAGGCGGGAATCTTTTTGTGCGACTTCATGACGGATCGTGCGATCCCACTGAGTCACGAACCACTGAGGAATGGTGGGCATTTGGATACTCCAGTTGAATGAACGTGTCAGCCATTCAGGGTGTCCAGTTGCCTGGGCCTGCAATACGGCAGATCGGCCGGCTTGCTTGCCTTCTGCTCGGGCTGTTGCAGGGTGTCCGCTTGCCACGGCGGGCCTGTGTTGGCCCGGAGTGTCAAGCGGCGTTCAGTCTCAAATCCCGAACGATTAGGCGCTCTGCTGCTCGAAGAACTGGCGAACTTGGGCGCTCACAGCGGCATGCTGGGGGTGCTTGCGGTCGCGGTATGCCTCGGAGGCCATGAGGCTATCCACGTTGGTTGCAGCCGATGCGGTGCCCGTGCGGGGCGGGCGATCCTCGCGCATCTCCTTACCCAGCGCGGCCATGATCTTGATGAAGGCTGGGTTCGTTCCCAGGCCTGCCTGCACGGCTTCTTCGGCCAGGCCGGCGGGCAAACCATGCATCGCGCGCTGTGCGGCGTTCACTCCAGCGGTGTATTCGGTTTCGGTCCCCCACACTTGCTGCAGAGCAGAACGAGCCTGGTCAGCTGTCTTCTGGGCCGCACCGTTGAGCATTTCCGGCACCAGAGAGAAGTACTCTCCCATGACGAATTGATACTGCTCGACCGACAGTCCGGCCTTGTGTGCTCGCTCACGAAAGGCAGCGGACATGGTTTCGTCCATGGCCACATCCTTGTATTGCTCGGGGACGTCGAAGGTGTATTCGCTGGCATTGGCCGGCACGGCGGGAGGCTGACCCAGCTTCTGAGACAGCGCGCCATAGGCTTCGCCCAGCTTCTTGGCGCTGGCGGCCATGTCGATCTGACCATCAGCGCCATTGACGCGATGCTTCTCGGGCAGCCAGGCCATGTCGTCGGCGCCACCAGCAGCAGGCGCTGCGGCACTCGGGGCCGGTGCAGGTGCACCAGCAGACGCGCTCAACAGGGATTCGGCTGCGGCCGGGGCTGGTGCTGCGCCAGATGCAGGTGCGGGGGCGGCGGTGGTGGTGGTTGCGGCTTCAGACATAGTGCTCTCCTTCAAGTGATAAAGCCCGCTGTGCGCGGGCTGGGGTTGGTGGTTGCTTACGTTTCGTCGCCAGGACTGTCATCAATGCCGGCCACGCGGTTGACTCGAGTCACGATGTACTCGACGACCTCGCGCCGTGCGGCATCGCGGTAGGTCTGCAGCACGGCGTCGATGCCGCCCTCGCAGTGCACCTTCGCGCTGGCGGCGAAGCGCTTGTAGAGGTCTTCGAAGATCGCCTGGCCACGCCGGTCTTTCTCGAAGATGTCGTGGTACAGACCATCCAGCCGCTGTCGTTCGTCATCCTGGCTCATGCGCGTTCTTCCCATTCAAGTTCATAGAGCATCTGTGCCGCGTCGTTCACGTTGAGGCCTCCGTCCAGGATGCTGAACTTGAGGCCATACGTGCCAGCAGGCAGGCCGCGCTCACTCTGAGATTCACCAGCGTTCGTGGCATTGACGTTTGAAGAGGCGGCGCGGACCAGCATTCGGTCTGTTTCAGATCCGCCAGTGAACGTCCCGCCTGTCTCGAAAGTCGCCTTTGGAACGTAGAACGCTCCGTCATACATCGGGCGTTCAGACATGCGATTCACGCCGAATAGCGGCTGAGTAGTCCACGAGCCAGCGAATGAAACGCCGGTTAAGACCAGCATGCGGACTGCGCCTTGCGTGAGCGTCAGCTTCTGATTCCAGAGGATGAAATCGACAGGGCTTGTGAAGCGCGCATAGAAGGGAGTCGCGCCGCCCTGAGCCACAACAGTCTCCACATAAGAGCGGAACATGCGGCCGGCAAAGAATCCGGTCTGCCCAGGGTCAACGCGGATACGGGCAGCTGGGCCGCTACCGTCTGTGGCGTAGTCAGGAGCACCGAGCTCCCAGCCATTGGGGCCAAGTCGTGCGTTTGTCATGCTGCCCTCGCTACTCGTTGTGCCATTGCCCCCTGCATCTCGGCTTGGCCTTGGGCGGCCATGGCCTGCTGCTGGGCTTGGGCCTGGGCTTCCTGCCGCTGCTGGCGCATCTGCATCACCATGCGAGCATCGCGGATGAGGGTTTGCTTGATGCCGCGCAACTGGGCCTTCTCGCGCGCCGCCTCTTCCCAGTCGTAGACATCGAGGATGGATGGGTCTTGCAGCGCCTGCGCCTTGTTGGCTAGGTCTGCCTCGTAAACGTCCATGGCGCTGACGTCTTCCAACTTCTGGGCACGGGCCAAGGGCGACAGGTAGCGCACGGTGAAAGATCGGTTCAGCAAAGACTGGGGGGGCTGGCCCACTAGGGCGAAGCGGCTACGGATGTTGGCGCGCCACACGATGCCGAATGCACGCTCGATGAGAGGCTGCAGGAACTCGGCCTGGAAGCGGCCGAACATGGGGCCCATCATCTGGCGCAGGGTCTGCACGCGCACTTGCCATTCGTAGGCTGTCTTGGCCTGCCCTTCGACGGGCGGCAGCTGGTCGGCCATCAGGATCTTGCGCACCGTGGCCTGCATGCCTTCAACGGCGATGGCCCCAGCGTCTGGGTTTGCACCAGTTATCAGAGGCTTCACGCTCTCCACGCTGTTGGCCACGATGATCTTGCGCGGGCCCATCTTGATGTTGCGCGGGTTCAGGACGCCATCGTCTTCGGCGATCAGCATGGGGGCCTGGGTGGACTCCATGCCCATCAGCACCCACTTGAACACCTCGTTCAGGGTCTTGATGGTGGGCAGTGCATCGGCGACGGGGCCAGTCGCATAGGGAGAGTTCGGCAGGCGGTACCAGCGCGGCACCATGCACGGGAACTCTTGATAGCCGCCTTCGCGTAGCACGTGGTTGCTGTTGACTTCGAGATGGCAGGCCGAGAAAGGCATGTTCTTGCCGAAGCGCGCGCCCACGGCATAGACCTCGCGCGGCTCGATGGCCAGAAGCACGCACACCTTCTCGTCCAGCTTGTTTGTCTCGTACTTCTCGCGGGAGCTCTCCGAGATGTTGTCGAGGCCGTATTCGGCCACCAGCTGAGAAATGGTCATTTCAAACTGGCGGTATACGGTGTCCACGATGCCGGCAGCGCGGCTGGAAGCGATGCAGCACTGACCAATGGGCCAGGACTCGAAATAGAAGCCGCCCTCTTCTGCCTCGTCCATGTACATCACGAACCAGCCAGCGGTGAAGGCATCGAGCAGGCTGTCGAATGCTTCGCTGTCGAAGTTGGCCGCGTGGATGTTCTCCCACATGAACCGAGCCATGGTGTCCAGCCAGGCGCGTTCCTCGTCGGACTCGTGGCCCACATCCATGTCGAACCAGCGGCTGTTCGCAGGCACCATGCCGCCCATCAGAGTGGAAACACCAACCTTCAGGGACTCGGGCGCCGTGCTGTCGAAGATGCGCGCTTTTTGGCTCTGCGCATCGGTGGCGGAGATGATCACGCTGTCCAGGCCATCCCCGCGGGCCGGGTTGGTCCACTGGTAGCACTCGCGCCATGTGCCTACGCTGAGCTGCTTCTCAGCTATCAGGCTGGTGTTGCGTTGCTTGATTTTCTGGACGTCTACGGGCATCAGACCCCCAAAGTGGTGCGAGCAGAGTCGCTGCTCAGGAGAGAGTTCTCACGCAGAGCACGGCGCGCCATCTGCGTTTGGGCATTGGCGGCAGTGGCAGCCTTCTGCTCAGCCTCAGCCGTTTGCTTCTGGGCACGCGCTTCTGCATCGGCCTGGGCCTGCTTGGCTGAATCCGCAGCCGCAGAGGCTGGGTTGATGCCAACGACATCCAGGACTTTTCCGACAAGACCGCCGCACATGATCAGCTCTTCGCAAAGCCGTTGGCGTCGCGCTGCACAGCGACATCCTCAGGTAGAGGGCAGACATAACCAGCCGTGGACAGGACCGCGCGACCACCAGATTTGACCTGCTTCATGGCTTCGGCCTGGCTAGGCAGCTCGGCCTGAGCAGAAGGCGCGGCGGCTGCGGGGCGCAAGGCGGCCATGCCTGCGGCCACACCCTTGGCAATCTCTGCCTTGATGAAGGCGGCCAGGTCGGCGGGCATCTCGAAGGTAGGCGCGGTGTCAGAGGCGTCGAGCTCTGTGGAGCCGGTGCCAGAGTCGCCGTCACCAGGCGCGAAGGCTGGGCCTTCATTGGTTTCCGGTGTCTCGGGCGTCTGAACGCCGGGGGTTTTGATGGATGCTGCGCGGGTGGATGCTGTAGCCATTGCGGTACTCCTTGAAATACCGCGCAGTGTCAAGGTGTTGGCGGGTCAAGTTCCCGAACGAATCTGGTGTGCGCTGAACGTGGGCCGCTCCGTGGGCACATCTTCCCAGCCCTTGCCCATCACCTCGCACCAGATGCAGAGCAGCGATAGTCCGTCCATGAACTTGGGTTGAGTGCCCGGCGTGTTGCGCAGCGCCGCGAACCAGCTCTTGTGCTTGCCCATGCGGCCTGAGAGCCTGCCCATGCTCCAGCCGCTGCGGTTCAGGTCAGTGACCACTCTCCACCAGTCCACGTGCTTGGCTTCAACGATCATGACTGACCCTCCCGAAATGCGTGCGCGCGCGAAGTCGCGGGCATCTGCTGTGTTCTCCCGCGCCACAACCGCTCCTATTTCAATAGCGCAATGTAATGCTGCGGCGCTGGTACCATTGAATTTCAACGTCGAAACCCTTCCATGAACGATTCCATGCACTTCCACCGCTGATCAGGCGTCAGTGCTGGCCAGAGGATTGCTTGTGCGTGCTGGCCCCACAGAAACTCGTCTGTTGCCCTGTGCAGCTCCGAGAACTCGGTCTCGTCCATGCTGTCGAAGTCCAGGCTACGCGGGATGGCGTTGGGCTTGCCGTCCAGGCCGGGCACGAAGTCTGCATAGCCGGCGCCCATCGTCAGCCAGGCCCGGAGCTTGTCCAGCTCTGTGAAGGCCTCGGTGCGCTCAAGCAGCATCTGCAGCTTTTTGAAGAAGAACGCATGGTGCTTTGGATTGCGAGGCATGCGGAAGGTGAAAGCCATGGTGTCGCCGGGCTGCATGCTCACGACCGCCGCCCGGAACCGGGCATAGGCCCGCTGCCCTGCTGGGTCCATGCCACACAGCTTCCCGTCCTGGCCTTTGGTGATGACGAGGCGGCTCATTGCATAGCCCTCCAAACCACGGAACCGGCGAGAGCGACTCCGAGGAACCATAGAGCCAGCGCGACCCAGAAGCAGGCACGCCGGACGGACAAGTCCAGTTCTCCGAAGGTGGTGAAGAAGGCGAAGGCGCCTCCGCCGCAAAAGAGGCACAAGCAGACCATCAAGACTGTCATGGTCAGTACCCATCCATGCTGTTGGAGACCGAAGCGATTCCGAGCCAGATGCCGATGACCAGGCCGGCCAGGAATGCGGGGATAAGCCAGAGCCAGTTCATACGAACTCCACCTTTCCCCAGTGAGCCAGCAGCACCGCTTCGGCGCGGTTGTGGTCCTTCTGGCGCGTGAGGTTGCCGGCGGCTTCCGGGTGCAGCTTTCGGGCAGTTTCCAGAGCCTTGGTCTTCTCGGAGCCCAGGAGGAACAGCTTCTTCCACGACTGGGGCGCAACATGCTCTGTCGGGTAGCCTAGGCACTCCAGTACGCTCTCGATGGCGCCCAGGCTGCGCATCAGACTGCCTTGCGTCTGCACGGCGTTGTTGGCCCCACCCATGGTGTTCACCTTCTCCAGCACGGCCAGGGGCTTGCCTTCACCGGCTGGGCAGTGCTTGAGCAGCAGCTGGCAGAAGGCCTTGCCGTCTATCTTGCGCTTGACCAGCGCTTTCTCGCCGGCGCCAGGCACGGGCATGGTGGGAAGGTCGAAGATGGCCCGCACGCCATTGTGATCCATGACCGCACAAGCACCTGTCAAACCTGGGTCAATTCCAATGATGATCATGATTTGTTGCTCCTGTTTTTATTCGTTGATGGCTTACAGACCGAAGTCCTCCAACCCCAGCTCAGGCGGGCACATGGCCTGGCAGCGTTGGTCGAAAAATTCAAGGGCCCATTCCTTGGTGGCCACGTTCATGGCCATCTCTGTCAGAACTTCGAGGGTCATCTGAGGTGCTACATCCGGAAAGCGGCTCAAGCTGGTCGGCTTGTGGATGAACTCGAAGACCTCAATCAGATTGACGGGCTCGCTCTTGCTGTCGAGCACGCGAATGGCGAAGTGCACGCATTGCGCGCCACGGCTGACCATGGACACGCAGTTCATTGCCGCCAGCAAGTCCTCGTCCTGGCCTTCGGTCATGAGGATGCTGTTCAGGGCGCATGCCTCTTCCTGGGTCATAAAGCTGGCGTAGTTCATGCGAGAAGCTCCTGTTGCGTGGTGGTGTTGGCCAGCAGGTGCATGGCCTGCTCTGGCAGCGTGGAAATGCGGGTCTTGCCAGTGGGGCTGCCGTTTTTCAGCACCGCAATGGCACGCTCACGGTCGCCGACAAGAGCGGGCCTAGGCAAAGGAATGCCGCGGCTGGTGTAGTCGTGGTCTGGAGAGCGGTCGCCTGGCAGGCGGCGCTGATACTCGAACTGGCCGCTCTCGGTGTAGGCCCGGTGGGCTACCTGAAACCGGTGCTGCAGGTAGGACAGCTCTTTGACTTCGGTGCGGCACACCTTGGGCCAGCCGCCCAGGTCCTCGACCACGGCATGGATTGCGGGATCGTCAAACACCACGTCGGTGTAAGCCCCAACGGCGCCGATGGCCTCCAGCACCTTGCCCCAAGCCATGGCGGCACGGTCGGTGGTGGTGCCCTGCAGGACGCGGGCAATGTCGGCTACCTTCGGCGCAAATTGGCCATGCTCGGCATCTGTGCAGTGGCGCTGCATCGCCTTCTCGATTTGCTCCAGGTCGAAGGCTTGGCAGGCGTTCCACCACAGGTCCAGCACAAAGCGGCTGGCATCTTTGCCGTAGTAGGCCAAGACGTCGGTGATCAGCTGGGCAAACGATGATCGGTCGGACTGTCGCATCTCATGCTCCTTCTGCGGCCCAGGCGTCGGCCACGTTGCGGTTGCGCTGCTCCAGGGCTTCCTGGCGGTTTGGAGGGATCACGGTTGTGCGGCGGCCTGAAACCGGCGGCGGCAGTGCGGCGGCCAGCCACTCCAACGGCTGCAGGGGCTTGGCCTTTGCGCATTCGCGCAGCTTGTCGATCAAGGCTTCATCGCCATGGGCCTTGCGCAGGCCACCGAGGAAGGATCGGCCTTGCTTCTCCCCTGTCCCGGCGTTGACCAGCATGGAGAGCCCGTAGCCAAAAATGATTTCTGCGGGGTCAGTCAGCTTCGGCGGCTCGCCGCCCGTAGCGTTAGCTACGGAACTATTTATTGGTGTTGGTGTTGGTGTTGGTGTTGGTGGCAATGCGCTGGCATCCAAATCCGATGCCGTGGCATAAGAATCTGTATGCCGTGGCATTGCCGGCGCATCACCACTTGCATTGCCGTTGCCGTTTGCGGAATCGCCAGATTGATCGCCTCCGGCATTGCCAGCAGGCTTTTTCCAGCGCTTGTTGGCACGTTCCCGCTGCTTCTCCTGCTTGTCCAACATGGTTGCGATTTCGGCATCTGCACGGCGGTTGATCCAGCCTGCTTCCGTCAGTTCGAAGAACTCCTGCAGCACCACTTCAACAGCTTCACGCTGGCTTTCAGTTGTGGCCAGGACAAGGCGGCAGACAGCGCGCAGCTCAACAGGCAGCGGCTTCTCTGTGATGTAGTAGGTGTCCAGAAGACGGCGGTATGCCGCGTCCTCTTCCCAGCTCAGATGCCGGGTGGCGCTCAGGTAGTCGCCAATGTGGAATGGGTAGTAGTTCATGGCCGGCCGCCTTGAACAAATGCGTTACGGAAAAGTGATGAGAGGGCCATCAGCGCCTCCGAAATGGCAAAACCCGGCCCTGCTGCTGCTTGATGCGGTAGCGCTCGTCCAGGATCTGCTGTGCCAGCTTCGTGGCAGCTTGTTGACGGGTAAGCCCATGCTCTGCGGCGTAGGCATCGAGTGCAGCGGCTTCTCGTTCCGAAAGGTCGAGGGGCTGCCCGGTGGTGGGTGGAGCTGGCACTGTTTTTCATTCCGCGTTACGCAACCGTTGCTGAAATGACGCGCCAGCGTCACGAGTTTGTAGCTCGCATTTCTGTAGCAGCCGCTGCAGACTTGGAGCTATGGAAACGAGACAAACCCTCCAGAACCAGCTCGCGCAGAAACACCGATTTCTGCATGCCGTTGAACTCGGCCATTGCCTCGGCCAGCCTGTCCTCTGCATCGTTCAGGGACAGGTTCACACGGTTCTTGCGAATGTGGGCGGGGTCGGCGTACATGGCTCAGGCCTCTTGAGTAGTTGTGGTGGGGGAAACGGGGGCTTGCGATTCGAGGCGCTCATGGAGCGACTGCAATGCGCGGTAGTTCCGCGACATCACATCGGAGACATCTCCGCGTTCGATCTTGCTGACCGTGGGTTGAGGGATACCGGTCTCCGCTGCGATCTGCGCCTGGGTCAGGCCGTGCTTGCGGATGGCGAGGACGTAGTCTTTGGCTTCCATAAATATTCCTTTTCGACTATTTTGCATGAGCCTAAAAGAATATGCAAACACGATTAAATGTCTGCATGGATACATTGGCGAAAAGAATCAAGTTCGCGCGCAAGCACAGGGGCCTCACACAGGCCCAGCTGGCCGAGCTCTCCGGCATGAAGCAGTCGGATATTTCGAAGATCGAAAACGGGTCGATCCAGCGAACTACGGGGATCATTGGCCTGGCCAGCGCCCTACGCTGCGACCCGATCTGGCTGGACACCGGAGATGGGGGCCCTTGGAATGAAGAGAGCGCCAAGGGTCAGCCGGAGATGCGCGGCATGGTCCCTCTTATTTCCTTCGTTCAGGCCGGCGAATGGAATGACATAGCTGACCACCTGCAACCAGGTGACGCCCATGAATGGCTCTATTGCCCTGTGAAGCACAGCCCTGGCACGTTCGCGCTTGAGGTGGAAGGCGAAAGCATGTACGACCCCGGCGGCCGACACAGCTACAGCCACGGCGACATCATTTTTGTGGACCCCGCCAAGGACGCGAAGCATGGAGACAGGGTTGTTGTCCGGCTGGAAGACCAGAACAAGGCAACCTTCAAGCAGCTCATTGAAGAGGACAACCGCCGAGTGCTGAAAGCGCTGAACCCAGACTGGAAGCCCCGGTACATCGAAATCAACGGCCACGCCACTATCACCGGCGTCGTCATCGGCAAGTGGGTAAAGGAGTAGCACTATGGCGAAGATGCTGGGCAGGGTGAGCCTGCGCGTCCTTATCGGGGTTTTCATCGCGGCCGGCGGTTTCGCGGCCATGAAGGCATACGACCAAAGTCAGAAGCGACAACAGGCCCAGCTAAAGCAAGAGGCTCCATCTCCAGCCTCTACAGGGAGTTTGCTGGATGCCTATCAGAGCGACTTCGATAAACAGGCCAATGATCTGGCCCAGCGTCCCCAAAAGCCATGAGCTCAGGAAAGCATGTGAACCCCCGGTTGCTCACTGACGAAGAGTTGTTGAAAGTCGAAGTCCGTGGCGACATTAGCAAGCTAGGAACCTATGCCGCTGCATATTTGATCTTTTTCACTCCCTTCGCTGTTGTGAAGGCACTGATACACCTGATCGGCAACGCAACATGGTCAGACATCATCGTTTGGGGGGTACTCTCCGCCTTGGCGGCAGCGTCTTATTTCAAATACGCCTCCGACAAAGCTCTGCTCAAACATCAGATCGAGTGCCTGCATGAGAAGCAACGGCGAGGAATCCACTAGCTAACAGACACATCTGGAAGCCACCGCAAGGTGGTTTTTTTACGCCTCATGGAATTTAAATATTCCTTTACGCTTGACACCGAATATTCCTTTGCGAATAATTACACCCATCGCAGCACAAAGCAGTAACGCAAAAGTGCAGCGAAGGGACTCAGTCCCGGGGCGCCCGGATGCAAGCCTATCTCTCCGGTGAGGGTGGATCCCAAGAGCAGAAACAGCCAGCGGCATGGGTGTGCCGCGACTGGGCCTGAAAGGGCTCAGACCAGAGCGTCTTCATTGAGGGCGTTGCGGTTTGAGAAGGAGATATGGAAATGTGATCTTTGCCAGCATGCAGCCTGCATGTGCCTTCCCCCGCAGGGCTAAGCGGGGCCAAAAACAAAAGCGTCTTCATCCGAGGGCGCTTTTCTTTTTTCACAAGGAGCAACCATGGATTACGAAGACTACGACGACGAAGTTCCCGCATCTCAGGAGTCGAAAGGTGCTGTGAAGATCAGCGCGACAACGCTGGAATATGACACTCAGCGCATGTTCGACTCGATTGCCGCAAGGGCTACGGCATCAATCGTCAAGGCCTGCGGTGATGACATCCGCAAGGCAGTCAGTGAGTCAGTCCAGAAGCAAATCAGCGAGAAGGTTGGCGCGATCATTGACAAGCGGCTTGAAGAAGGAATTCAGAAGCACGACGAATGGGGTACCGCAGTCGGAACCCCAACCACTCTGACGGCCTTGATTGGCAAGGCAGGCGAGGACTACCTAGGCCAGCGGGTCAACGAGCGCGGGGAGACCAATAACTACAACTACAAGAGCACGCGCCTTGAGTTCATCGTCAAGAAGAACGTCGAGTCCGTCATCGACTACAAGATGCAGGGCGAAATCAAGAAGGCCGTGGAGCTTGCCGTTACTCAGGCCCAGTCCAAGGTGGCCGAAGCGGTTGCCAAGCTGATTAAGTAAACGCATCACCCCTGGCCTCCGTGCCAGGGCCATACGGCGTGACCACTCGAGCAGGTACGGCAGTTCAGGAATGGGCCTGGGCTGGCGGCAATTGAGAACTCGGCGCTTTGCGCCGTGGCGACAGTGGTCACGCCAGATGGCGCGGCATTTCTTTAACCCTTGCGCATTTGTCTAGCTGGACCCTCATCTGGCGAACCGCTGCGCCATCTCCTTTATCCCGCAGTAGCACAAGGAGTGCACCGGCTTCTTAAGCCGAAGGCGCGGCCTCGACGGAGGCTCGGATCGTTACCCGCCTGCGGAACCAGACTCCCCCTCACGCCGCCGTGAGCTTGCCACCTCAGGGTGGCTTTTTTATTCCTGGAGCTTGTCATGAACGCCCGACCTCCTATCTACCTCGGCCCCACGCCAAACCCTCATGCAGACGCCGAGCGCTGGAACGATGAGGAAGAAGCGGCCGACGCTCTGCACCAGACCGCTGCCGTTCAGGCGCCGGGCATCATTCTCAAGCAACTGAAGGCCATCAAGACACCGGCCGGCTGGTTCGAAAAGAAGCGATTCGCTATCTACAACTCTGCGCAAGACATCCTGCAGGGAGCGTTCAACGACTCCAACGACGATGTTTCGGACCGCTATGCCGAGTTCATGGTCGACGCGACGCCAGCAGCGCGCGAGAAGCTGCTCGAGGCCATGGCTGCCTGGTTCGCCAGCGTCTACGCCGTTGAAATCTACACCGACCACATGGAGGACCAGCAATGACACCCGCTCAACGAGTAGCCCAGCACGCAGCCCTTGCCGAGTTCTGCGCCCAGCAGGTGCTGGCCCAGATGGCAGAGCCGCTGTCCCCCGAGCAGATCCGCGCTGCTCTGGACCCTGAAACCGAAAACCAGTATGAGGCGATATGAGCTACTGCCGATACAGCTTGGCATGGCGTGGCCCCTGCAAAGCAGAATGCGAAGGCGACATCTGCGAGACACACGCCAAGGTCAAGTGCTGTGTCTGCGGAGAACAGGCCACCAACGAATGCAACCACACAGGCCAGTTCGTTTGCGGCGCGCCCATGTGTGACAACTGCGAAGAGTTCACCGACACCAGCAAGCCTGCAGGCGGTTGGGGCTTCATGAACCACATACACCGGAAGAAGGAGAAAGCATGATGCCCTCCCCCATCCAACTCCAGCGCCTCCCGCGCCGCAAGAAGCCCGCACCAACGCGGGCTTTGTTGTTTCTGGTGCTGCTGGCCTTGTTCGTGTGCGCCGGCCTGTCCGGCTGCAGCGCTCAGGCGGCTGACGCACCTGCTACCACGGCGGCCGCTGAACTAAAACAGGCTGCCCGCGATGCCTTCGCCTGCCCGGGGATGACAGCGGTATGGCTGGACGAAGTAACTGTTCAATGTTTGAAGGAAAAGCCATGAGTGAAGCAGATCACATCAAGGCGCCGTGGGTTGCAGAGCCGACAGGTCCATGGAGTGGATGGGATGGCTGGGAAGTCTTTGGCCCAGATCGTCAGCACATTGCAGACATCAATGGCAGCCAGAGAGAGCCAGACCGACAAGCTTATGCCCGCCTGATTTCCGCCGCGCCCGAGCTACTGCAGGTCGCTCAGGACTTCCAAGAGGCGCTCCAAGAGCTGGGGCTCTTCTGTGAATGCGGTGAATCTGATTGCAGAACGACGCGCCTGCGCGCCGCCATCGCCAAAGCCACACGTCAGCCCCATGAATGAAGCGCTCGCCCTCCTCTTCATCGCTCTCTCCTTCTTCGCCCTAGCCAGGAAGCCATGAGCAAAACAGACACCAAGCCCGGAACCGCCCGGGCTTTTCTTTTGTGGGTGGCCAGCAGCGCTGCCGCCCTTGTTGCCGCTATCACCCAAGTGAGGTATTCATGAGCAGTGCTCTAGTTACGTTGACCCAGAAGTTAGCCGCCACCCTGGACATGGGCGATGGTGCTGGACTGATTGAGACTCTCAAGGCCACGGCCTTCAAGGGCCAAGTTTCAGATGCCCAGATGACTGCCCTCATGGTGGTCGCCAACCAGTACGCCTTGAACCCTTGGACGAAGGAAATCTACGCCTTCCCCGACAAGAACAATGGCATCGTCCCCGTGGTCGGCGTGGATGGCTGGAGCCGAATCATCAACTCGCACCCGCAATTCGACGGTATCGAGTTTGAGCAGGATGACCAGTCCTGCACCTGCGTCATCTTCCGCAAGGATCGCAACCGCCCCATCAAGGTTACAGAGTGGATGGCCGAGTGCAAGCGCGGTACCGGACCCTGGCAATCCCACCCGAAGCGCATGCTGCGCCACAAGGCAATGATTCAGTGTGCACGCCTTGCCTTCGGGTACGGCGGCATCTACGACCAGGATGAAGCCGAGCGCATCGTGGAAGCCCAACCTATGGGCCAACGCCAACCCGTGGACATGGGACAGGCCGAAGTGGTGCTGCCGGAGTGGCCGGCCGACAAGTGGGCAGAGCGCCTGCCTCAGATCCTGAACGGCATCTCCCAGGGGAAGACCATCGAGAACGCCCTGGCATGGCTTGGCAGCAAGGGCAAAGTGACTCCCGAGCAAGAAAAGGAGTTGCGCGACAAGGTTGCGGAGCTCCAGCAGGCCGCCAGCACCAGCGCCGCGGCGCCTGATCCTGAAAAGCTCGCCTCTGACATCAAGGCCTGCACCGACCTGAACAAGCTGTACGACCTGGGCAACCAGATCGAAACCATTGCTGACCCGTCGCAGCAAGCCACCCTCACCGACATTTTTGATGCCCGCGTGGCAGAACTGGAGCAAGCATGACCATGCAACTCGTGAACCTTGTGCAAGGCAGCGCCGAATGGCATGCCCACCGCCGCAACCACTTCAACGCCAGCGACGCGCCGGCCATGATGGGTTGCAGCGCCTACAAGAAGCGCTCGGAGCTGATCAAGGAACTGGCCACGGGCATCGTGCCAGAGGTCGATGCGGCCACGCAGCGCCGCTTCAATGATGGGCACCAGTTCGAAGCCCTAGCCCGTCCACTGGCTGAGCAGATCATCGGCGAAGACCTCTCGCCTTGCGTCGGCACCCGTGGCAAGTACTCGGCCAGCTTCGACGGTCTGACTTTCATGAACGATGTGGGCTTCGAGCACAAGACGCTCAACACCGAGCTGCGCGAGCTGCTGGCGCGCGGCTGCGACGGCGCTGACCTGCCGCTGCAGTATCAGGTGCAGATGGAGCAGCAGGCCATGGTCTCCGGGGCCGATCGCATCCTATTCATGGCCAGCAAGTGGACGGCAGAAGGCCTGCCAGTGGAGGCGCTGCACTGCTGGTATGAGCCTAACGCTGAGCTGCGCGCCCAGATCATCGCTGGCTGGGAGCAGCTGGAGAAGGATGTGGCAGCCTACGTCACCGAGGAGGCGGCCCCAGAAGTTGTCGGGCAGTCTCCTGAAACACTGCCCGCGCTTCGCATCGAAGTGCAAGGTGCTGTCACGGCATCGAACCTGGATGCCTTCAAGGTCACAGCACTGTCCGCCATCCGTTCAGTCAACACTGAGCTGAAAACAGACCAGGACTTTGCTGATGCAGACAAGGCGGTCAAGTGGTGCGAAGAAGTTGAAAGCCGCCTGGACGCCGCCAAACAGCATGCCTTGGCCCAGACCGAGAGCATTGACCATCTGTTCCGAACCATTGATGAAATCAGCGAAGAGGCCCGACAGGTTCGCCTGAAGCTGTCCAAGCTGGTGAAGTCTGAGAAGGAGAAGCGAAAAGAGCAGATCGTGCTCGACGGCAAGAAGGATCTGGACCAGCACATTGGCTTGCTGGAACGGCGCCTGGAAGCCATCGACAACCGCCCTTTACGCTTCCCGGTGGTTCAAGCCGACTTTGCGGGCGCGGTGAAGGGACTCAAGTCGCTGGACAGCATGCGCGACAAGGTGGCCGTGGCCCTGACCAATGCCAAGCACGAAGCCAACCAACTGGCCGACCGCCTGGAAGCCAACCGCAAGCACCTGATACAAGAGGACGGCGACTGGATTGCTCTGTTTGCGGACTTCGCCACCGTGGGCACCAAGGCTGCCGAGGACTTCCAAGCCCTGGCCGCTCTGCGAATTGGCAACCACAAGCAGCAGGAGGCCGCCCGCTTGGAAGCCCAGCGCGAGCAGATCCGCAAGGAAGAAGCCGCAAAGCTGGAACGCGAAGCTGCAGCGGCAGAGCGCAAGCGCCTCGAAGAACAGGCCCAGCAGGAGAAAGCTGCTATTGCTCAGGCCCAGCAGGCCGGGGCCCTGTCCTCACCCGTGGCCGACGATCTGGCAGGCCTTGTGCAGGACAAGGCGGTGGAAGGCATGGCCGGCATCGACGCTAAGCAGGCGATCAGCACGGCCAAGGCCAGCGCGGCAGCAGCTGACACAAGCCCGGTCATGACGCTGGGCCAGATCAACACGCTGCTGGAGGCAGCCGGCCTGGGCAAGATTAGCGCCGCGACGCTGGAGCACCACGGCATTCCGTTCACCAAGGAGCGCGCCGCTGTGCAGATCACCGAGGCCAACACCAAGCGCCTAGCGCTGCTGCTGTCCCTGGGCTTCCGCAAGCTGGCAGACGATCTGCAGGCAGTCACCGCCTGATCGAAATCAATAGCAACCACCGAAAGCCTGCTCTAACCCAGCAGGCTTTTTCATTGAAAAGAGGATTCCATGGCCTTTGAACTGACCCAACCCACCAATGTCGTCATCACCAACGCCAATCCCCGCCGCGAGCTCCACGGCGAAGAGAAGGTGCGCGCCATCGATTTGGCATGCTCTCTGACCGGAGAGAACACGCTGCTCGACCTGATAGAGCCCGGCCTGCGTGCGCACCACTACTGCAACAAGGCGGCCAAGGACGGCCAGGACGAGATCCCCGGCCTGGATATCCCGCTGCCGAACCTGCGCCACCCCCAGTTGCCGCTGCTGTACCACTATGGCAAGGGCCTGAAGTTCCGCGGCTACCGCCTCACCCAAGACTGGGGCCTGGACGAATACCACGTCGACTTCACTGATGTGGTGGTGTCGAACCTGCAGTACGAGCTCTCCGAGGGCGGCAGCGTCACCATCAAATGGACCATCTCGTACAACGGCGAAGAGCTGCAGGACAACGAGCTGTTCGGTGAGCTCTCCGGCCTGGCCGCCGAAGGCGAGATCTCCATCAAGCTGCTGGCCCCTGCTGAACTGGTCCAGGCCAAGAAGGGCTACCGGGCTGGCAAGCCGGACACGCCCAGCACAGGTGGCAACCCAGATCAGCGCGACATCGAGGACGACGAAGGTGGCGAGAAGCAGCAGACTCCCGAGGATGCATTTGCTGCTGCTGTGATTGGAGAGGCCCAGTCATGAACGCATTCGACCAAGCCAAGCCGCGCCGCAAGGTGCACAAGACCGTGAAGAGCATCGACGTTGAGCTCATCACGATCAAGAACGATCCCTTCCCCGGCCAGCGCGCATGCCCAGAAGGCAAGTATGCAGAGCTGTTCGCCAAGATGAAGCCCGGGCAATGTCTGTCCTGCGAGCCTGATGAAGTTCAGCCCCTGGGCGCGGCCATGCGCAAGTGGATCGCCAGCCAGGGCAAGGCCGACAAGCTCGAGGTGCGCACCATGTCGCGCTTCCCGGGTGATAGCCGGGGCCGTGTCTGGCTCATCGCCAAGGAGGCCAAGCTCCGAAAAGTCGCCTGACCAACAACACCCCAGCCCGCCGCCGCGGGCTTTTCTCATTCTGGGAGCCACCCTCATGAAGCAACCTATCAAGATGACCCCTGGCGATGAACTGCACCTGACAGCACTCATGGCACCGTTCAGCCTGAACCTGGTCACCGGCCAGGACAGGCAGCACCTGCTGGGCTACGGCCGCGCCGCATTTGAGGCTGGCAAGGCCGGCCAGTGCCTGCACCAGATTAAAGAGCCAGCCGCAGCAGAACAAGCCGCATGGCATGCAGGCCTGGACGAAGGCCGGACCCAGGCAGCGCCCGCAGCCGTGGCAGTGCCTGATGAGCGCGAGGCGTTTGAGAAGTTCATTCAAAGCCCTATCCCGCGCGACTTTTACTCCAGGGTTTACGAAAACTGGGATGTAAATAACAAGTGGATCGGCTGGCAGGCTCACGCCGCGCTTGCCGCCACCCCGGCAGCCGTTCCAACCTACATCGAAGTGCGCGAATGTAGTGACTGCGGGCATATCGGCATCAACGATGCAGACGGCAGCAAGGCTGCGTGCAGCAAGTGCGATTGGCAAGGTGATAGCCCGGTAGAAGACAAATGCCCTGACTGCAACACAGTGGGCACGATGACAGCCGCATGCTCAAAGTGCGGCGCTCGCGCTTCGCTCTTGGCTGAAACGACTCTGAATGCCGAACCCATAGCCCTGACAGCAGCCGCGCCAATGGTGCTGCCAGAGCCTGATGCGGAAATTGCGGTGCTCATGAACCGCTCTGCGTGCCAGAAGTATCCGAACGACATCAATCTGCGTATTGCGCACAACGAAGGTTGGAATGCTGCCCGCGCCCTGCTGGCTACTGCTACCGGACTTCCCGCGCAGGCGGTGGAGATGCCTGATTTTGACTTGCGCACATCGAAAGGTGGGCGTGAGTTCGTAGCTTGGTACTTTGCCAATGTGTTGCAGCGCTATGACTATGAAAACTACATCACCAACAAGCTTGCCGCAGATTTCGCCTGCGATCTAGCTAAAGCCCTGAGCTCCACGCTAGCAGCACCCCAGGCGCAGGCAGACGCACGGGATGCGGAGCAAGAAGTGCTCATGGAGCACAGCGGATGCGGCAGCAATACGCAAGTCGATATGTTGACCGTCAGGCTGAACCCCGGCGACAAGGTAGTCATGCACAAAGGCCGCATTACGCAAGGTTTCGAGCGCGCCAACCGCGCCGCTATCGCGGCAGCAAAGGGGGAGCAGCAGTGAAGCGCAAACCAACTGGGTTCGTTGCCACCTGCCAATGCGGCGTGACCGTGGGCGCGCTGGACGCCAACCGAACCGACAGCAAAGACATGGGGCGCATCTTGGGGCAATGGCTGCACAGTGGCTGCACAGTCACGCCTCAATTTGCAGGAACGTGGTCTGCTCATTGCAAGCCATGTGAGTGCAATCAGCGCGCCGCCCAGGCAGCGCAAGGGGGTGAAGCGTGAGCGCCCTTCAAATTCAGCAAGAGCGTGAACGAGCCGACCTGCAAAACCACAAGGAGCGCGTCGAGTGGCTTAGCGCCCCATCTCCCAAGTGGTCGTGCGGGACTCCTGTGGATGGCTTCATGCAACGAACCTTGCTCACTCAAAGCAAGGATGCAATCAGGTTCTATGAGCCGCGCGTAGCACAACGCGCTATCGAGCTGGCCGCCCAGGCAGCAGCCAAGGAAGGAGCGCAGCATGGCTAAACGAATCGCGGGCAAACGCTGGTTTGAGGCCATGGGCCGGCGCGCGCGATCACAAGGCAAGGCCATGTGGCTTGGTCAAGACCGAGAGCAATGGCCGCTTTGGGCGAAGCATGCCTACACAGGCGGGTACATCGCCCAATGGATTGGAGACATCAAGACCATGCAGAAAGGCCAAGCATGAAAACGCTGACCCTCCCACTCAAGCGTGAGTACTTCGAGGCCATCCGCGACGGCACCAAGACCGAGGAATACCGGCTGTGCACGCAGTACTGGCAGAAGCGCCTGTATTCCCCATTCGGCAGCTATGACCAGATCGTGCTGACCCTTGGCTACCCAGCGCGCGATGACCACGCCCGGCGCATCGTGCGACCGTGGCGCGGCTTCACTATCAAGACCATCACCCACCCTCACTTCGGCCCCGACCCTGTAGAAGTCTATGCCATCAACGTTGAGGGAGACCAAGCATGAGCCGCCGAGCCCGCGACCGAGGCGACAAGCGCGACAGATGGCGCGAACCTATCAACCACCCCGAGCCCCGCTAATGCGGGGTTTTGCTTTTGGAGACCTAGATGCTTGATGCAAAAGCCGTTGCCGGGATGCTCGGACTTAGCGAGCGAACCGTCTATGAACTCGCAAAATCCGGGCGCCTGCACTGCTACCGATTCGGTAGCGCTGTGCGCTTTGAAGAATCTGACATAGAGGAATACAAAAAATCATGCCGATCCGTTTCGACTCCCGCAACCAGCGTTGGCGCTTTGAGTTCGACCAGGTTATTGCGGGCCAGCGGCAGCGGGCTAGCCGCCTTCTTCCAAAAGGCTACACCAAATCCGAGGCCCAAAAGTTCGACCTCGAAGAGACCAAGCGACTCCACTCGATTGCGACTGGTGTCAGCAAGCCTGAGCCACTGATTGAAGATGCGGTGCTGCTCTATTTGAAGTACCACGCACCAGCGCTCAAGAGCTATGAGAACATCGTGCGCGAGCTCAAGGCCTGCTACAGCGCCTACGCCGGTAAGCCATTCTCGGCGCTTCCGGCTATCGCCATCAGCTACCGGCCTGTAGGTGACGACAAGAAGCTGATGTCTGCGGCGACGGTGCGCAACCGGCTCTCCTACCTTCGGGCGGCTTGCCGCTATGCATGGAAGCACCATGGACTAGGAGACCGAAACCCAGCCGAACGCATCAGCATGCCGAAGGTGCGCAACGAGCGTCATGTCTACCTGGGCCGAGCCGAGTTCCTCAAGATCTGCTCGAAGATCAAGCCCGGCAAGGAAAGGGCGGCCATCCGCATTGCGTTCTACAGTGGCATGCGTGCGGCCGAAGTTGGCCTAGCCCAGGTTGCCTACGGCGGAGATGTGTTTGAGTTGGGAAGCCAGCACACCAAAAACGGGCAGCCCCGCGCTGTGCCAATTCACCCCCGAGTCGCCCACATCGTGCGCAACCCGGACCTGTGGCCAGTGAAGCCTACCAAGTGGACGGTCAGCAAGGTATTCAAGGCTGGCGCCAGGGCGGCTGGGTTCGGTCATGCCAGACTGCACGACTTGCGGCACAGCACGGCGAGCGAGATGATCAACGCCGGGGTTGATCTCTACACGGTTGGTGGGGTATTGGGGCACAAGTCGGCGGTTAGCACCAAGCGCTACAGCCACCTTGCGACCCAGACTCTTCAGACCGCTGTTGCGTTGGTTGGCAAAAAAATCCGCACACCAGCCAAAAGAAAGGCAGCTTGAATTTTATTCTTGCTGCTTAATTGATAGCAAAATAAAAAGGCCCCGTATTGCTACGGGGCCTTGTTATCTTTGGTGGGTCCTGCGAGATTCGAACTCGCGACCAACGGATTAAAAGTCCGCTGCTCTACCGACTGAGCTAAAGACCCTGCCACACATCAAAAGCAGTAGTTGCCTAATCAGTGGAATGACGTTATTGTAATCTATTTTTTCCGGCTCTTTGCCTAATTCTTGAATTAGTTGAATTAGCTTGGTTTGCGAGCCAACTGATCAAGTACCCAGCCTGCTGCGCACTGACCAAAGGTAGCTGTCACAGCCACGACCGAGCCATAGCCGTGGCAGTTGAGACTGCCATCACCGCCCTCGATTGAGCAAGATGCATCAGGTGGTGCGACAGCCTCGCGGCTGAACACACAAGTCACCCCCATGCGCTTGCCATCCTTGGGAGCGCCATGCTGCTTGCGCAGTCGGTAGCGCAGCTGTGACAGAAGCGGATCATGGGTTGTCGCACTCAGGTCTGCAATGTCCACCAAGTGGGCCATGCGCTTGCCACCTGCAGCACCAACGGAGATAAAGCACTGCCTGGTTTTGCGCGCATGCGCCGCCATTTCGGCCTTGGCCTTGATCTGATCGCAAGCATCTATCACCGCATCAACATCTGCCGGCAAGAGTTGCTGCCAGTTGTCTGGATCGACAAATTCATCGATGCAATTGACCTCGCAGGCTGGATTGATCTCGGCGATGCGATCACGCATGGCATCGATCTTGGCCTGACCGACAGTGCTGGTCAGCGCGTGGATCTGGCGATTGATATTGGACTCGGCCACATGGTCCATATCGATCAGAGTCAAGCGGCTCACGCCGCTGCGCGCCAGAGCCTCGGCCGTCCATGAACCGACTCCGCCCACACCAACCACCACCACATGGGCCGCACGAATCCGGGCTGCCCCCTGCACGCCGTAGAGGCGCTCCAAACCGCCAAAGCGGCGCTGCACATCTGCTTCTTCCATAGAAAAAACAGCGCCGGATCGGGGCGCTGTTTCCGCTTGAGGCTGAGAATATTCGGCCATTACTTGAGCGTCGCCAGCTTGGACTTGGCAATCCCTGCGGCTTCCGAGTTCGGATAGGCCTGCAGCAGCTCTTCCAGGGTCTTGCGAGCTGCCTTGGTGTCCTTGAGCTCCACCAGACAGTTGGCGATGGACAGGGCCGCTTCGGGTGCACGAGCATGCATGGGCGCATTGGTCATGACCGAACGGAAATTGGCGATGGCATTCTTGTAGTCGCGCGTGGCGTACTGCGAGTTGCCCAGCCAGAAGCGCACCGACGGCGTATAGCCGCTCTTGGGCCATTGGCGCAGGAAAGCGGCGAAGGCCTGACCGGCCTCGGGGAACTTGCCCGAACGGAACATGCCCAGAGCCTGCTCGAATTCCTGCTGCTCATTGCGATCGGCAGTGAACTCCACGCCGTCCACGGTCACGCTCACGGGCTCGAACTGGCGCAGGCGCTCGTCAAAGCCCTTGGCCAGATCTTTCTGACCACGCTGCAACTCCGCGGCGTCGCGTGTCAGTTGCTCGTTCTGACCTCGCAGCTTGGCCTGGTCCGACTTGAGCGACTCGATCTGCGACTGCAGATCCAGCAGGCTGCGGCGGGTCTGTTCCTGCGATTGCTGCAGGCTGTCAACGCGCTGGCGCAGTTCGATGATGGCGCGGCGCGCCTCGTCATCACCAAACAGGGCTGCATGGGCGCTGATGGCAGAGCCGGCCAGCAGGCCGGCCGCCACCATGCGAGGCAGCGTTGCGTGACGGAGAGTCAACAAGGCCTGCTTCATCATTAACGGTAGTTGATTTCAACGCGACGGTTTTGGGCGTAAGCGTCTTCGCTATGGCCTTCAGCAGCGGGCTTTTCCTTGCCGTAGCTCACCGCTTCAACCTGAGCGTCGTTCACGCCCAGCAGGCCCAGAGAACGGCGCACGGCTTCAGCGCGCTTTTGACCCAGGGCCAGGTTGTATTCACGGCCGCCGCGCTCGTCGGTATGGCCTTCCAGCTGCACCTTGGCTGCGGGGTTGGCCTTGATGAACTTGGCATGGGCTTCGATCTGGGGCTGTGCATCAGCCTTGACAGAGTAGCTGTCAAAGTCGAAGTAGACGATGCGGCTGACACCCTGAGGGCCTGCCTTGGAAGCGGCGGAACCGGTCAGGTCCACGCCCGACACGCCACTTTGGCCCTGGCCGCTTGCGCCAGCACCCTGGCTGGACAGCGAACCGTCAACGGGCTTGTCGTCCAGCTTGACGCCAGAGCTGCAACCTGCGACCAGCGCGGTCACAGCCAAAGCCAGGGAAAGACGTTTGATAGTCAACATGAGATTTCTCCGAACAGTCCACAACGGACTTCATCACTAGAAAGAAAGAGAGAAAGCAAACTTCAAATCAGTGTTTTTGGAACGGGCCCCAGTCGGGCTCACGTATGTCTCCACTTGCACCGGCCAGACGCGCCTTGATCTTGCCGTCCAGCGTTGTGGTCATGAGTGCTTCACGGCCGCCCTGAATGGTGGCGTAAACAATCAGACGGCTATTGGGCGCAAAACTCGGGCTTTCGTCCGCCGTGGTGTCCGTGACCGAGTTCACTGTGCCTGTCGCCAGATCCATGACCTGGAGCTTGAAACCACCGCCTACGCGGGAGATATAGGCCAGCCATTTGCCGTCGGGGCTGATGGCGGGCGAGATGTTGTAGTTGCCGGTGAAGGTCACTCGCTCGGCGCTGCCGCCCGAGGACGAGACCTTGTAGACCTGAGGTGCACCGCCACGATCGCTGACAAAGTAAATGGTGCGGCCGTCACTGGAGAAGCAGGGCTCGGTATCGATGCCGCTGCTTTGCATGAGACGACGGGGCTCACCGCCCTGGGCGCTGAGCAGATACAGCTGCGAGCCGCCGTCGCGGCTCAGCGTCACGGCCAGACGGCTGCCGTCTGGCGACCAGGCCGGAGCGCTGTTGGAGCCGCGGAAGTTGGCCAGCAGACGACGATGGCCGCTGGCTACATCATGCACATAGACCACGGGCTTGCGTGACTCGAAGGACACATAGGCCAGTTGCGTGCCGTTGGGCGCCCAGGCTGGGGAAATGATGGGCTCGGGACTGGACAGCGCGGACTGGGCATTCTCGCCGTCTGCATCGGCAATCCACAGGCGGTAATGGGCACCTGCCTTGGTCACGTAGGCAATGCGGGTGGAGAAAATGCCTTTCTCGCCCGTGAGCTTTTCATAGATGTAGTCGGCAATGCGGTGGGCCACGAGGCGCAGATCGCCGGTGGTGACTGCGAAGCCCTGACCACCCAGATCCTGGCCCTTGACCACATCCCAAAGGCGGAAGCGCACATCCCAGCGGCCATCCGCCAGACGCGTGATGCTGCCGGTCGCCAACGAATCGGCACCCTTCTGACGCCACTGGGCCACATCGGGGCGTGAGGTCTCGTCAAGCGCCAGGCCTGAGGCATCCACGCCGCGGAACTGTCCGCTGCGCTCCAGGTCGGCCTGGATGATGGCGGAAATCTTCTGTGGGGCCGAGCCCTCTCCCTTGAACTGGGCAATTGCGATCGGCAACTGTGTCAGGCCCACGCCTGTTACCTCAACCCTGAACTGGGCCAGTGCCGGAAGGGCCGGCGTGGCGGCTAACGTTGCCAGCATGGCTCTGCGGGAAGCGCGCGGCCCTGCCGCCCAGGTTGTCAGGGATGGAAGTCGGTCAATAGTCATTGGCAGCCATCAAAATTTCCGGAATTGCCCGGTACAAACACAAGCGCGAATGTTACACACACTGACGGATTCCTGATGTAAGAACGTGCTCAGTAGGGTGATCAAACGCAAGTGCCACAAAACTTTCAGATCGGGAGCATGCCAGAGTCTGCATGAGCGCAGAGGCAATCCCCTCGCCGATTCTGCCGCAGGCTTGCGCTTTATATTCAAACAGGCATAGTTGGTTACAACTTCATCCCAAATTTCATCTATTGAGATCCGTGCGGACTCCAAAAGCACAAGCCCTAAAATCACGCGCTTATGCAAGCCACACCGTCCCCATCGCCGAGCGAGACCGCCAAGGCCGTCCCTGCCCCAGCTCCCGCTCAAGCAGCCCCCGTCAATCCATCCGAGCTGCCGCTGATGCAGCGCCTCAAGCGCCTGACGCCTTATTTCTCGGGCCAGCGCTGGGCCTGGGGTCTGGCCATCCTGGCCACGCTGGTGGGGGCAGCCACCGAGCCCGCCATGCCGGCACTGCTCAAGCCCTTGCTTGACAGCGGCTTTACGGCTGGCTCGCTTGCGCTGTGGACGGTGCCGGTGTTTCTGATCGGCCTGTTCGTCATTCGCGGCCTGGCCCAGTTCACGGGCCAGTACGCTCTGGCACGCATCACCAATGACGGCATGCTGGGTCTGCGCCAGAAACTCTTCGAGCGTCTGCTGGCCGCCGACATGAGCCTGTTTTCCAGGCAATCGGCATCGGCGCTGTCCAACACCATCGTCTACGAGGTGCAGACCGGTGCCCAGCAGCTGGTGCAGGCCATGATGAGTATCTCCCGCGACGGCTTCACACTGATCGCCCTGCTTGGCTACCTGATCTATCTGAACTGGCAGCTCACGCTGATCGTGGCCTTCATGGTGCCGGGTGTGGCCTGGGTCATGAAGACGCTGTCGCGCCGCCTCTATCGCATCACCAAGTCCAGCCAGACGGCCACCGACGAGCTGGCCTATGTGGTGGAGGAGAACGTTCTGGCCCACCGCATGGTGCGCCTGCATGGTGCCCAGGCTTCGCAGCAGTCGCGCTTTGGCGAGTTGAGCCGGCAGCTGCGCGGCCTGAACACCAAGGCCACCATCGCCTCGGCCGCCATGACGCCGCTGACCCAGGTGCTGGCGGCGATTGCGCTGTCGGTGATTCTCTGCATCGCCCTGTGGCAAAGCCGCGAAGGCGGCGCCGCCATCGGCTCGGCCAGCGTGCAGGATGTGACCGTGGGCGGCTTTGCCGCCTTCATCTCGGCCATGCTGATGCTGATTGCGCCCATTCGCCGCATGGCCGATGTGGCCAACCCCATCACGCGCGGCGTGGCCGCACTGGAGCGTGGCCTGGCCCTGCTCGAAGGCTCCACCGACGAGCAAGGCGGCAGTTTCAAGCCCTCCGCCAAGGTCAGCGGCGCACTGCAGCTGAGCGATGTGAGCGTGCAGTTCGGCGCGGACAAGGCTCCGGCCCTCTCGCACCTGAGCCTGAACGTCAGGGCCGGCGAAGTCGTGGCCCTGGTCGGGCCGTCCGGTGCCGGCAAGACCACGCTAGTCAATCTGCTGCCCCGCTTTTTCTCGCCCACCAGCGGCCAGATCACTCTGGAAGGCGTGCCCGTGGCCGACTGGGACCTGAACACGCTGCGCCAGCAGTTCGCCATGGTGAGCCAGGACGTGGTCATGCTCAACGACAGCGTCGCGGCCAATGTGGCGCTGGGCAAGGATATAGACGAGGCCCGCGTCTGGTCCGCGCTGGAGGCGGCCAATCTGGGCGACTTCGTGCGCAATCTGCCTCAGGGCCTGCACACCCTGGTGGGCCACAATGCCAGCCAGCTCTCGGGCGGCCAGCGCCAGCGCCTGGCCATTGCGCGCGCGCTCTACAAGGACGCGCCCATCCTGATTCTGGACGAAGCCACCTCGGCACTGGACAACGAATCCGAGCGCCTGGTCCAGCAAGCCCTGAACCGGCTGATGCAGGGCCGCACCACGCTGGTGATCGCCCACCGCCTGTCCACCATCGTGCATGCGGACCGCGTGGTCGTCATGGAGCGCGGCCAGATCGCCGAGCAAGGCTCGCATGCACAGCTGATGGAGCTGGGCGGCCTCTATGCCCGCCTGCACAACCAGGTGCGCAGCTCGACCCCCGGAGAACCTCAAATTTAAGAGCTGCTACCGCATATAAATAAAGGACTTCAGAGTCAAATAACTCTGAAGTCCTTTTTCATTGGGCGCTAGCAGCTATCAAAATATTAATGACGGCGGTGAACTGCGCCCACTACCAGCTCCCGCGCGAGGGCTGGGTACGGCGCTCATGCTGCAGCGCCTTGCCCAGCAGATCGACCATGTACTGCCGGTCCACCAGCCTGGCGAAATCCGCTGCCGTCATATTGCGCTGGTTGCGCAGCGTGATGTCCGCGCCCTCCTGCAGCAGCAGCCTGACCACGGCTTCGCTGCTGTACTGGGCGGCCAGCATCAGCGGCGTGCTGCCGTTCGGTGAAGCGGCATCGATATAGGCGCTTTCCTCCAGCAGCAGCTTGATGATGTCCAGCGTCTGCGGCGTATCGGCAGAGGCCGCGTAATGCAGCGGCGTCCAGCCCTCGCGATTGACGTCGGCACCGCGCTTGATCAGCTCGCGCACAATGTCGAGATGGCCCTTGATGCAGGCCATCATCAGCGGCGTCTCATTCTGGCGCGAGGCCAGATTGACATCGATGCGCGGCGCCTTGAGCAGCACATCGAAGACTTTGAGCGAGTCCTGATGCAGGGCCGCCACCAGCCCCGGCCGCCCGCGCGAATCCAGGGTGTTGGCGTTGAAGCCGCGAAAGATCAGATTCACCATGGCACTGGAGTTGTCGCTGACCAGCGCCCGCGAATAGTCCTCGTAGTCATTGGCTCGTGCCAGTCCTGGCAGGCCAGCCACCCCGACGACAGCAGCACCGGCCCAGCGCAGGCTCTGGCGGCGGCTCAATGATGATGCAATCGATGGGGCAGCAAAAAGACTCATGCACTGGCTCCAGAGTTCGCTGACAAGGTCACGCCCTTGAACAGGCGGTCAAAGTTGGCACTGGTGGCGGCGGCCACCTCCTCGATGGAAATGCCGCGCACCTCGGCAATCTGCTTGGCCACAAAGGGCACATATGAAGGATTATTGGTCTTGCCGCGGTAGGGCACGGGCGCTAGATAAGGACTGTCGGTTTCTATCAACAGCCTGTCCAGCGGAACGAAGGCCGCCACGTCGCGCAGATGCTGGGCATTCTTGAAGGTCACGATGCCCGACAGGGAGATGTAGTAACCCATGTCCAGCCCGGCACGGGCCACTTCGGCGGTTTCGGTGAAACAGTGAAACACCCCGCCGGCCTGGGTGGCGGAATCCGCCTCGCCGCACTCGCGCAAAATGCCCAGGGTGTCGTCAGAGCTGCTGCGGGTATGGATGACCAGCGGCTTTTGCGTGATCTGCGCCGCCTTGATATGCGTGCGGAAACGCTCGCGCTGCCATTCCAGATCGGCAATCGTGCGACCGCCCTTGCGGTCTTCCATGCCGTAGTAATCGAGCCCGGTCTCGCCGATCGCCACCACGCGCGGCAGCGCAGCGCGCTCCACCAGGTCCTGCACGCTGGGCTCGGTCATGTCCTCGGTGTCGGGGTGCACGCCCACGGTGGCCCAGAAATTGTCGTAGTCCAGCGCCAGCTGGTGCACTTCGGGAAACTCTTCCATCGTCGTGCTGATGCACAGCGCGCGCGTGACCTTGGCAGCAGCCATGGCTTCGCGGATCTGCGCGATATTGGCGCTCAGCTCGGGGAAATTCAGGTGACAGTGGGAATCGGTAAACATAGAAATTGGACCGTTCCTGAGCGGCTGCGCCGCTTCCCCAGGGGACGACGCCATCGCTGCGAGACGGCTCTTGCTCGGCATCTCTGATGTGGGAGCGCGCCAGTGTTAAAAATCAGATTGTCTGGGTCGGCTTCTCGGAGCTCAGGGCCGTGCCCAGAATCTGCTCGATCTTGGCCTTGAGCTCGGCGGACTTGGCATCCTTGGGAAACTGGATGCCCACGCCCTGGGTGCGATTGCCGGAAGCTCGCTCGGGCGTCACCCAGGCCACACGGCCCGCGACCGGGTAGCGCTGCGGATCGTCGGGCAGGGTCAGCAGCACATAGACATCATCGCCCAGTCGGTAGTCACGCTGCGTGGGCACAAAAATCCCCCCTTCGGCGAACAACGGAATATAGGCGGCATACAGCGCTGCCTTTTCCTTGATCGCCAGCTGCATCACGCTGGGACGAGGGGTGGTAGTTGCGTTCATAGTGGATAGCAGAATTCTTGTGGCAGCCGGGCGGCTGTACCCGCGAGGTTAACACCCGGAAAAATTTTGACCAAACCCTTGCCTCATGACCTAGCGCACGGCTCTGGCGGCTTTGCCCGAGATCAGCACCGCCCGAGCCCTGGAGGCCAGGGCCTCCATCATCAACCCGGCATTGAAGGGGTGATCGGCCGTGCGCGCCGCCTGCACCAGCTCGCGTGACCATTCGGCCAGCAGCGCCATGGGCAGCGGCTTACCCGGCAGATCGGCGGGCGAGAAATACCGGGGCTCGCCGCCGCCGGCCAGGGCCATCAGGTCATGGCAGATTTTCTGCAGCGCCTGCACGGCATCCACGGGAGCAAAAGCCGCCAGCGCAGCCACATCTCCCTTGGCCAGCTGCCTTGGCAGTTGCGCCCAGGCTGCGGCCTTGCCCGCGTCCGCCGCCATGCGCAGCGCATCGCCGGGTCGGCCGCCGGCAGCCTGCAAGGCCGCAGCGGCATCCGACTCGTTAAGACCTTGCGCCTGCAGCCACTGCGCGGCCTCGGCCGCCGCAGGCCAGGTCATGGTGTGCGTCAGGCAGCGGCTGCGAATGGTGGGCAGCAGCTGGTGCGCTGCCTCGCTGGCCAGCACGAAGCGGGTGTCTCCGGGCGGCTCCTCCAGCGTCTTGAGCAGGGCGTTGGCGGTAATCGCATTCATTTGCTCGGCCGGGTAGACCAGCACGGCCTTGCCGCGTCCGCGCGCGCTGGTGCGCTGGCAGAACTCCACGGCATCGCGCATGGCTTCCACGCGGATTTCCTTGCTGGGCTTGCGCTTTTTGTCGTCGATGTCGGCCTGGGCCTTTTCCGGCAGCGGCCAGCCCAGCTCCATCATCTGCACCTCGGGCATGAGCACGCACAGATCGGCATGGGCACGCACCTCAATGGCATGGCAGCTGGCGCAGTGGCCGCAAGCGCCTTGCGCAGACGGCTGCTCGCAAAGCCAGGCGCGCACCAGCGACAGTCCCAGAGCGTACTGGCCCAGACCCGAAGGCCCTTGCAGCAGCCAGGCATGGCCACGCTGGGCCAGCAGGCGGCCACGCTGCGCGGCGATCCAGGGCGCTTCAGCGTCGACCGCACTCATGGCTTGCTGCCCACCATGATGGCCAGCCAGCCCTTGCGCACCACGGCCTGGGTGATCTGCTGCCACACGGCGTGGCGGCTGGCATGGGCATCGATGCGCACAAAGCGCTGAGGCGCAGTCCGGGCTCGCTCCGCATAGCCTTGGGCCACGCGGGCAAAGAACTCGCCGGGCTGGGCTTCGAAGCGGTCGGGAACACGGGCCGTGGCCAGGCGCTCGGCCGCCACTTCGGCAGGCAGGTCAAACCACAGCGTCATGTCGGGCTCGCGCATGAAGTCCGAGTCCGGACCGGCATGCAGCGCGGTACCGGTCTGAGCCATGCGCTCCAGAGCCGACAACTGCTCCCAGCTGAAGCCTCGGCCCGCGCCCTGGTAGGCGAAAGTGGCATCGGTGAAGCGGTCGCTGATGACCACCTCGCCACGCGCCAGCGCCGGCTCTATGACCTGCACCAGATGGTCGCGCCGGGCCGCGAAGGCGATCAGCGCCTCCGTCAGCGGGTCCATGGCGTCATGCAGCATCAGGGCGCGCAGCTTTTCGGCCAGCGGCGTGCCGCCGGGCTCGCGGGTCAGCGTGACCGCCCGGCCCTGATCGCGAAAAGCCTGGGCCAGTGCCTCGATATGCGAGGACTTGCCCGCGCCATCGATGCCCTCAAAACTGATGAACAGACCCTTGGGTAAAGCTGTACTCACTGATATTTCCTCTAGTGCGGCGCATGGCGGCACCAGTTGTTTGATTCGACACAGGGAACAGACCACGGCCTGCCGCCCTCAAGGATTGCTTATTGACCGCGTTGGTAGCGGTTGACGGCCCTATTGTGCTCGTCCAGCGAGGCGCTGAAATGGCTGGTGCCATCACCCTTGGCCACGAAGTACAGAGCCTTGGTCTGATCGGGCTGCACGGCCGCCATCAGCGCAGCCTTGCCGGGCATGGCGATCGGCGTGACGGGCAGGCCCGCACGGGTATAGGTGTTCCAGGGCGTGTCCTCCAGCAAATCACGCTTGCGCAGATTGCCGTCAAAGCTGGCCCCCACGCCATAGATGACCGAAGGATCGGTCTGCAGGCGCATGCCTATGCGCAGGCGGTTGGAGAAAACGCCGGCAATCTGCGCGCGGTCTGCGGCGCGGCCGGTTTCCTTTTCCACGATGCTGGCCAGGATCAGGGCTTCATCGGCGGATTTGAGCGGGGTATTGGCCGCCCGCATGGCCCAGGCATCGGCCAGACGGCGATCCATGGCATGCAGCGCACGGCGCAGCACGGCCATGTCCGAGCTGCCCTTGGCGTAGGTATAGGTGTCGGGGAAGAAGCGGCCTTCGGGCGGCACGCCCGCGCGCTCCAGTGCCGTCATCACAGCCTCGTCGCTGAGCCCTGCGCTGTCTTGCTTGAGGAATTCCTCACGCGCCAGCGCCGCACGCACCTGACGCCAGTTCCAGCCTTCGACAAGCGTCAGCGCACGCAGGCTTTCCTCGCCCCGCGCCAGCTTTTGCAGCAGCACATAGGGCGTGAGCCCCGTGCTCAGTTCGTAGTTGCCGGCCTTGATGGCGCGGTCCTTGCCAGAGAAGCGAAACCACGCATAGAGCAGGCGCGCATCGGTTTGCACCCCGGCCTTGACCACGTTTTGCGCCACGCCACGTGGCGTGGTGCCGGGCTCTATCTCCAACTCCAGACTGGGCTCAGACAATTGCAGCGGCTGGTTCAGCCACCACCAGGCGCCTCCCGCCGCCAGGGCAGCCAGAAGCAGCAAAAATATCAGTGCTCGAATAAGGGCACGCACAAGCTAGATCCATCAGTACACAGAGCGACGATCATAATTCAGCCATGACCCAGCCCAAGACGCTGCCCCTGAACGGCATTACCCCCATTTCCCACCTTGGTGTCATCCGCGCCGTTGGCGCCGACGCAGCCAGCTTTCTCCATGGCCAGTTGAGCAACGATTTCGCGCTGCTCAAGTTCGATCAGGCCCGCCTTGCGGCTTTTTGCACGGCCAAGGGCCGCATGCTGGCCAGCTTTATCGGCTTCAGGCTCAGCGCCGACGAAATCGTGCTGATCTGTGACCGCAGCCTGCTGGCCCCCACGCTCAAGCGCCTGTCCATGTTTGTGCTGCGCGCCCAGTGCAAGCTCAGCGATGCGACGGCTGACTTCGCCCTCTACGGTCTGGCCGGCCAGGCCGCCGAGCAGCTTGCCGGCAAGAATGTGGCCGCCTGGGCGCTCAAGCAGCAAGGCGATGCCCATGTGATCGCGCTCTACCCCGCTGCAGGCAACCAGCGTGCGCTGTGGATAGGCCCTGCGGGTCAGGCCCCAGAAGGGCAGTTGCTGAGCGAAGACCTCTGGCAATGGTCCGAAGTCCAGAGCGGCGTGGCCACACTATCGGCTCCCGTGGTCGATGCCTTCGTGCCCCAGATGCTGAACTACGAATCCCTGGGCGGCGTCAACTTCAAGAAGGGCTGCTACCCCGGCCAGGAAGTGGTGGCTCGCAGCCAGTTCCGCGGCACGCTCAAGCGCCGCGCCTATCTGGTTCATGCCGAGCAGGCTCTGAGCGTCGGCCAGGAAGTCTTCAGCGCCGAAGACCTCGAGCAGGCAACTGGCACCGTGGTGCAGGCAGCAGCAGCTGTGCAAGGCGGCTGGGATGCCATCGTCTCGATGCAGATTGCCTCTTCCAGCCGCGACGATTTGTTTGCCCATGCTGCGCTGGCCGAAGGCCAGAGCGCCGATGCGGGCAAGGGCATTGCGCTGCAGCCCCTGCCCCTGCCCTACGAGCTGCTGGCGGATATCTGAACGTCTCGGGCCCGCACTGCCGCAGGCCTGGCAGTGCGGGCCCGGCCACCGCTAAACTTTACTTGCACCCAGGTCATTATCTTTTCCTCAAAAAGATAACAGACCCCGAAGGCTGGCTCTGCGTTCGCATTGATTCCTCCCACTTGCTGGACGACAAAGTTCTGCCGTTCAGTCCAATCCCGATGCGGCCGGCATGGCGAATATCCCTGGCTTCCTGGTACTAGGTGGCGGCGTGCCCCTGAAGACCGGCAATGAAACCATTGGTGCGATTAGTGCGATTGGCGTGGCCGGTGCGCCTGGCGGCCATCTGGACGAAGCCTGCGCTCATAAGGCCATCACCGCGCTGAAGGATCAGCTGCAGCAATGCCGCCAGCACGCAGCGGAGAAAGGGCTGGGCTCGAGCCTGCGTGCGGCAAGGCCTGCGAAGCAGGCCGCCGCAGAGCGCTCCCGCCAGCGGGTGGCCCCCACCTTCAGCCGCCCGGTCACCTCTGTCCCGGACCTCGCCCGAACGGACTCAGAAGACCCCGTAGCGATAAGCCACATAGGCAGCCGCCGCCACCCCGATCAGACAGAGGACGGTCATGATTCTTGCCATGGGTGCTCCTTCGCATCAAGCATCAAATCGGGCTTGAACGCCTACAGATAAAGCGCTATAAGCTATCAAAAAAATGTATCAAAGCACTTTGCACATGGTGATGTGGGGAATGCCGGCCTCCTCATAAGGCTCGCCTACCGGCGTAAAGCCTGCGCGCAGATAGAAGGCTTCAGCATGGCGCTGCGCGTGCAGCACGATTTCCTTGTCACCGCGATCGCGCGCCGCATCCATCAGGCTCTCGAGCACCATGCGCCCCCAGCGGCCGCCGCGCACGCTGCGATCCACGGCCATGCGGCCGATACGCCCCACGCCCGGCGCATCGCTGACCAGCCGGCCCGTAGCCACGGGCTGGTTCAAGCCGTTGAACAAGACCACATGACGCGCCACAGGGTCGAGCTCGTCGATCTCGATCTCGCGCGGCACGCCCTGCTCGCGCACAAACACGGCCAGGCGCAGGCGCTCGGCGTCGCGCCCCAGATCGTTCCAGCTGCCCGAGCGCAGCGTGACGACCTCCTGCCCTGCTTCATAGGCCGTGAGCAGATCCCGCATGGCCTGGGGTACGGGCCTGGGGGTCTGCGTCGCCGCGTCGGCAAACACATAGACCAGCTCCACGGTGTTGAGCAGCTCCATGCCCCGGAAGATGCCTGCCTCGAACTGCAGCGAGGTATTGCCCTGTTTGACGCAGCGGATGCCGACATCCAGCACATCGCCCAAAGTGGCCGAGCCGTGATAGACCGTGCTGGCCTTTTTCACAAACAGCTCGCCGCCCAGCGATGCAAAGCCTGCCTCGTAAGGAATGGCCAGCTGGCGCCAGTAGTTGGTGATGGCCACATCGGCATACATCAGATAGTGGGCATTGAAGACGATCTTCTGCGCGTCCACTTCGGCCCAGCGCACCTCGATACGGGTAAAGCTGCGAAAGTCCTGTCGATTCATGGTTCTCACTCTGGTTTCAATTCAATCCAAACGCGCCGCGCAAGGCCTGCGCCATGTCACGGTGCGCCTGACGCGCCTCGGCAATCACGCGGCCCATCTTGACGAACTCATGGGTCACGCCCTTGTAGATTTCCAGATCCACAGGCACGCCTGCCATGCGCAACTTGTCAGCATATTCCACGCCCTCGTCCACAAGGGGATCGCACTCGGCCAGGCCGATCCAGGCGGGTGCGACATCGTCGACATCGGGAGCCAGCAAAGGAGCGAAGCGCCAATCCTCGCGATCCTGGCGTCTGGCGATATATTGCGCAAAAAACCAGGTGATGGAAGCTTCTTCAAGAACCAGTCCATGGGCAAAGCGGCGATGGGAGTCGGTATCCTGGTGCGCCGTGGTTCCCGGATAGATCAGCAGCTGCAAGGCAAGCTTGAGGCCGGCGTTGCGCGCTTCGATGGCACAGGCTGCCGCCAGCGTACCGCCGGCGCTGTCGCCGCCGACAGCCATGCGGCTGCCATCCGCCCCCAGGCTCGCCGCATGGGTTGCCAGCCACTGCAGCGCATCCCAGGCATCGTTATGTGCAACGGGGAACTGGAACTGCGGCGCCAGGCGGTAGTCCAGCGACACAACCATGCAACCCGCGAGGTGTGCGAGCTGGCGGCAAAGCTGGTCATGCGTGGCCACGCTGCCTACCGTAAAGCCGCCACCATGCAGATACAGCAGCGCAGGCAAGCCCGCAGCGGGGGCTTCATCGCGGGTCACAGGAGCATAGAGGCGGGCCGGCAGATTCGCTCCGTCGCGTGAGGGAATCTGCAGGTCCTCCACACGGGGCAAGGCCTGCTTGGGGATCTCAAGCACGCCGGCGCCAGCTTCATAAGCCGCCTTGGCAGCTTCCGCACCGAGCTGATGCATGGGAGTGCGCGCGGCCCGCTCCATGCGGCGCAGCACATCGCGCATGGATGGTGTCAGACTGGCTGGCAAAGCCGCAGAGGAATCGGACATGATCACGACGGTAAAAAACACAGGATGGCATTGTGCGTTGCAACTCCGAAGTCTGCAGGCCAATGCCGACAATTGTTGGTAATCGATACCGTCGCAGACGTTCCATGGAGCCAGCCCATGACAAGCAGCAGCACGGCGGCAGCCGCGGGATCCCGGTGAAGCAGGACCTGCGGCAGGAGCATCCAGACCGTCAGTCCATAGAGCAGGCCCGACATGCCGACATCGTCGCTCACCTGAGTCGAGGTGAACCACAACAGCAAAGAGACCAGAACGGCCAGAGAGCCCATGCAGGGCCTGTGTATCGCGGCTGCCCACTCCGCCCGCCAACACAGCGGCAAAAAAAGCACACGGCTCCTGCAATTCCTGCAAGTACTGCCTGAGAAGACGCATGAAGATGTCCTGTGCCAGATCCTAAGCATCCTGCACACAATGCACTCCCCGCTTCAGCCAGTTCAACTGCCATCCGTGGTGGTCGCAATAGAGCGTGTGCAGAAGAGAAGAAGAACTAGCTTGCGCACCAGGTAGGGCTCAGGGGAATACCGGTCTGCCCCGGCGATGAGTCGCCCACCGCTCCAGGAAGGGCCTTCAGGCGTCCGCCAGGCAGGCAATGGCCCAATGATGGGAAGAACTTCAGATGTCGCTTTTTAGGCCCTGTAAGCCGAATAACAAATAAATAACAATCATTCTCAATTACATCTATACTCGGCTTTACATTTCTTCGCACGCCAGCATGATTTCTTGACGCAAGCCAGCCAGCGAATCGACTGCATCGTTTGGTTGTCTGTCATGCTGAGCTCTCCGTATACCTGCTTTTCCTCATCAAGGGTGATTCACCCGCGCTTTGTCGTTGCAGCTCCTGTCTGCGGCAATCCTTGCCGCCCAGCTCCAGCGCATCAGGAGGCGGTATGAAAGCCACATCGCCCCTTATTCACTACCGCCTTGCGATTGCCTCGCGCAGTTTGGCTGCCGTCCTTGGAGGCTATGCGCTGGCCGCATTCAGTACTGCTGCCCTGAGTCTGCTGCTGAGTTCCCTGATGAGCCGCGTGGAGGCGGTGATGACCGCCACCTTGCTGTCCTGGGTCATCTACGCCATGGCTATTGCCTGGACCTTCTATGCACGCACGGCTTGGCTTGCCTGGGCCGGTGTACTCCTTCCTGCCCTAGCCCTAAGCGCAGCGCTGTATGGGCCATTGTGGTTGGGGGTGGAAGCATGACCGCCCCTCAAACCAAGACAAGCGCCAGAACCACGCGTCAGCCCGAGCAGGAGGGTTTTCGCCAGGCCATGTCCTGGCTGCACACCTGGTCGGGCCTGATTCTCGGCTGGCTTCTGTTTGCGATTTTCGTCACCGGCACGCTGAGCTTTTTCAAGAACGAATTCAATCTGTGGATGCGACCCGAGCTGCATGGCCTGCCACCGTCCGACAGCGACGTTGCGCAACGCGCCCAGGCGGCACTGCACGAGCACGCGCCGGGCGTCAGCAACTTCATCATGCGTCTGCCCGATGAACGTACGCCGGCCGTCAATGTACTGTGGCGCGACAAGCCCAACAGCCGCTTCGATACCTTGCTGCTGCACCCGCAAACCGGTGCCACACTGCAGGCCCGAGAGACCGCTGGCGGAGAATTTTTCTACCGCTTCCATTTCGAGCTTCGCACTGCTCACAAGGGCCGCTGGACGATCCAGGGCCGCTGGGTGGTGGGCGCGGCGACGCTGATGATGTTCATTGCCTTGCTGACCGGCGTGGTCACGCATCGCCGAATCTTCAAGGACTTCTTCACCTTTCGCCCGCGCAAGGGTGGACAGCGCGCCTGGCTGGACGCACACAACGTCTCGGGGGTGCTGGTGCTGCCGTTCTATCTGATGATTACGTTCAGCGGTCTGATGATTTTTCACGCCATGTACATGCCGGCCGGCATAGCCGCCGCCTACCCTGGCGCAAAAGGAACGGATTCGCAAAGCTATTTCTCCGAGTTGCAGGGCGATGTTCCCGGTGCGCGCAGCGCCAGGCGTGGCAGCAACGCACAGGCCGAACCCCTGCCCATGCTGGATCTGGGCCCCATGCTGAGCCAGGCCAGTCAGCTGTGGCGGGGCGGTCGTGTCGGCAGCATCACCGTGCGCAGCGACAGCCAGGGCCCGCTGGTGGAGATCACCCGCCACGACGGCGACAGGCTGCAATACGGACCAGCGCGGCTGCGTTTCGATGGCCGCACCGGCCAGCTGCAAACCCAGGTCGATCCGCAAAGCCCGGCCATCAAAACCTATGGCGTGCTCTACGGCCTGCATCTGGGACGTTTCGCCGACATCGGGATGCGCTGGGTGCTGTTTGGCTTTGGCGTCATGGGCTCGCTGATGATTGCCTCGGGCCTGATACTGTGGTCGGTCAAGCGCCGCGCCCAGGCCCTGCGCAAGACACCTGCCGCCCCCCTGCCCTTTGGCGAACGGCTGGTGGCAAGTTTCAATATCGGCCTCATGGGCGGTCTGCCGCTGGCGATCGCGGCCTATCTGCTGGCCAACCGGCTGCTGCCATTGGAGATGCCAGGCCGCCCCGATGCCGAACTGTCCTGCTTCTTCGGCACCTGGGCGCTGGCCTTGCTGCTGGGCCTGATCCGGCCCATGCGCCAAGGATGGGCACTGGTGCTGGGCATGGCCGCCACCGCATACCTGCTATTGCCTTTGGTCAATGCCTTGACCACTTCAACGCATCTGGGCATCAGCCTGCCGGCCATGGACTGGAGCTGGGCCGGCATGGACCTGAGTTTTGCGGCCATGGGGTTGATGCTTGCCGCCCTCACTCGACATCTGCTGCAACGCAAATCCCAGCCTGCAGTCAGACATGCGCTCCCCACCAAGGCTGCGGCAGCCCCGGGACGCCAGCCCGGCTCCCAAGGGATCCCTGGCGACAACACTGCGCAGGAGGCATAGCAATGCTGCTCGACTTTCTGTTGTGCTTTGCCGCCTGGACGGCTCTTGCCCTGGCCATGGACCGACACCATGAAGACGCTTGGCCGGATATCGATAGTGAAGCTCCCGCCGCAGTACTGCGCCGCCAGCGCCTGTTCCAAGCCGGATGGATCCTGCTGGCATTGTCACTGGGCATTGCTCTGGGCTTTCCGGGCGCAACCACCGCAGCCATGTCGGCCACCGTGTGGACGGCCGCTCTTTGCCTGACGGCTCTGGCCGCCACCAGCATGGCGACCTGGCAAGCGCAGCGCCTGCCTCTGTTTGGCTTGATGGCACTGGCACTGGGAATACTGGTTTTTACCTTCGACCGCCTCGGTCCTTGACGGACTGCCTTCAGAACCCACAGGGGCCACGAATCAGAGAGTCGCTGAGCATCAATGACTGAGAACCCAGGCAGCTATTGATGCAACAGGAATCCCGATCATGACCGGGCAAGGACATTGCATGCGCATCGCGATGCAGCAGCCGCCTCGGCCCTTGCATGGCTGGCCGTGACCAATCGATTGAACAAGAGGTGCAAGGAAAGAGCACAGGGCCATACAAGAGATCAACAGGCGCTCTTTTCTTGGAATTCAGACCGGTGCTTGAGTCTGGATATCGGGCAGAAGACCTTCACTCGTGCAGAGCAATTCATTCACCTATCCAGCATCCAAGGAGATTTTCATGCGCAATTTTTATCATCCCATTGCTCTCGCCACTCTGCTGCTTGCCAGTCTGGGCACAGCCCATGCTCATCAAGTCTGGCTGGAGAACGATGGCGGCCAGGCCCAGTTGTTTTTTGGCGAGTTCAATGACAACCTGCGCGAGACTTCGCCCGGTGCATTGGACAAATTTCTGGCCACACCCACGCTGGCCCAGCAAACAGCCAGCGGCACGCTGCAACTGAGCGGCCAGCGAAATGCCACGGGTTTCAGCTACAACGCGGCAAGCCAGGCCCAAACCCTTTTTGCCAGCGCCTCCTATCCCTTGATCGACCGCAGCAAGCGCAATGAACCAGCTTTGCTGTGGGTACCTGCGGCCCGCTGGGTAGCAACGCCGACACAGGCCGTAGCCGTCAATGCCCAGGCCCTGGATTTGGTGCCCACGGGCCAGCAGGGCCAATTCATGGTGAGCTTCAACGGTCAGGCCCTGCCCAAGGCCAAGGTGCAAATCGTCGCCCCCTCGGGCTGGTCGCGCGAGGCGCAAAGCGACGAGCAAGGCCGGGTCAACTTTGCCTTGCCCTGGAAGGGCCTGTACGTGGCCGAAGTGCATCACAGCGACAAGCAAGGCGGCGAAGCGCAAGGCAAGCGCTATGGCGAAGCCAGCTATGTGACCACGTTGAGCTTCAGCGTCGAGGACGGCATGCCATCCCCCGCCCTGCCGTCCGCCATCAAGCCCTGACGCAGAGCCTCTCATTCACTCCAGCAACCGCTCCAACCAACCCTGATGGTCATTGTCCGTGACCATCCATTTGACAGCAGCATCATGAACCACCCATTCCCCGGCGTACCCAGCCGACCATCGCTGACCTTGCTCAGCGCCCTGGCCTGCCTGAGCCTGGGCACTCAGGCACAGACCTCACTTCCCGCACCCAGCGCAGACGGCAGTGCCGAAGTCATGCTGGCCCCTGTTACCGTGCAAGACAGCCTGGCCGGCGAAACTGCCACAGGTCCGGTCAGCGGCTTTGTCGCCCGGCGTGCGATCTCGGCCACCAAGACAGATACACCCTTGATCGAAACGCCGCAATCGATCAGCGTGGTCACGCGCGACCAGTTCGAGGCCCAGGGCGTGACCACACTGCGCGAAACCACACGCTACACGGCTGGCATCAACTCCAGCTATTTCGACAACCGCGTGGACTCTTTCAAGGCGCGCGGCGGCGATGTCAGTCAGTACCAGGACGGGTTGCTGCGCACTTACGGCACCTACAACAACATCAAGGTCGAGCCCTACACGCTGGAGCGCGTGGAATTCCTGCGCGGCCCCTCCTCCGTGCTTTATGGCCAGGGCAGCGTGGGCGGTGTGCTCAACCTGACCAGCAAACGCCCCCAGGCCGAGCGCATGCGTGAGGTGCAGATACAGCTGGGCAGCCACGGCCGCAAACAGATTGCCAGCGACATGACGGGCGCCATGGACGACGAAGGAAAGTGGCTCTACCGACTGGTGGCCGTTGGCCGCGACAGCAACACCCAGGTCGATCATGTCAAGGACGACCGCGTGGTGATTGCGCCTTCGCTGACCTATCGTCCCAGCACCGATACTTCGCTGACGCTGCAAGCCTTGTACCAAAAGGACAAGAGCGGCTCCATCACCCAGTTCTTTCCCTGGCAGGGCACGCGCCTGCCCAGCCCCTATGGGCAGATTCCGACAAACACCTTTATCAGCGAACCGGGCTGGGACAAGTACGACTCCGAAAACAAGTCCTTTGGCTATCTGTTCAGCCTTCGTCTGAGCCCTCAATGGACACTGCGTCAGAACCTGCGCCGCACCATCAGCGAGGTGGACTACCGCACGCTCTACACCAGCTTTGCAGCCAACGCAGCCACGGGCCGTCCGGCACGTCCGGTGTTTGACGCCAACGGCCGCACCGTACAGCGCGATGCCGTATGGCAGATCAATGGCGGACGCATGCTGCTGGTCGACACGCAGCTCGAAGGCCTGCTGCAAACCGGTGAGGTTCAGCACCAGCTGCTTGCAGGCATGGACTGGCAGCGCAACACCAGCAACCAATCCAACTGGCGCGGGCCAGGCACGGCGCTGGATGTCTACAACCCCGTGTATGGCACGTTCACGCCGCCCTCGGCCTCCCGGCTGGTACGTGCGCCCAACGTGTCACAGCGCCAGCTCGGTTTCTATCTGCAGGACCAGTTGCGTTGGGGCCCCTGGACCGCGACAGTAGGCTTGCGTCACGACAAGGCCAAAACCGAGACCGAAGGTCGCCCGGCAGCGGCTGCCGACGACTCTGCCACAACCAAGCGCCTGGGTGTGACCTACCAGGCCGGTGGCGGCTGGGCTCCGTATGTCAGCTACACCGAGTCCTTCCAGCCACTGGGCGGCGTGGACTTCTACGGCACGCCGTTCAAGCCCCAGCGCGGCAAGCAGTTGGAAGCCGGCGTGAAATGGATTCCCGAGGGCAAAGGCATCTCTGGCTATGCCGCGGTTTACGGCCTGCGTGAACAGAATCGCAAGACCAATGACCCAGGCAACCCGCTCAACAGCCTGCAACTGGGCGAGGTCAAAACCCAGGGCTTTGAAGCCGAGCTGATCGCAAGCCTGGCCAAAAACTGGGACTGGACGCTGGCCTACGCCTATACCGACGCAAAAATCAGCCGCAGCAACGCTGGCGACCAGGGGCAGCGCGTGGCCTCGGTATCGCGCCATATGGCCTCCAGCTGGCTGATGCACCGATTTGCCGCTCAGGGTCGCGGAGGCTGGAGTCTCGGCGCCGGTCTGCGCTATATCGGACCACAGTGGAGCGGCACCTCTGCCATCGACACGCCCTCATCCCTGCTGGCAGACGCGATGGTGGCCTATGACGCCGGCGACTGGCGCCTTGCCCTGCATGCCAACAATATCGGCGACAAGGTGGTGATCACCCAATGCCTGTCGCGCGGCGACTGCTTCTACGGCGAACGCCGCAACTTTCTGCTGACTGCCACCTATCGTTACTGAACGGGCAGGCAATGCGAGCAATGCCCAGCCGCCACTATGGATCCGAGGCGAAGGCGTCAAAGACGCCTGCTCTTCAGTTTGTGAGGTCGGCTGGCAAGGCAGGCTGCGTTTGATTGAAGTGCCGCACGCAAGCGGCTGGAGAACCTCATTTCAGCGCAGCAAATTCGTTTCTGAGCGCCTTGGCGCTGCGCTGATAGGCGCGCGGTGGCAAACCGCACCAGCGCTTGAAGGCGCGGGCAAAAACACGCTCTGACTCGTAGCCGCAATCCTCGGCGATCTGGGCCAGTGGCAAACCCGATTCCAGTTGCTGGGCTGCATGGGCCATACGCTGCTGCTGCAGATAGGCCATGGGCGATTCTCCAACCAGCGCCTTGAATTTTTCGGCAAAGAGCGAGCGCGACATGGCAGCCTCCCTGGCCAGGGCCTGCAAGGTCCAGCCATGGCTGGGGCGGCCGTGGATGGCGGCCATGGCCCTGGCAATCTGCACATCGGCCAGGCCGCGCACCCAGCCTTGACCGCGCTGCTGCTGTGCGGCGAAATGGTTGCTGAGCACGTGGATCAGGACCAACTCACCCAGGCGCGCGGCTGCCAAACGCCAGCCGGCGCGTCGCGCCAGCGAGTCCTCTATCAGAGTCTGCAGCATGTTGCCCAGCATGGCCGGTGGAGCGGCCTGCGCTGCAGGTATGTGCAGCAGCGGCGGCAGCAGAGTCAATATGGAGTGCCTGCAGTAGGCCGATATCCAGAGCAGCACCGAATCAATGCGGGTCCGGGCCCCGCCTCCACCATGCTCGAACGTCAGAGGATTCTCGTCCTTCGGACCCTGGGCAAAGCGTTCGATCATGCGTGCGAACGGAACCGGTGCCAGCGCGAGGTCCGACGCAATTACGTGCGGACTGCCCAGCGGCAACACCACCAGATCGCCAGGCAAAACCAGCAACGGTGACTGGCCTTGTACTTGCAGCCAGTACGGCTGCCCCTGGGCGATGCGGATCATGGTCCCCGGCACTCCCTCGGACGCCAGCGCCCAAGGCTCACCCAATGAAAAGCTGGCCGTCACCGCGCGCTCGGCTCGACAGATGGCCAACACGTCGCTTAAATGGTCGCTGCTTTGTTTCATGGAGGATTCCGGACGATTTGTGTCATTTTATGGATGCTTTGCGCTTCACGTGACAGGCGGCCTTGTCGACACTGGCTGGCACCGTATGCGGGCTGCCTGCGCAGCCCGGAACGTGCAAACCATACCCATATCAAGGAGCAAGCATGTCCAAGACACGATTGAAAATAGGCATTGTGGGAGGCGGCATTGGTGGCCTGGCCGCCGCCAACGCGCTGCACCGCAGCGGACACGAGGTGACGGTGTTCGAGCAGAGCCGGCAATACCTGCGCGTGGGCGCCGACATCAATCTGACGCCCAATGCTGTGCGCGCACTAGACGGACTGGGCGATGCCATTGCGGCTGCCGTACGGGCTTCGGCAGCCCGCCCAACGCACCGTATCAGCCGCACCTGGGACAACGGCGAGGAAACATCGCGCCTGACCATGGGCAATGAGGCCGAGCGTCAATACGGCGCGCCACAACTCACCATCCATCGCGCCGATCTGCTGGCTGCGCTGGCCGATGCCTTTCCCCATGAGCAGGTGAAGTTCGCCAAACGCGTCAACCGGATTGTGCAAACCGATGCCGGTGTTGCCGTGGAATTTTCCGACGGCGCGCGAGTCGATGGACTGGATGCGCTGATAGGCTCGGATGGAATTCATTCGGTGGTGCGCACATCCCTGTTTGGCGCAGAGAGCCCGCACTTTACCGGTGTGGTGGCATTTCGCACCGTGGTGCCCACCGAGCGTGTGCGCCATGTTCCCGATATCGGGGCCTTCACCAAATGGTGGGGACCGACTCCGGACAGCCAGATCGTGACCTTTCCGCTCAATCAGGGCCGCGACACCTTCATCTTCGCCACCACGGCGCAGGAATCCTGGCATGAGGAATCCTGGACCACCGAGGGCAGCGTGACCGAACTGCGCAGCTTTTATGCCGGCTTTCATCCACATGCACGAGCCTTGCTGGATGCGTGTGACAGCGTGCTCAAGACGGCTTTGTATGAACGCGACCCGCTGCCGCACTGGTCGCAGGGACGAGTGTCGCTGCTCGGCGATGCCAGCCATCCCATGATGCCGTTCATGGCCCAGGGCGCCGGCATGGCTATCGAAGATGCCGTGGTGCTGGCCCGCAACCTTGATGCAGTGCAGGATGCCGAAGGCGTTGCGCAAGCCTTGCAGAACTACGAGGCCATGCGCAAGCAGCGCACCAGCCAGATCCAGATAGGCTCGCGAGGCAATAACTGGCTGCGTGCCGGAGGCAATGCCGACTGGGTCTATGGCTATGACGCGTGGCAAGTTGCTTTGACGGCCGAGCCGGTTGCCTGCTCTACCTAAACGACAGTACACCCCGGCAGTGTTGCCGTGCGCAGCGCCTTCGGGGGGTGATGGTGCGGTCTTGAACGGGCATCGTGGCGCTGTCGGCATCTGGCGAAAAGCCACGGTGCATGGCTGGCAGGCGCCCATGCCTTGCTTGGCCCATTGCATGAGCCTGCCTCTGCCCATGAGCAAGAAAACAGGCGTCTGCGGGAGCGCATCTTGCCATGGTGGATCCGGATCTCGCCAAGCGCTGCTGACTTGCGAGACATGTCAGAGGACGGTGACGAGCGGCCTCGGAAGCCAGGCGAGAAAGTATTGGCCTGTGACTTCCGGCCGCTGCTTTGGAAGTTGCGGACCCCGGCCCTCATTCTCAAATGGCGCATCAACCGGCGAAGCACATTTAATGTGCGGATGACCCCGCCTGCAGCATGCGGAAATTCGTGCGTCTATATGTGTTGCAACAGCATTCTGGCGGTTGTCCAACACAGGGACACAGGAACTATTCCAGACCTGCTTCATCCTCGCCGGACAAAGCGCCTGCTTTCTCGCAATGTGCACGCAAGCGCATCAGCGCGTTGTACATGGCATTGCGCTCATCTTCAGGCAATGCCCGAATGGCGGCAGCCTGGCTGGCACGCGCCAAGGGCATGACCTGTGCATGCAGGGCCTCGCCCTGTTCGGTGACCTGACAAAAAATCTTCTTGCGCGGCGTATTGCCTTCACCCTGCAGATCCACCAGGCCTTTGGCTTGCAGCCGCTTGAGAGCGCGGCTCACCAAGGCCTTGTCCGAGGTGGACTGAATGACCAGATCCGAGAAGGCCAACCGCTTCGAGTGAGCAATCAAGGCCAGCAAGCGCCACTCAGAGACCGTCAGATCGTGTTTCTCGGCATAGGGCACGGTAATCGTGCGCCGCAGAGCATTTCCCACCTGGCTCATCAAGGTGGTGATGAAGTCGTCCACCGTCAGTCCGTCGCCTTGCGCATTGAGCTGCGACCAGGGCGTTTCGCATGTTTTTTTGTTCATGCGCCATTGTTCCATCCAAATTAACAAATTCATATGTCAATAGTGAAAACGGCAATTTGATCGATCAACTATAAGCGTATAACTTCGTTTATTGTTTCTTTTGCGATTCAATGTTTCACTTATGAATCATTTGAGATCGCACGCCAGATTTATACCCACGGCCCAAGGAGAGGCGACCATGTCAGTTGATAGACGCCAGTTTTGCTTTACCGCTCTTGCCTGCGGCACGCTGCTTGCGCAGCCGGTGCTTGCCGAAGAAAGTTATCCGAGCAAGCCCATCACGGTGATCGTGTCCTACCCGCCGGGCGGGGATACCGATGCAATCGCCCGCCTCTTTGCCGACAAGCTCAGCCACAGGCTCAAGCAGACCGTGCTGATCGACAACCGCCCGGGTGCCGGCGGGGCGATAGGCAACGGCATGGTGGGGCGTGCACGCTCCGATGGCTACACATTGCTGTTCACTCCCAACCCCTTCACCACCGCCCCCCTGGTCATGAAGCTGTCGGGCGCTGCAGCCTACGACGTACTCAACGGCTACGAAGCCATCATCAACACCGCCACCCAGCCCCTGGTGCTGGTCACGAGCCCCAAGCTCGGTGTCAAAAACCTGCCCGAACTGATTGCCAGGGCCAAGAGTGGCGCCACCGTCTCCTATGCCAGCCCCGGCGCCGGCTCGCCCATGCACATCGCCGGCGAATGGCTGAACAACGCCGCTGGCGTCAAGTTGTCCCATGTTCCATACCGCGGCGTCGGCCCATCGGTAACCGATGTCGTGGCCGGCCATGTCGATACTGCCTGGGTCACTTTCGGGCCTGTGCGCCAGTATCTGGACTCCAGCAAGCTGGTGGCGCTGGCCATCGGCGATACCAGGCGCTCATCGCTGGCACCTGCCGTTCCGACATTGACCGAGCTGGGCTACAAGGATGTGGTGGTCAGCGCCTGGAACGGCTTCTTCGCGCCGAAAAAAACTCCGGCAGCGGTAATCAATCTGCTCAACGAGCACCTCAATGCCATTTTGCGTGAGCCCGAAGTCGTGGAAAAACTGGCTGTCTTCGGCGCCCTGCCTGCGGGCGGGTCGCCCAAGGTGCTCAGCGATCTCAATCAACGCGAGTACATGGTGATGGGCAAAGCCATCAAGGAACTCGGCATCGTGGCCGAGTGACGCCAATGAATCGTTCAGGCGCAATCCTGGGCGATTCCAACAGACCTCTATATGACTGAAGTGGCACAAGCCTCTGGTCCGCAGCGACCCCGGGCCTTCCGCTGCGAGGTACGGATATGACATCTGCTCTTTCATCTCGATCCACGCTGGGCATGGACACTCCACAGGTGACGGCCAAGGCAAAAGTGCTTGGCCGGGCCATCTACGCAGGAGATCTCAAACTTGCCGGCATGCTGCATGGCAAGGTTCTGCGCAGCCCTTACCCGCATGCGCGCATCGCTCGCATAGACACCACCGAGGCGCGCGCGCTGCCTGGCGTCAAGGCGGTTCTGACCGGCGAGGATGCGCCCGCCAATCTTTGGGGGGCGCATCACAAGGAGCGCGCCGTCCTGGCCAAAGGCGTGGTGCGTTATTGCGGCGAAGAGGTGGCAGCCGTGGCCGCTGTTTCCGAAGAGATCGCACGCGACGCGCTGGATCTGATTCGGGTGGAATACGAAGAACTGCCCGCCATTCTGACGCCCGAGGAAGCCATGGACGAGGAAGCCTTCGGCATCCATCCAGGGCGCAACAATGTGGCCCAGCATATCCAGTTCGAGCGCGGTGACGTGGAGGCAGGCTTTGCCGCTGCGGATCTGATTCACGAAGCCACCTACACCACGCATTCTCAATACCCCGGCTATATGGAGCCCATGGCCACGGTGGCCTCGCTGGACCCCGATGGCCGGCTTGTGCTCTATACCTCGACCCAGGCAGTGAATCTGGTGCGCATGCAGGTGGCCATGACCCTGGGTTTGCTCATTTCCCGCGTGCGCGTGATTCAGGCCGCTACCGGAGGTGGCTTCGGCGGCAAGATCGTGGAGGACGACAACCAGTTGCTTGCCGGCCTGCTGGCTCTGCATACCCGACGTCCGGTGCGGCTGGTCAACAACCGCCTGGAGGACTTCCAGGCCGCATGTGCCAGCGTGCCCGAGCGCATCACCCTCAAGCTGGGCATGCTCAAGGACGGCAGCATTGTCGCCAAGCAGGTTCGCATCATTGCCGAATGCGGTGCATATGCAGGCCTTGCCGGTGATGTGATGCACGTCAGTGCCATGCGCAGCGACAACATGCACCGCAATCCCAATGTGCGTTCTGAAGCGACGCTGTACTACACCAACAATCCGCCACGCGGCGCCTTCCGGGGCTTTGGCGGAACCCAGATGCAGTTTGCGCTCAACAGCCATATCCACACCATGGCGGAGAAACTGGGCCTGGACCCGGTGCAGGTGCACAAGCTCAACGCGCTCAAGGCCGGTGATGTCTCGATTCACGGCTGGCATATCGGCAGCACAGGACTGCTGGAGTGCATAGACATGGCAACCGAGGCCATAGGGTGGGCAAGCAAACGCCAACGCGTCAAGGCCAGTGGCATCAAGCGCCGCGGCGTGGGCATGGCAGCGGCCATGCATGTGAGCGGCAATCGCACCATAGGCAACTGGGATGGATCGACGCTGGTCATCAAGATCAATGAGGACGGTCGAGTCTTCCTCATCAGCGGTGAATGCGATATGGGCCAGGGAGCGAGCACCATGCTCAGCCAGATCGTGGCCCATGAACTGGACCTGCCTCTGGCCGATATTCATGTGCTTGCACCCGACACCGATGTCGCACCAGTGGCCGTGGGCACTCTGGCTTCACGCGTCACCATGTCGGGCGGCAACGCGGCCATCATCGCTGCGCGCAAGGCGCGGCAAGAGTTGCTGAGCCTGGCTGCCGAGCGCCTGGGTGCACCGCACGACGCGCTGACGCTGAAAGGCGGTGCCGTCTATGTGAGCGCGGAGCCTGAACGCCGCAGCACCGTGGCCGAGCTGGCGCGCCAGCATATCTGGCGCCATGGCGGCGGTGGCATCCAGGTCACGGGGACCTGGGACCCCAAGACCGTCATGCATGACGACAAGCTCTACGGCAATATCGCCGCTGCCTACTCCTACGCCGCCCAGGCCGTTGAAGTCGAAGTGGATATCGAAACCGGCCAGGTCAGCGTCATCGACAGCTATGTCGCCGACGACTGCGGCAAGGCGCTCAACCCCACTGCGATTCACGGCCAGACCAATGGCGCCACCGTTCAGGCCATAGGCTGGACGCTGTATGAGCAGTTGCACTACGAGGGCGGGCGCCTGGCGAACGGCAATTTCGCGGACTACAACATGGCCACCGCCGATGCGGTTCCCATGCTGCGCGGCGGCCTTGTGGAATCCAACGATCCCAACGGCCCCTATGGCGCCAAGGGTGCCAGCGAAACAGCCATCCTGCCCGGCGCGCCAGCCATAGCCAACGCCGTCTATGACGCGATTGGCGTGCGCATCACCGATCTGCCCATCACCCCGGAAAAAGTGCTGGCTGCATTGCGCGACAAGCAGCAGCAAGGAGCAAGCCATGCGTGAATTTGATTTTGCGGAGCCCCGCTCGGTTGCGGAGGCCAGCCAGATGCTTGCCGAGTACGGTGACGATGCACGCATCATCGCGGGCGGGTCTGCGCTGATGCTGGCCATGCGCCAACGCATGCTTGCGCCCATGCACCTGATCTCGGTGGCGAGGCTGCCCCGGCTGCATGGCATCGATTTCGATCCGTACCAAGGTCTGCGTATCGGGGCCATGAGCCGCCATATTGATGTGGCTCGCTCCGAGCTCGTGAAAGCGCATGCCCCGGTGCTGGCCCGGATGGCCGCCCAGGTGGCCAATCCACAGGTGCGCAACCAGGGCACGATTGGCGGCAATCTCTGTTATGCCGACCCATCCACGGACCCGCCCGGTTGTCTGATGGCCCTCGACGCCTCGGTCGTGCTGGGCAGCACACGCGGAGAACGCGTGTTGTCGATGGAAGAGTTCCTGGTCGACTACTACACCACGGCCATGGAGAGCGATGAGCTGCTGCTGGAAATCCGGGTGCCGCTGCAGGCCCCCGGCACCCAAGGGGAATACACGCGCTTTCTGCGCACGGCAGCAGAGCACCGCCCCCTGGTCAGCGTGGCCCTGGTCGTGCAAAGAGAGGGGCAGATATGTCACCAGGCACGTCTGGCTATTGGGGCATCCACTCCCATTCCCACCAGGCTGCGCCGTGCCGAAGACTGCTTGCGCGGCAAGACCGTGAATGCGCAGCTCGCTTCAGAGGTCGCAAGCATCGTGGCCGAGGACATCCAGCCGGTCTCCGACCTGCGCGGCAGCAGCGAGTTTCGCCGCGCCATGGTGCGCACGGTGACCCGCCGCACGGTGGCCACGCTGTTCGGAATCGATATCAATGAAGGAGTTGCCGCATGAGCACGCATCGCATCGAATGCCAGGTCAACGGCGAATCGCACAGCGCCGAAGTCGCATCACGGCGACTGCTATCGGATTTCCTGCGGGACGACCTGCACCTGACCGGCACCAAGCGGGGTTGCGAGACCGGCACCTGCGGCGCCTGCTCGGTGCTGCTGGACGGTGAAGTCATCAAATCCTGTCTGATGCTGGCCGTACAGGTTCAGGGGCGCAGCATCACCACCATCGAAGGGCTGGCCGCCAACGAGCAGCTGCACCCCCTGCAGAAGAACTTCATGCAGTGCGGCGGCCTGCAATGCGGCTACTGCACGCCGGGTTTCATCATGGCCTCCTGCGACCTGCTCAAGAACACGCCCCAGCCCAACTGCGAGGAAGTGCGCCACGGCCTCAACGGCAATCTCTGCCGTTGCACCGGCTACACCCAAATCGTCGAATCCGTGCTGCATGCAGCACAGGAGATGCATCATGGAAATTGAAAAAACCCTGACCGTTTCAGCCCCTCCCCAGCAGGTCTGGGATCTGCTCCTCAATCCCCAGATCATGGCCGGAGCCGTGCCCGGAATGAAGTCCATCGATGTCATCAGCCCCACGGAATACGTGGCGGAGATGCACCAGAAGATTTCCTTCATCAGCGCCAAGTTCAAGCTCAAGACCAAGATCGTCGAGCAGAAGGCTCCGGAATACATGCGCGTGGAAGGCACCGGCGAGGATGCCTCGGTGGCCAGTTCGCTCAAGCAGACCAGCGAAGTATTCCTGACGCCTGCTGCCAACGGCGGCACCGATTTACGGATCAAGGTCAATGTCGACGTGCTGGGCCGCCTGGGCGCCTTCGGCCTGTCGGTCATGAAAACCAAGGCCGACCGTCTCTGGGAAGAGTTTGGCAGCAATCTGGCTGCTCGCATCGAGGCTGGTGGCTTGATCGTTGATGCAGCACCACATTCCTCTGCCAGCCCCTCGACAGCGCCCACCATGCCTTCATTGGCCAAGCAAGCTGTCGCGAGCCCTGAGATCAAGCCTGTCGCCGCATCGACCGTCTCCTCTAGCGCAGTACCGCAGGGACAGATGGAGGCAGCCATCACAGCCTCGACACAGGACACATACAGCGAAGCCGGCTGGTGGGCCCGCATCTTCGGAGGTGCCCGCAATGCACGCCGCGCCGGCCAGGTCATACGCGTAGAAGTGCGTCAGATGGACAAGACGATCTGTGTCGAGTGGCCTGCCACAGCTGCATCCGAATGCCGGGAATGGCTCCGGTCTCTGCACAAGTAAGCACTGTTTTTGCTCCGACCAGCAAGGAGGCTCACGACTCAACAGCTCAATCACATCAAGCCACGCATGCAAAAAATACTGAACGACATTAAAAATTGGAGACATTCATGCTGAAGAAGGTAGCGAGCGCCATTGCGCTTCTGGGGGTGGGAGGATTGGCACATGCACAATCGTCCGTACAGATTTACGGCATCATGGACACGGCCGTCGAAACCATGAACAACGTGGGCGCAACCAAGTCCAGCCTCACACGCATGCCCAATCTGACGGGCAGCGTTCCATCGCGCCTGGGCTTTCGCGGCCGCGAGGATCTGGGAGGCGGATTGAGCGCATCCTTCACGCTGGAGATGGGTATCGGCCCCGACAGCGGAGCTCTCAACCAGGGCGGTCGTGGTTTCGGCCGCCAGTCCTTCGTCAGCCTCAACGGCCCCTGGGGATCGTTGGGGCTGGGCCGTCAATACACCATGCTGTTCTGGTCCGTACTCGACGCTGACGTGATCGGTCCGAGCCTGCACAGCATGGCCAGTCTGGACAACTACTTTCCCAATGCACGTGCCGACAATGCGATCTCCTACAAGGGCACGTTCTCGGGCCTGACGGTCGGCGCAACCTATAGCTTCGGCCGCGATGCCGTCAATGCGGGCCCCAGTCCCGGCGGTACCAACTGCGCGGGAGAAAGCAGCACCGACTCCAAGACCTGCCGCGAGTGGTCGGCCATGCTCAAGTACGACACCACGACATGGGGAGCGGCGCTGGCGCATGACGAGCTGCGCGGCGGCCCCGGTGCTTTCGCGGGGCTGACCAGCAGCGACAAAGTCGACAAGCGCACCATGCTCAACGGCTATGTGAAGCTTGGTGGCGCCAAGATTGGTGGTGGCTATATGCGTCGCAAGAATGACGGCTATATCGCATCGCCGCGCAACGACCTGTGGTTTGTGGGCGTGACCTACCCCATTGGGCAATGGAGCGTGGACGCCCAGTACAACCAGCTCAAGTACAAGGACAACGCGGACAAGGGTCAGCTGCTGGTACTGCGCGGTACCTACAACCTGTCCAAGCGCACTGCGGCCTATGCCTCGCTGGGCTATATGAAGAACAGCGGCAATGCGGCCTTTGGAGCAAGCATCGCTCAAGCTGGTGGAACGCCAATGCCTGGCGTCAACCAGACTGGCTTTGGCATGGGCTTGCGCCATACGCTCTAAAGCCGGTGCCAATACAGCGGGTGCGGGTAGCCTGGTGGCCTGCACCCGCTTTTCAGAAGAAGTGACAGTCCCCCAGGCGGGGCTCGTTCAACAACATAGACCGGACATGTCTACCAGCCCAAAGGCAGTCCAGGTCGGCATGAGAAGAAGCTGACAACAATGTCACCGCGCTGTCCCGCTTCTGTTGGGGTCGGATTTCTAAGATCCACACATCTCCTCCTTACCTTTATCAAGGCCTGGGAGATTGTGTTTCACCGACTTTCTTAGGAGCTCCCACCATGTCTCAACGTCGTCTCTCCATCGCGTCCGTATTTGCAAGCGCAGCAGCAGTAGCTGTACTAGCCATGCCGGGGATAGCTTCGGCAGCCTATGAACACCCAGCCAATAACGAGCAAGGCGTGACTGTTCACCCCGAACATTTCGTGAGCCAGAAGACGCGTGATCAAGTCAGGGCCGAAACTGCAGATGCGATGAAGAACGGTCGTCTGTCGTATGGAGAAAGCAACTTCCCCAACTTTGCACCCCCTGCAGGTCCCGGTAAAACACGCGAAGAAGTGATTAACGAATTGCTGCGCGAATCTCCAGCAGCTCGGGAAGCTCGTTTGCAGTCCATCGCTCGCTGAGACCTATAGAGGCCTTGTTAGGGCGCCGGTCTTCCTTGACCAGCATTGCGCGATGCGATGACCGGCATGCTTGATCTGGCCACCGGCAGCAACTGCCCCATGCTGCCGGCCGAGTGGCGATGATCAATGCTTGGATTGCCGGCATCACCCAATCCAAGCCTTTATCCGCCTCCTTCAATTGATCATCGCCGCCCCCTGAGCCGTTCTTGAAGACCAACCAACGGGGGCGGGCGAGCAGCAGACAGTGCCCGTCAATTGGCAAAGCGCAGTTCACATGTAGCTTCATCGCTCACAGAGAGCTTACGTGCGCAACCTTTGGCAAAGGTGCGCAGGCTGGAATTAGGGCTGCAGCCATCGCCACAGTTCTTTGTTAACGGATTGTCTTGCCATGAAGTTATGAAACATCAGTGCTTCAGGTTGGCATCGAAGGGGATGGCGTGATCGACTCTGCCCAGTCCCCTGTCCCCTGTCCCCTGTCCCCTGTCCCCTGTCCCCTGTCCCCTGGGAGACGATTTTTTCCAATCCCTAGGGTTTGCTGTCTTTGCGTGGCCGCATTCAGCTTCTAGGCTTCTAGATTGCCAAGACTCCCTTTTTACTGAGCAAACAGAACATGGCCTTCATCAATTACGTGACTCAGATCCAGTTTGACTTTGGCGCCGTTCAAATGCTGCGCCAGGAATGCGAGCGTGTCGGTATCAGCAAGCCACTGATCGTGACCGACCCAGGCGTCAAGGCGGCAGGAATCTTGCAAAAAGCCATAAATGCACTGGGTGGCCTGCCCCATGCAGTATTTGACCAGACTCCTTCCAACCCCACCGAAGCGGCGGTGCGCGCTGCAGCTGAAATCTACAGATCCCAGAACTGCGATGGATTGATCGCTGTGGGCGGAGGCAGTGCCATTGACTGCGCCAAAGGCGTGGCAATTGCAGCTACGCATGAAGGCCCGCTCTCGTACTACGCGACGATTGAGGGCGGCTCGCCTCGTATTACGGAGCGAGTTGCTCCGCTGATTGCCGTACCCACCACCAGCGGCACAGGCAGCGAGGTGGCGCGTGGAGCCATCATCATCGTGGACGACCATCGCAAACTGGGTTTTCACAGCTGGCATCTGGTGCCCAAGGCTGCCATCTGCGACCCTGAGCTCACCTTCGGCCTCCCCCCCATGCTGACGGCAGCAACCGGCATGGATGCCATAGCCCATTGCATGGAAACCTTTATGGCCTCGGCCTTCAATCCACCGGCTGACGGCATTGGCCTGGACGGGCTGACCCGGGGCTGGGCGCATATCGAGCGGGCCATGCTCAATGGCAACGACGCGGAAGCCCGCCGCCAATTGATGAGTGCAAGCATGCAAGGGGCCATGGCTTTTCAGAAAGGGCTGGGCTGCGTGCATAGCCTCAGTCACAGCCTGGGCGGCATCAACCCGCGCCTGCACCACGGCACGCTCAACGCCATGTTCCTGCCCGCAGTCGTGCGCTTCAATGCCGAAGCCGAAAGCGTTCAGCGCGAGGACCGCCTCAATCGCATGGCACATGCCATGGGTCTCAGCAGCGGAAGCGATATCCCCGACGCTATTCGAGATATGAATGCCCGCCTGAACCTGCCATCGGGTCTGGCGGCCATGGGCGTGGAGCGCGCGCAGTTTGATGCAATCATCAGCGGTGCACTCAAGGACCACTGCCACGCCACCAATCCACGGCTGGCATCCGCACAGGACTATGAGCAGATGCTCAGCACCTCGCTCTAACAGACTGCACACAGTGCTCAAGCCTCAACGACAGGGCCCGGCTTGAGCGCTTCGCGCACATCGTCCATCAATTGCCTCGCCATGCTGCTGAGCACCTCGAGCTCATCGTCGGACATGTTTCGAGGCTCGTCATCAAGTATGGAAAGGCAGCCCAGCACATTGCCTTTTTTGTCCACCAGAGGCACACCCGCGTAAAAGCGCAGCTTAAGGCTATGCACCACCGAGTCGCTTGCAAATCGGGGGTCTCGCGCCAAGTCTCCGACCACAATGGCCTCTTCTTCATACACGACATACGAGCACACCGAGCCATCACGAGGGACGCCTTGTTGAGCGCCCTCTTGCGCGGACAGCGGAAGCAGACTGCCCGGCGCAAAGACACGTTCAGCATCCACCCAGGAAACTTGAGCCCACTTGGTGTTGAAAGCGTTGACGGCCTTCTTGGCCGTATCGCGATATAGCGCTGTCAATGCCGGTGCCAGCACCCCGCTTTCATGCAGCATTTTGACGCGCTGCTCATCGTCATCGGGAATCGGGGCAGCAATCACACACTCGCCGGGATCTCCAACCTGCATGGCCTCTACCCACAGATGCAACTCACGCAGACTGGTAACGCAGGCCTGCGCTCCTGTCTGTCGAGCAAACTCGGGGTCAGCTGCCACGGCTGGAGCATTCCACAGGCACAGCACCACTCGTGCGCCCGGCCAATGGCGGCGAATGCGCCGCACAATGCGTCTCGCCATGCTTTGTGGCTGGTGATTGAAAATCGACAACACCAATAGATCCGATTGCTTTACGGCCTGAACCCACTCGCGATCCGCCAACAAGCCATTGGCGTCAAACTGCAAGGACTTCGAGTCCGGGGCAAGTGCCCATCCGGAGCAGCTAACCTCATGACCATGCAAACTCTCTGCATGGGCCACCATGGCTGCGCCCAGGGCATCCACCTCCCAGCGCACACCCGCGCAATGAATGCGCAGGCATCGACGCTGATCACCTTCACCGGGAGCCGCCTGGGCATGCTCGCCACTGCTTCTGAATGCATATTGGTCCTGCAACTCATCAAGCAAGGCTGCCATGCCATTGGACAGCCGCAAGCGATGTTCGGCCGTTGCCGACTCCAGATGCTGCTGGGTTGCAATACGCAGAGCAGGAATGGCAACCTCATCATAAAACCCGCTGACGGCACTGGCTCTGTCATCCTGGCTGGACTTCGAGAGCAGACGCTCCTCCACGGACTGTACGGCCATGCTGATGGCATCATCAGCGTCATCGGCCAGCAGACGCTGGTACAGCCGTTGCTGCGGCCCGAGAACAGGCTCGCTGCCCAGCAATACCTCCATGAATTTGAGCGAGGGGATGTAGCGCCCCAGCACCAACAGGCACACCGTCAAAGGTGTGGAAAGAATCAGGCCGATCGGCCCCCAAAGCGCTGTCCAGAAGGTTGCGGCAACAATGATTGACAAGGTCGACAAACCTGTACTTGAGCCATATAGCCACGGCTCGATCACATTGTTGCTGATCAGCTCCAGCAGCAGAATCAGGCCCAGAGTCATCAAAAACATATCCCAGCTGGGATCGACCGCAAAGGCCAGCGCCAGCGGAAATACCGCAGACATCATCGGGCCCACATAAGGCACAAATCGCATGATGGCGCCCAGCACCCCCCAGAGAATTGCCCCTGGCACACCAATGAGCAACAATCCCATGGCGAGTGGCACGCCATAGCTGACATTGACGATGAACTGCATGCGCAGATATTTGCCAATGCGCTGCGAGGCCTCATCCAGCGCATCGGTGGCCACATTGAGGTTGCCCCCCACCAGCCTAAGCAACCGATCCCTCAGCTCGTCCCTGTCAAGCAGAATCAATATGACAAACAGCAACACGATGCCTGCGGTCGTCACCGGCTCGGCAATACGCCCCAGCCACTGCAGCATCCGTGTAGTGGGCTTGGATTCGGGAGGCTGAACCTCCACTTTCTGCACCCGCGCCCTGGCGTTGTCCACGCTGGCAATCTCTTTCTCAACGGTGTTGTAGGTCTTGAAAACGCCATCCCAAGCGCTGGGCATGTTTGCGCTCTTGCGCAGGCTGCGCAATTTGTCGCGAATCGTCGATTGATAGGTCGGCAGATCGGCACTGAGTTGCTGCACCTGACTGCCCAGATACATGCCCAAGCCGCCGAGTGCTGCCAGAGAAAAAGCCACGACCACAATGGCCGAAGCCATTCGCGGCAGCCCCCAGCGCTTGAGCTTGCTGACAGCAGGGTCGAGCAAGAAGCCGAACAGCATTGCCAGGGCCAGAGGAATCAGCATGTCCCGCCCGAAATAGAGGGCAAGAATCACGATGGAAGCAATCATCAGCCCGATGAGCAAACGCAGGGCCGGCAGCATTTCCGCCAGATGCACAAGCCCCGGAGCCACGTTGGCCCTGGCTCGTCTGTCCATGCCCTCCCACAAACCGGGAGCTGGCTGCCGGCCCTCTCCGGCCGAACCCGCCTCTCGCGAGAAAGTCTCGATTTCGACCGGTGCCCCCGCATACGGCTTGGTTGGCGCAACCGCGCCAAAGTTGACCTCGGGGATTGCAGACGACTCATCGGACGGGGAATTCTCGTTTCGGTTCTCTGACATTGGCATCCTTGATGGACTGTTGTCTATGATTTTCTGAGACAAAGTGCGCTCATCCAGAATTCCAACTGGCTCTGCCCCCCTCTGCTGTCAGGCTTTGTCGTAATTTGCAAAAAAGCGCTATAGAGCCTCGACTCGACCCGGATCAGGTGCATGCAGCCACTGCGCAAACTCATCGGCCAGTTGCTGACTGGCCGCCGCCGCAGTATTCCAGGCCTTGGCGCGCGCATCATGGTCTGTGCCATAGCTCAGAAAATCGTGCCGATCCGGCAACTTGGCGTTTGGCAGGCAAGCCACCCAGGCGGGATCAGGGGCCAGCACAATCATCGAGTCCAGATACGAACTCGGTCCATGACGCCATTTCAGCCCCTTGTCCAACCATCCAGGAATCACCGCCTTCTGAAAATGAGGATATAGCACCACCCCATCGCCGTTACGAGAGGCCAGATAATCCAGATGCATGTGATAGTCGGTAATGCCGCCATCCCAGTAGGCACCCTTAGGAGCATCTGAAATGTCTTGCACGGCATCCAGCACGAAAGGGATGGAGCAACTGGCTCGCAAGGCATCCATGAAATTACTCTCCGTCAGCCGGGTCTGTGCAGACCGAATGTCCGCAACACCAAAGGGAAGAGCATGCGCAGCATCGCTTGCAGAAGAGGAAAAGATCACCCGCTCCAGCAAGCAGCCCAATGCCGACCGATGCAATGCATTGCCTGCAAACGCGGCCGCATAGCCCAATGGAGTGCGCCAGGGCGATGCACGTGACAGCAGGCCACGCCCGCGGGCGGCGATCACATGCAGCCTATAACGCGGATTCGCCAGAACCTCACTCACACGCCCCCCGTAAAAATCCTGCAGCGACTGCGCAAACCGCTCACTGACCAGCGACGACGGCGTGCGCCTCTGCCCTTCGGGGGGATCGAAGCGCTGTGCAATATAGTCACGCTCCAGTCGCTCAAAGGCTTCCACTGGTGCGTCCAGGCAAGCTGTCGCCATGCGCCAGGCACCGATGGAGGCACCAATCAGATCCACCGGCTGCGCGCTGGCCTGCAACCACTGTCCAAAGATGAAGCGATCCAGAGGTCCGAGAATCAAGCCCTTGGGACCGCCTGCAGCCGCCGGTATGACTCTGACCATATCCGGCTGCAAGCCCCGCCGCTCTATAGATTGCCGCGCCTTGAGACCGGCATAGATTCGCAATGCTCTTGTGGATGACGTCATGTGGGCATTGTGCTTGCAAGCCCCGTTGCTCGCGATCAGCTCGGCGACTTCACCAGTTGAGCGTGACCGAGGTACCGCCACCGGGTCGAGCGGAGATGCTCAGTTTCGCCCCCATGACAAGCGCTCTGCGGCGCATATTGACCCACCCCATGCCAGCAGATGTTAAGCCCGGGATTTGCCTGCCATCAGCCGGTCTGACGGGCCCCGCATCCTCAATGCTCAGGCGAGCATGCACAAAGGAGGCATCTGAAACATTTGAAGCACTTTTCCACTGTTCGTCGGCAGCCAGCGTGATCCAGAGTTCAGGCGCGTCAGTGTGCTGCAGCACATTGCTCACGGCCTCCTTCACCACTGCCATGATTTCCTCGGCCATGGCGCCGCATGGCAGACTGCCGGCATCGCCAGACATCTCCGGGTCCCAAACATCCCAGTGCAGATTCATGCCTCGATGATCCAGCACAGGTTGCAGCCTGTGCCTGAAACGTGCAAGAAGGACACCCAAGGGTTCGTTTCGGCTATCCATGGAATCAACAATCAGCCTTAGATCGAGCAGGCATTGTTCTGCGTTGCTGCGAATCGCCGGGTCCGTGCCGAGCCCTGTCAGGCTGATCAGCTGCACCAGTTGGCTGCCGACATCGTCATGCAATGCCTCCGCTATGCGCCTGCGCTCCAGCTGTACCTCTCTCGATGGACGTGCGCTTTTACGTCTGCGCCACAGCACGCTGCGATATGCCAGAGGCAACAGCCAGACGACAGCCGCCATGCTGCCCGCCGCGCCTAGCGCAGCAGTCCACCAGGGAGCTGAATTGAACACCGCTCCAGGCTGCAAAAGCCAGGGCAGCCACAGCAGCAGCTGAACACTCCACAGAAGCAGCTGCCAGACGTAGGACATGGTGAATGCGTTCGCAGATACTGGCGCCTAGAACCAGCCACGCAGGTAGGCGAAACGCACGGCTTGTGCTCGGGTGCGCACCTGGAGCTTGCGATAGATGTTCTTGATGTGCGTGTTGACCGTCATGGTGCTGATCTCCAACTGCACGCCGATCTCTGCACTGGTATTGCCACTGGCAACCATGCGCAAGACCTCGCATTCGCGGCTGGAGAGCCTGTCGGACATACCGGCCCCCGGCACGGCCCCGGTGGCCGGCCGCTTGTCATACCGCTGCAACAGCCGCCTGGCGAGACTGGGAGTGATGGATGCACCGCCATTGACGACCTGCAACACCGCTTGAGGATAGTTGCCAAACCAGGAGTTCTTGACCAGATAGCCGGTTGCTCCCAGCTCGAAGGCGTGCAACACCTGCTCCTCCGTCTCCACCACCGAAACCACAATGACCTCGGCCTGCGGGCGTTGGCTTTTCATCACCTCGATCAACTCAAGACCATCGTCAGCCCCCAGCTTCAGGTCCAGCAACATGACATCAAACTCATGTTGACGAATGGCTTTTCTTGCATCCTTGAGGTTGTCCGCCTGAGCAACCACCATGGTGCGTCGATCATTCATGATTTCCTGTGCGATCACCATGCGTAGATGCGCATCATCGTCCACCAACAGCACTCTGACGGGCTTGTCGGGCTGCCCCACCATATGATCGGGCCACATGGAAGGACTACCGAGCTCCACAGCCATGGGTCGGAGCATCAAGGCATCACCAGAGTTGTTTGCACCGTTCGGGTCCATTTCTCTCTCCTGGCCAGAGTTGCCTGCCGGGGACTCAGGATGGTGCTCAAGACACCATATAGATAAAAACTCCCCAGCGCGTCATTAGATAGTTTTTAGCAATTAAAACTGCAACTCAGCGTAAGAAAAAATGCAATTTGAGTAATCACGGTTTTCTGACGACACCTACTCAAAACCGCCGACTCCTCATCCCAGGCGCCCAGGAGCCCTAAAACTGAACATCCAGAGAGCCTGCCGCGTGCCAGTCGATGGATGCCTGACGCAGCACCATGTCGATGTCCATGCTCAGCGCCAGTCCAGTTTCAGCAGGGAAAGTCACAGCCAGCTGGCGCTCACCCCAGTTAAGCGCGCGGGTCGATGCCCGCCAGATGGCCAGATGCAGCACCCCCGTCAAAGGCTCGAATACAGGCTGCTCCATCGGCGCATGCATGAACTGAAAGGCATCGCTGATCTGCTCCGGAAAATTCCACTGTCGCGCCAGATGGGCCGTAATCTGGCCCGAGCAATAGCCCATCAGCTGCATTTCCACCTGGGGGCGCTTGGGATGCATGGGCTCCAGCAACTCGGAAAGTCGGAAGAAAGTGTCAGGGTCGGCAGCCTGCAGCAACAACTCTCCCAGGCCATGCAGCAGTCCCAACGCATAGGCCTGCGAGGCGTTGGCCTGAACCGACATTGCAAGCGCGCGCGCCATGCGTGCCGTGTCCAGGCTGTAGCGCCAGAAATTCGCCAGACTCCAGCCTGCCGAAACATGAGATGCGCTGACTGGAGCCGCCTTCTGCACCAATTGCCGCAACTGAACCGGCGCCAGCAGCACCAGTGCTTCGGGAATGTTGTGCACGCGCTGCCCCAGCAGATGCGCTGGCCCATTGGCCGCAGCCAGCAGACGAGCGGTCAGAACCGGATCGCTGGAAAACAATTGCACCAGGCTGCGCATGCCGGGCTCCGGCTTGCGCAGTTCACTCGACAGCAGCGCAACGACGCGCGGCTGGCTTGGCAGCAATACATGCTGCTCCAGCAACGTTGACAGGCTCAATGGTTTGACGCGGCTCATCTGGATCAAAGGCAGTGGCAAGGCTGTCGCCACCACGAAATGAACACGAGTGGGCCCATAGGAAGGTCAGAGCTTTTCATCTCTATTCAGTTGCACTGGCTGACCCATGACCAGCTGGCTGGCAAGCTTGCGTGTCAGGGGTTGTAACACGGAAAAGTGATCAGCCCCCTGAACCGAGACACAGTGCAGCTGATTCGATTTTCGTGCGGCGCACATATTGTCAAGACTGTTGATATTGCCGGGGCTCTTGCTGCCCTCGATGATCCACGTCGGGCTCTTTATGGCATGCAGCCAGTAGACGGGCGAACGCAAGCGCTTTTCATCCGCCGAGAGCGAGCCCCATTTCACGGGCCAGCCATAGCCGCCGATCTCGTCCACCGGACCAAAAGCGAACACCCCCTGAACGGGCAAGCCAGCCGTCGCCGTCAGCAAGGCCAGCGTGGCTCCGGTGCTGTGCCCACCGAGATAGATGCGTGCCGGATCGACATAAGGCAGCTGTGCAGCCTGCAGGATGGCTGCTGCCACGTCCTGCACTTCCCCCCAGAAATACTCACGCTGGCCGGGATTGTCATTGCCGCCGCGCAATGCGGGAAACAGCATCGCCATGCCAGCCTTGCGAAAAGCGCTGGCGCTTTGATCATTGGCGGCTGGCCCTTCGCTCCAGAAATCGTCCAGGCTATTGGTATCTCCCCCCGTCAGCCAGACCATCAAAGGCTGCTTCCTCCCATCTCTGGGATCCGGGGTGACAAAGGCATTGAGTTTCAGATCCCCGCTCCGATAGCTCATGGGAACAAACAGCTGAGAAGGCGGTGTCGGCATCGGCTGGATAGGCTTATGGGCCGCCGGCAACAAGGCTGTCGCAATCTGTGTTGTCTTGCCGGCGCGAGCCTGCATCAGGTTTTGCAGAGCGATTTCGCCAGAAGCGATCTGTTGATCCACCACCTGCTCGATCTGCACCTGCTCCGCGCGCTGGCTCTCGTGCTGCTTGCGAGCGGCAGCGTGACGCACTTTGGCCACCTCATGCTCTGCCATCGCTACACGCGTGATGCAGCGCCGCTGCTGATCTATGTTGATGCCCTCTTCCTGGGCCTTGTCAACCTGGGCAAGATTGAGCTTGACGGTATGACAAAAGTCATCGTTCTCTGGCGCCAGGGCTGGTGGCCAGACCAGGGGGGCAGGCTGCTGGGCATGGGCCTTATCTTTGATTCTGTCCAACGATATCCAGCCGCGCGATGCCATCTTGGCGCCGATAAAGACCACCAAGATTGCCACCCCTATGGCCGGCAGTATTACCCGCCCTCTCGCTTTGCGCATTGATGTGCTCCCACAAAAAAGGCCGCCTGTAATATGAATTAAGTGGCGGCCCGGTAGGAGATTATTTCTTTAATCCTTGCAACTTCGCAAAGGCTGATGCCATGGCGTTTTGCTCTGTGGGCTGGCTGCCACGCTGGGGTTGCGCATAGCCACCACGGTTGCCGGCGCCGTAACTGTTGCCACGACCAGCGCCTTCAAAGCGGTTGTCGCGCGGGCCATCGCGGCGCGCAGGCGCTGCGTCCAGCTTCATGGTCAGGCTGATGCGCTTGCGGTCCACATCGACTTCCAGCACCTTGACCTTGACGATCTGCCCGGTCTTTACCACTTCACGCGCATCTTCGATGAACTTGTGACTCATCTGGCTCACGTGCACCAGTCCGTCCTGATGCACGCCCAAGTCCACAAACGCGCCGAACTGGGCCACGTTGCTGACCGTGCCCTCCAGCGTCATGCCTTCCTTCAGATCCTTGATGTCTTCCACACCATCATTGAAGCGGGCGACGACAAAGTCGGGGCGCGGGTCGCGGCCGGGCTTCTCCAGCTCGCCAAGAATGTCCTTGATGGTCACAGCACCAAATTTGTCATTGGCAAACTGTTCAGGCTTCAAAGACTTGAGCACCTCGCCACGACCCATGATCTGGTCCACGGGTTTGCCGGTAGAGACAATGATCTGCTCCACCACGGGATAGGTTTCGGGGTGAACGCCTGTCATATCGAGCGGATTGTCGCCACCGCGAATGCGCAGAAAGCCTGCGGCCTGCTCGAAGGTCTTGGCCCCCAGACCGGCCACTTCCATCAGTTGCTTGCGGTTCTTGAACGAGCCATTGGCATCGCGCCAGCGCACGACCGACTTGGCGACCGAACCCGACAGGCCTGAGACGCGTGTCAGCAGCGGAGCCGAAGCAGTGTTCAAGTCCACACCCACGGAGTTCACGCAATCCTCGACCACGGCATCCAGCTGGCGCGCCAGCTCGCTCTGGTTCACATCGTGCTGGTACTGGCCCACGCCAATGCTCTTGGGGTCGATCTTGACCAGTTCGGCCAGCGGATCCTGCAGGCGGCGGGCAATCGATGCCGCACCACGCAGGCTCACATCGATGTCCGGCATTTCCTGCGCCGCAAACTCGCTGGCCGAATAGACCGAGGCACCTGCCTCGCTCACCACCACCTTGTCGATCTTCTTGTCGGCCTTGGAGGCTATCTTGATCAGGTCCGCCGCCAGCTTGTCCGTCTCGCGGCTGGCCGTGCCGTTGCCGATGGCAATCAGATTGATATCGTGCTTTTCCACCAGACGGGCGAGCACGGCCAAAGAACCATCCCAGTCGCGGCGCGGCTCGTGCGGGTAGATGGTGGTGGTGTCCACCAGCTTGCCGGTGCTGTCCACCACGGCCACCTTGACGCCGGTGCGAATGCCGGGGTCTAGGCCGATCACGGCACGCTGGCCGGCGGGCGCCGCCAGCAGCAGGTCGCGCAGATTGTCGCCAAACACCTTGATGGCCACCTTCTCGGCATCTTCGCGCAGGCGGCTGAACAGGTCGCGCTCGGTGGACAGGCTCAGCTTCACACGCCATGTCCAGGCGACGCATTTGCGAATCAGATCGTCAGCGGCGCGCTTGGCATGGCTCCAGCCCAGGTGCAGCGCGATCTTGCCTTCAGCAAGGCTGGGTTGGCCCGGTTCAGGCTCGACCGGTTGCACCAGCTTCGCTTCGAGAACCTCCAGTGCACGGCCACGGAACACGGCCAGGGCACGGTGCGAGGGCACGCGGCCAATGGGCTCGTCGTATTCGAAGTAGTCGCGAAACTTGGCGACCTCGGGGTCGTTTTCGTTCTTGCTCTCGACCTTCTTGGACTTGAGCAGGCCCTCATCCCACAGCCATTCGCGCAGCTTCTGCACCAGTGCCGGGTCTTCGGCCCAGCGCTCGGACAGGATGTCGCGTACGCCGTCCAGCACGGCAAAGGTGGTGCTGAAGTCGGGGCCGGGCTTGCCATCGTCCAGGGTCGTCGCTGGCTTGCAGAAAGCCTCGGCTTCCTTGTGCGGATCCAGTGTGGGGTCGGCAAACAGCTTGTCGGCCAGCGGCTCGATGCCGAACTCCTTGGCAATCTGGCCTTTGGTACGGCGCTTTTGCTTGAAGGGCAGGTAAATGTCCTCCAGCTCCTGCTTGGTCGGCGCACTGGCAATCGCCAGACGCAGCGCATCGGTCAGCTTGCCTTGCTCGTCAATGGCCTTGAGCACCGTCTCACGGCGGTCGTCCAGCTCACGCAGATAGGTCAGGCGCTCGTCCAGCGTGCGCAGTTGCGTATCGTCCAGACCGCCCGTAGCCTCCTTGCGGTAGCGGGCCACAAACGGAACCGTGGCGCCGCCATCGAGCAACTCCACAGCCGCGCTCACCTGCTGCGGCTTGACATTCAGTTCTTGAGCAATCTGACCAATGATTTTTTGCATTCGATATTCGCCCCACGGCGTTCAACACAGGAAGCCAATGAGTTTGCCATAGGCATGCCGCCAGACTGCCCTCGATATCCAGCATAAGTGCAAGCAAACCTTAAAAACTATGCTTTCCATAGCTGCTTTTCCTTGATGAGCATGCACGGAAGGCCAATTTCATTAAAATTATTGCGACATGCCCGATACCTTCCAGGACGATTTTTTTGCCGATGAGCTGCCTCCACCCGGAGACGGTACCGGTAAGGCTCGGACTGAAGAAGCGCCGCAGGCCGATGACACAGTTGAACGCAAACTCAGGCGCGGCGCTATTTCTCTGGCCCCTGCAGCTGCGCAGTACCAGGACCTGGCCGCGCAACTGCCTCCCCTGCTGCGCATGGGCGTCTCGACCTGGTCCTACCCGGGCTGGGAAGGCCTGATCTGGGACGGTGCCTACGACAGCAGCGTGCTGGCCAAAAAAGGTCTGACGGCCTATCACCAGCACCCACTGCTGCGCACCGTCTGCGTCGACCGCAGCTTCTGGCGACCGCTGACAGTCAGCCAGTACGCCGCATTTGCCGCGCAGGTCGATGACGACTTTCGCTTTGTCGTCAAATGCCCGGCCGGAATCACCGATGCCCAGGTACGCAGCGAGGAAGGCAAGCCGCGCGAAGCCAACCCGGCGTTTCTCGACCCTCACCTGGCCATAGAGCATTTTGTGGAGCCCACACTCGAAGGACTGGGCAGCAAGCTGGGCGTTCTGGTCTTTCAGCTCAGCCCCCTGCCGTGGAGTCTGCTCAGCCGCCCCGGCCTGCTGATGGACAAGCTCGGACTGCTGCTGTCCGCCGTAAGGCAGGCGCTACAAGCACATCCGCAAGTCGTCGTGGCCGTCGAGGTCAGAGACCCCGAGCTGCTGACCCCGGCGCTCCCCCAGACACTCAAGACCCATGGCGCAACCTATTGTCTGGGCCTGCACGGCAAGATGCCTACGATTGAAGAGCAGTTGCCCATGCTGCGTGCGCTGTGGCCCGGGCCACTGGTGTGCCGCTGGAACCTGAATCGCATCTTTGGCGCCTATGGCTATGCCGATGCCCAGAAGAAGCACCAGCCGTTCAACGAGATCCTCAGCGAAGATCGGCATACCCGCGAGCGGCTGGCCCGCACGATTGCCGGCATCACCGGTGCCGGTCAACCCGCTTTTGTGACTATCAGCAACGATGCCGAGGGATGTGCCCCCCGCTCGATAGCGCTGCTGGCGCAGGCGCTTGCGAGCCTTTCAGACTCAGGCTCCGACAAGCATCCGCGGCCGTCATCCTGAATTAATACTCGAATCCCCCTCAGACGCTTACTTTCAAAGCGCTGATGGCTATCAAAAACAAAGCCCGACAGGCCACAAACCTGCCGGGCTTTCTGAATGAGAACTTCAATCAGTCCTTCAGCCCCGCCAGCGGGTGCGAATGCGCAGGCCAGGGGCTGTCAAAGAACGCTTGCCACTCGGCATCGCTCACCTCTTCGATGCTGGCGGGATTCCAGCGCGGGCTGTGATCCTTGTCCACCGCCAGTGCGCGGATGCCCTCCACGGTCTCGCTGCGACCCGGACGCAGATAAAAGCAGTGGCGCACCATATCGCGCTCCATGCGCAGATCTTCGGCCAGATCCATCTGGCGCGCACGGCGGATTTGCTCGAGCACCACATGCAGCATCAGGGGCGAGCGCTTGCGCAGCGTGGCAGCCTCGGCCTGGGCCCATTCGCTGCCAGCCTGCAAGGCCTGCACAACCGCAGCCACCGTGGGCTGAGAAAAACAGGCATCGATTTCCGCGCGGTGAGCGGTTGTCTTGGGCTCGGTGCTCACAAAGCGGGAGCGCACCACGGCATTGAGCGCCTCCACATTGGCAAAATCCGTGGTCGCCAGGGTCTCCCACAGCTCTGCCTGCTGTTCGGCAGGAATGCAGCCATCGGCCAGACCAAAAGCCAGGGCATCGCCCGCGCCGATGGTGTCGCCGGTCAAGGCCAGCCATTCGCCCACGGCACCGGGGCAGCGCGAGAGGAAATAGCCCCCCCCCACATCGGGGAACAGGCCAATGGCCGTCTCGGGCATTGCCATCTTGGTGCGCTCGGTCACGATACGCAGCGAGCCGCCCTGGCTGATGCCCATGCCGCCGCCCATGACGATGCCATCCATGAAAGCGATATAGGGCTTGCCAAAGCTGTGAATCAGATGGTTGAGGGCATATTCCTCGGTGAAGAAATCTTCGAGCTGCGGATTGCCGCTGCTGCCGGCCGCGTGCAGGAAACGAATGTCGCCACCGGCGCAGAACGCCCCGAACACCCCTTCCTTGTTGCTGCCACGAATGGCCACGCCCAGAATCGAGTCGTCTTTTTGCCAGGCCAGCAAAGTACCCAGCAGATCGCGCACCATGCCCAGAGACAGCGCATTGAGCGCCTTGGGCCGGTTGAGCGTAATCATGCCCAGCTTGCCACGGACTTCGGCAATCACATCGGACATATCGGCGCTCGGGGTGGGGGTCATTGTCTTGCTCCTTGAATCAATTCCATGCTGGTCGCCAATCGGTCGCCAGGCCATGCGCACCGATTATGCGGTTTCACTCCACGCAAGCAGGGACAAGGACGTGACAAATACCGCCAGCATCGCAGCCACAAAGCCCGAGCGGTCTGCAATGCTGACTAATATGGGAGCCGTGCCAGGCTGCAGCTTCACCAGCTTCTGCGGCCCACCTTCTGCCTCATGAACGATCTGCCACCACCGCCCGAAACCCCTCGCGAAGAACCGCACCTGGAATCCAAGCAGCTTTCCGCGCCGCTGCGCTATCTGCTCATTGCCTTTGCGCTGGTTTGCGTGATATTGGGGCTGATAGGCGCCGTGGTTCCCGGCATGCCCACCACGGTATTCATATTGATGGCCGCCTGGGCGGCTGTGCGCAGCTCACCCAGACTGCATCGCTGGCTCTATGCTCACCGTGTGTTCGGCCCGCTGCTGCACAACTGGGACACTGGCGGCAAGGTCAGCCGCCGTGCCAAATGGACGGCAACCGTCAGCATGGGCGCCAGCAGCCTGCTGATTTTGTATTTCTCGTACAAGCCATGGCTCACGGCCATGACGCTGAGCATCATGGCCTGCGTATTGCTCTGGCTGTGGCTCAGGCCGGAGCCGTAGGTTTAGAGCAGCTCACAGCACCGTTCCACGAAGCGTGTGCAGGCAAATGCTGCCACCAATTCTTGGTTCTGGACAACACACGCTATCGGGTAGGAAAGACCAACAGCTAGGGCAAGTGTCTGCCCCCAAGAATGCCTGCTCTGGCCACGGCATCGGCCGTGTTCATCGACATGCAGGAGCCTCTCGCGCAGGGAGCTGGCGCGGAAGCAACCAGGCCGACCCGCGTGAGCCGGGCGACAGCGACACCAGCAATATCCCGATGACCTACACGCAGGTTCCGGCCAGGGGCTGGGAAGGTGACAGCACATCCGGGAAAAGTTGCGCGCCTGCGCCGATGAACATAAAACGCCAAGGCCGCACGATGATCAACATCAAGGGCAGCAGGAAACCGAGTCACCAACTGATCGACGTCAAGTGCTGCGCCTTCACGCGCTAGCGCAGCGCATCAGCGGCCGCCGCGGCATTGGCGGGCTGCGCTGGTGTGACGCCCCAAGCACAGCGATGCTCTCGCCATGCTTTTTCTCCGTATCTCATTGGCAGGCGCCAACGTAACAAAGAATGTCCTGATCCACAGGCAATCGACTCCAACTGCAAGCCCAGGGAGGGTTTAGCCCACAGAGTATTGCGGCCAATGACGGACGTGACTGCGACAACTAAGCTGCGTGATCGCCGCTACGAGCGAGCAGATGGGTAGGCTGCTGCATGAACACGCTCCTGACGCGACTCTTCAAGGTGCTCCATGAACGTGGTGCCTGTGTAGCGGGAGCGGAACAGGCCGGCGTCCACCAGGCGGGGCACCAACTGCTCCAGCACGCAATACAGGGACTCCACGGAGCCGCCGGGCGCGGCCAGAAAGCCGTCGATGGCGCCGGCGGCGCTCCATTCGGTGATCTGAGCGACGGCATCGTCCACCGTGCCGACCACCTGCCAGTGCGCGGCCGAGAGGATTTCCGGCCGCAGCAGCAGTTCGTCGATCCGCAGTGACTCGCGCTCGATCAGGCGCCTGAGCAGATTCGCATGCGTGCGGCTGGAAGGTGTCGCCACTGGCGCCGGCAGGTCGGCGCGGGTGATCGGACGGTCCGCGGGCCAGTCCGCCAGGTCCAGGCCGACCATGGCCTTGATCGATGCCAGCTTGCGGCCCCTGTCCACCCGGCCGTGCGTCTGCTGGAACATCTCCCGGGCCTGTTCGCGGGTGTCGGCCAGGTACAGGCTCAGGCCGGGCAGCAGGCGCACATCCTGCGCCTGGCGGCCATGGCGCTGGGCGCGCCGAGACAGGTCCCGGCGCAGCTCCAGCGCCGCGTCCAGGTCCGGCGTGGGGGCGAAAACAATGTCTGCCACCGATGCGGCAAAGTCGCGCCCTGTGCTGGACGCGCCCGCCTGCACCAGCGGAATGCGCGGGCCGCCGAAAGTCGGCAGGTTCAGCGGGCCGCGCACCTTCAGGTGCGGTCCCTCGTGGTCTATGGGGTGGACCAGCGAGGCATCGGCGTAGCGGCCGCTGTCCCGGTCAATCTTCAAGGCCTCGTTGGGGAAGCTGGCCCACAGCCGGCGCACAACGTCGGTGAACTCTGCGGCCCGCGCATAGCGTTCATCGGCATCGGGCATGGCCTGCAGCCCGAAGTTCTCGTGGCCCTGCAGGGCCGTGACGATGTTCCAGCCGGCGCGGCCGTTGCTGATCCAGTGCAGCGACTGGAGCTGGCGCGCCACTGCATAAGGCGGAAAAAAGGTGGTGGAGACCGTGGACACCAGGCCGATGCGCGAAGTCTCGCGCGCAAGCGCGGCCATCAGTACCGTGGGGTCCAGGCTGGCGAAGCCGGCGCCCGCCTCAAGGCCTTCCATGGGCAGGAAGCTCACGTCGGGCCGGAAGACGAAGTCCAGGTGCGCGGCCTCCGCGCGCCGGGCCAGGTCGAGCGCGAAGTCGCTGGAATACAGCCCTTCGATATTGCTGCCGGGTCGCCTCCAGGCGTCGCCGCTCAGCCAGGTGGGGGCCAGCGAAAGGCCGATATGCAGTGGTTTGCGCTTTGTCATGCTTGCATCCTTTCCCTCTTAGAACGTTCCGCGCACGCCCACGCCGATCATGCGTGGCGCCGTCATACTGGCCTCGATGCCGCCGATGCCGCGGTTTTGCTGCAGGTAAGTGGGTGCCCGCCTGTCGAAGACGTTCTTGATGTAGCCGTACAGTTGCACGTGCGCGTTGTACGCGTAGCTCATGCGCAGGTCGGTGATGGTGTTGGAGCCAACCACATAGGCACGGGTGTTGGCTGTATCGGAGTAGTAGCCGTCCAGGTGGCGCACCTGAGCCGAGACATTGAACCGGGGAGTGGCATCCCAGCTCACACCGACGCTGACGGTGTAGCCGGGCGAGCGGGCGAAGCGGTTGTGCTCGTAGCCGGGGTTGCTGCTCATCTCCTCGATCCTCGTGCGCAGCACGCCGGCGCCGGCCTTGATCCTCAGATTGTCCAGCGCGCGGTAGTCGGCGCCCAGTTCAAAGCCATAGGCATGGGCCTTCTCGGCGTTGATGGTGTAGGACTGAGCCACGCCCGGCGAGATCACCACCGGGATGTTGTACTGCGCGTCCCGCATGTCCATGTAGAACAGGTTGGTGTTGAGCATCAGCCTGTCGTTCAGCAGGCTCGCCCGGCTGAAGAGCTCGTAGTTCCAGACCGATTCCTTCTTGAAATAGGCCCATTGCCGGCTGGTGAGGTTCAGCGACACACCGCCCGGGTTGTAGCCCCGGCTGACCAGCGTGCCCACCGTCCAGCGCGGAGTGGCGGCATAGGCCAGCGACACCTTGGGCAGCAGGGCCGAGAACGTCTGCGTGTAGCCCAGCGCGCTGGGCGCCAGCACCGATGTGCCGTTGCGCACCACCTCGTCGCGCTGGTAGCGCAGCCCGCTGCTCAGGGTCCAGCGGTCGGCCAGGCGCCAGTTCAGCTCGCCGAAGAGGCCCAGGTTCTTCTTCGTGTCGTCGAAGGCGGACAGGCCGCGCAGCAGCAGGCTTTCGTCGGTGCTGGTACGGGCGTAATAGATGCCGCCAAAGCCGCTCAGGCGATCTTTCTCGTTGCCCACGAGGGCGCGGAATTCGTTGGAGAAATTATTCTGGCGGATATCGGCATCACCCTCGCCGGAAATGCCGGTGTAGCGCTGCACGGACGAGCGCGAATACTGGGCCTGGTTGACCAGCCGCATGCCGTTGCCCAGTTCGTAGCTCAGATCGAGAATGCCGGTATCGGTTTTTTGCTTCCAGCTGGGCATGGTCGTCGTCCAGTGCTTGAGCGCGCCGAACGGAGCTGAAGCGGCCTCCTGGGTCGGGCGGTTGCTGTCGTTGTGCGAGTAGGTGAATTTGGCCTCCAGGCCGGGAATGCTGTTTGGCAGCCACAGGAGTTTCAGGCGCGCGTTGAGCGCACGGAAATCCTGGTTGGCCTGGCCCTGCTGGAACCGCGGATTGTTGTAGTCGATGAAGGTGTCGCGCCCCGAGTAGTCCACGGCCAGCCGCGCGGCCAGCTCCTCGCCCACGGGGCCGGAGACGGCGATGGAGGCGCGGTGCGAGTTGTAGTTGCCGGCCTCCAGCTGGTAGGCCGCCTCGGGCTTGAAGCTCGGATCCTTGGTGTTGACGATGATGGCGCCGGCAATCGCATTCGCGCCCTGCGAGGTGGTCTGCGGGCCACGGAACACCTCGATGCTCTCCACATCCCAGACCGAGGTGGCACCGAAGAACATCTCGTTGTAGTTGAGGTAATGGCCATCGAGGTTGATGGTGGCGCGCGGTACCGTGCCGCCCCAGAAGACGTTCTGCCCGTTGTTGGGGCCCTGCGTGTCCTGTCCGCGGATGATGGGCGCACCCACCGTGTCGGTGTAGATCACGTTGGGCACGTCATGCAGCACCTCGTGAACCGAGGCATTGCCGCTCTCCTCCTTCTCGATGTCCTTGCCAGATTTGACCGACACGGAGGATGCCGTGTCCTTGAGTTCGCGTCTGACCTTTTCACCGCTGACCACGACCACATCAAGCGTGGCGGTTTCCCCCTCGCCTTCGGAGCCCGGCACACCCTGTGCAAAGACGCCGGCCGGCGCCATCAAGGTTGAGAGTACGACAGCGCCCGCCTGGGAGGGGAGCCTGCGATGCAAACACAGTTTCACGGCATCTTCCTTTAATGAGAATGATTCTTGTTTTTATGTTACAGCATGATGCATATAAATTCCACCATTAGGAATTCATTCCTACCTGCGGAAAAAAGAACAACACTGAAAAGATGTATGCGAACCGGGGGGGCCTTCCACCCGAAAGGAGCCGGTATCATCGAGACCAGCGGCGCCCGGGCGCCCACCTGCGATGCTCCAAGTACAGGCAAGGAAGCCGAGCCTTTGAAAACAACAACACCTCAGACAACCGCCGGGGAGAAGCGCTCCGGCACCATCCAGTCGGTCTCGATCGCCGCCCGCTTCCTCATGGTCCTGGCCAATGCCGAAAGCGAGCTGGCGCTTGGCGAGGTGGCAAGGCGCACTGGAACGGGGGGCTCCACGGCCCACCGCTACCTGCAAAGCCTGGTCAAGGAAGGTCTGGCAAGACAGGACCCGGCCAGCGGCCTCTACGACCTGGGCAGCGCGGCACTGAGCATCGGCATTGGCGCGCTCAAGCGCGTGGATGCGGTGGAAATTGCGGCGCAGCATATGAAGTCGCTGACACACCAGCACGCGCTCAGCGGCGGCGTGGCCATCTGGACCGACCGCGGGCCGACCCTGGTGCGCTGGTATCGAAGCGCCTACTTCTCTATCAATCCGCTGGCGCTTGGCGACATCCTTCCCATAGACAACACCGCCTGCGGTCTGGTGTTCCAGGCCTTCCTGCCCAAGGCCACCATCGACGCCGCGCGCCGCCAGCAACCCGCCCATTTCCGCGGCAAGCCACCGACCAAGGCCGTGCTCGATGAAGTGCGCGAGCGCTGCTGGTCCGAATTGACCAGCCACCTTCTGTCCAACGTCACGGGCCAGGCAGCCCCGGTGTTCGACGCACAGCATGAGATCGCCTGCGCGGTCACCACTGTCTCTGACCTGGGCCAGCTCAAGTCGCCCGACGACAGACATGCGCTGCTGCGCGAAGCCAGCCTGATCAACCAGGCTACAGGCGGACGAGCCTTTGGCTCAGACTCTCCCTAGAAACAACGCGCAAGAAGATACCCAGGCGCTTCAGCCTTGCATGGCATGCACCGCCTTGCGCCCCCTTGGCACCACCAGGGGAGTCCCGGTCACAGGGTCAGGAATGATCACCGATGACAGGCCGAACACCTCCTCAACCAATTGCTCGGTAAAGATCGCCCCGGGCTTGCCCTGTGCGGCGATGCGCCCGTCACGCATGGCGATCAGGTGTGAGGCGTAGCGGCAGGCCTGGTTGAGATCGTGCAGCACCGCAATCACGGTGCGGCCGGCCCGGTTGAGGTCCGCCAGCAACTCCAGCAACTCGATCTGGTGTGCAATGTCCAGAAACGTCGTGGGCTCATCCAGCAACAGGATGGGCGTCTGCTGCGCCAGCACCATCGCAATCCACACACGTTGGCGCTGCCCGCCTGACAACTCGTCCAGAAGCCGATCCGAAAGGGCCATCACATCAGTGGCCTGCATGGCCTCGGCCACAGCCTGCTCGTCGGCATCCGTCCACTGCTTCAGGAAAGACTGATGGGGGTAGCGCCCACGCGCCACCAGGTCTGCCACCGTGATGCCCTCGGGCGCGATCGCGCTTTGCGGCAGCAATCCCAGGCGCCGCGCGACCTCCTTGGCAGGCCATTGCGCGATATGCCTGCCATCCAGGATGACCCTCCCTATGGCCGGTGCCAGAAGGCGCGACAGCGCGCGCAGCAGGGTGGACTTGCCGCAGGCGTTCGGCCCCACGATGACGGCAAAGGAACCATCTGGAACAGCAAGGGACAGGCCCTGCGAAATGGTGCGCTCGCCGTAGCGCAGCGTCACTGCATCAGCACTCAGTCGATGTGTCATGGCCGGTCATGCCCCACAAGCAATAGGTTCTTAGGCATTACAAATTTGGAATGCATTCTACAATGAGGAATACCCTGAAGAACCTGGATGCACTCGGCCCTGTCACGGTCAGATCGATATGAACAGACTAAAACTTACCGCCCTGGGCGCAACTGCGGCACTGTCCGTGCTGGCCGGTATCGCGCTCATGCAGCGCAACACCGCCCCCGAGGCGGGCGCCACGCAGCAGACCTCGCTACCGCAGCGCATCGTGTCCACCTCACCCAGCGTGACGGGCATCCTGTTGGCCATCGATGCCCCCGTGGCGGCAACCGCAGCCACCACGCCCAGCCGGTTGACCGACGACAAGGGCTTTTTCTCGCAATGGGCCCATGTTGCCGACAAACGTGACGTGCAGGTGCTCTACCGCAACCTGCAGTTCGACATTGAGGCCGTCCTGGGCGCCAACCCTGATCTGCTGGTGGCCTCTGCCACCGGCGCCGACAGCGTGGCCCAGCACCGTTCCGAGCTGCAGGCCCAGGGCGTTCCCATGGTCATGGTCGACTACTCCAGCCAGTCCTGGCAGGACATCGCCACGCAGTTGGGCAGCATCACCGGTCGCACGAAGGAGGCAGCGGCGGCGATTGCCCGCTTCGATGCCCACGTCGCCCAGGCCGCCGCATCCATCACGCCACCCGCCAAGCCGGTCAGCATCGTCGCCTACAACCTGGCCGGCAGCTACTCCATCGGCCGTCCTGCCAGCCCGCATGCGCGGCTGCTGGCCGCGCTGGGCTTCAAGGTGGAAGGTCTGCCGCCCACGCTGGCCGCGCAGGTGACGCGCTCCTCGGACTTCGAATTCATTTCCCGCGAAAACCTGTCGGCCGCCATCACCGGGGATGCCGTCTTTCTGCTGGGCGCCTCGCAAAGCGATGTCCAGACCTTCCTGGCCGACCCGCTGCTGGCCAACCTTCCAGCCGTCGCCGGCCGGCGCGTCTATGCGCTGGGGCCGACATCGTTTCGCATCGACTACTACTCCGGGCAACAGATGGTCGATGCCGTGGCCAGCCATTTCCACTGAGCCATGCATGAATTGCCTGAACGCGCGATGGCGCGGCCCGCTCAAGGCTCACGCCGGCGCCGCAGTCGCAGCCTGGGCTTGACGACCGGCATGCTGGCCTTAGGCCTCATCGCCATGCTGAGCATCACCGTGGGCTCGCGCGACATTGCGCTGGCCGACATCCTCGGGGCACTGCGCGCACCGGACCTGGGCGATGACCGACATCTGGTGGTCAACCTGCTGCGCATGCCTCGTACCGTGGTGGCCATCCTGGCCGGCATGGCCCTGGGCGTTGCTGGCGCGCTCATGCAGGCCGTGACCCGCAATCCTCTGGCCGAGCCGGGCCTGTTGGGTGTCAATGCCGGCGCAGCTCTGGCGGTGCTGATCGGCATGACGGCCTTCGACCTGACAACCGTGGCCCAGTATGTCTGGTGCGCCTTTGCCGGCGCGGGGCTGGCCGGCGCGGCCGTCTTCGCGTTCGGCCAGTCTCGGGGGGCGGGCACGCACCCGGTGCGCCTGGTGCTGGCCGGAGCCGGCCTGTCCGTCATGCTCACTTCCAGCGCCGGCATCATCCTGCTCAATGCGCCTCCGGAAGTCTTTGACGGCTTCCGACACTGGGCAGCCGGTTCACTGGAGGGCAGCGGCAACGCCAACGCCGCCGTGCTGGCGACAGCCGTAGCGGCGGGGCTGGCGGCGGCCTGGGCCATTGTCGGCCAGCTCAACGCCATGGCGCTGGGCCATGACCTGGGCCTAGCGCTGGGCGTCAATGTCCGTGCCACCGCTCAACTAGCCTGCGTTGCGGTCATGCTGCTGGCCGGCGCAGCCACGGCTGCCGTAGGCCCCATCGCGTTTGTCGGCCTTGTGGCCCCGCATATTGCGCGCCTCTCGTCCGGGCCCGACTACCGCTGGATCCTGCCGCTGTCCGCGCTCTACGCTGCAGTGCTGCTGCTGGGCGCCGACGTGCTCGGCCGCGTCATCGCAACGCCCGCGGAAGTGGCGGCGGGCATCGTCGCCTGCCTGATCGGCGGGCCGTTCTTTGTCTGGGTGGCGTGCAGATACCGGTTAAGCAGGCTATGAAGGCGTCCGTGAAGACCTCGGTACTGCGCTGGGGCCCATATTCGTTCCGCTGGCGGCCAAGGCCGCTGGCCGCGGGCATAGCACTGGTCGTTCTAACCCTGATGCTGGGTGTGTTGCTGCTGGGCACGGGAACCCTGTCGCTGAGCCCGGCCGAGGTGCTGGACAGTCTGCTGAACACGGGCGCCAGCCCCGCCGCCGAGCGCGTGGTTCTGCGCGTGCGGCTGCCGCGCGTGCTCACGGCGGTCTTCGTGGGTGCGGCGCTGGGCATGGCCGGTGCCATCTTCCAGTCCGTCTCCCGCAATGCGCTGGGCTCGCCGGACGTGATCGGCTTCACCACGGGCGCGGCCAGCGGGGCGATTGCGCTGATCGTACTGGGCGATGCCGGACCACTATGGACATCGCTGGCCGCCGTGCTGTCGGGCATGGCCACGGCGGCGGTCGTGCTCGCGCTGTCCAGCGGCCGGCGCGTGGCAGGGGGCTACAGGCTGGTGCTGGTGGGCATAGGCGTGGGGGCCACGCTCTCAGGCCTGAACACCATCCTGCTGGTCATGGGCGATCTGGACCGGGCCGTTTCCGCACAGCGCTGGCTGGCCGGCTCGCTCAGTGCGCGGACCTGGGCGCATGTCGTGCCAGCCGCGTTCAGCTTCGTCGCCATCGTGCCGGTCGTGCTGCTGTGTGCCCGCCGCATCAACCTTCTGGAACTGGGCGATGACGCAGCCACCCAGCTCGGCATCAACGTGCCGCGTACCCGACTGATCATGGTGATGTGCGCCGTTGCCCTGACGGCCATTGCCACGGCAGCGGCCGGGCCCATCGCGTTCATCGCGCTGGCAGCGCCCCAGGTGGCCAGGCGCCTGGGCCGGTCGCCCGACGTGCCTCTTTTCACGGCCTCAGCCATGGGGGCCGTGCTGCTGCTGGCGGCCGACCTGCTCAGCCAGTGGGCGCCGGTGCACCTGCATCTGCCTATTGGACTGGTGACGGGCTTGCTGGGTGGGGTGTATCTGCTGTGGCTGCTTTTTCGCTCCCGCAAGGGCTAGGAGTGCAACAGCAGAAGTTGAGACACCACTTCTATCTCTCTTCGAGCCATCGCCCTGAAGAGGCGTACGACATCATGCGACCTGGATAGAAAAAGGGCTCCTAACTTTACAGTTAGGAGCCCTTTTAGATTGGTCGGAATGGCGGGATTCGAACTCGCGACCCCTTGCACCCCATGCAAGTGCGCTACCAGGCTGCGCTACATTCCGTGTCGATGACGCTATTGTAACCGATTTTCGACCATCTTTTGGGAAGGCTGCAACTCAAGCAGTTGCTCGGTTATTAGCCACGACGGTCATCTGACGCTGCAGGTTTCATAGCAAACCTCGCAGCGGCATTGAAAAAGGCCTGTGATTTTCATCACAGGCCTTTTCAATTTGGTCGGAATGGCGGGATTCGAACTCGCGACCCCTTGCACCCCATGCAAGTGCGCTACCAGGCTGCGCTACATTCCGTGTCGATGGGATGAATTATAGGGAGGAAAAACACCCTCCCCGGGGAAAACGCGCACTTTTTTCAAAAAAGTATCGAACTGGTGCTGAAAGCTGCAGGCCTGATATCAACGCACACCCGGCCGCATAAGCGCTCAGCACGCACAGCACACTCCGGCCAATCGCGAGCCCTGCGCAGGGCCTGACCAAGACTACCCAAGGGAACGACAAGAGTGGGCGCTTCAGCGATTCCAGGCAGGCATCCATCGCCGAGTCACTCCTGTTCCATCCGCTGACGCTGTCATCCCCGAACCTCCTGATCAAACCTGGTCCACCAGGAATGACTGTTATTCCTTGATCACGAAACCCTCAGTACTCACTCTCGCTCAGCTGGCTTCACCCAGCCGCTTTGCACGGCAATATCGATAGCACCAACACGGTGCACACAAGAGATTTCCCTGAGTCCTTGAGGTAAAAAAACCACTGTCATATCGCTGAAAAGATGATTTCATCGGCATCCGCGGAACTGCAGAGCAAGCTGTATACAAACCCCCGCTATATTTCAAAACGTAAATCCAATATCTAACTCGAGAGGACACTCATGAAGACTGCTTTTATCGCCATGGCTGCAGCCCTGGCCTGCTCCGGCGCCGCTTTTGCCCAGAGCAATGTGCAACTGACCGGACTGGCCGATATGTATGCCGGCTCGGTCAAAATGGCCGGCCAGGATCGCAAGGGCGTTGTCGGCTCCGGCGGCATGACCACTTCCTGGTGGGGCCTGAAGGGCACGGAAGACCTGGGCGGCGGCCTGAAGGTCGATTTCAACCTCACCGCCTTCATGCGCATGGACACGGGTGAACCCGGCCGCTTCCCCGGCGATACCTTTTTCTCGCGCGATGCCAACATCGGCCTGAACGGCAATTTCGGCCGCATCGGCCTGGGCCGCGACAAGGCGCCCAACTTCCTGCCCACCATTCTGACCAACCCCTTCGGCGATTCGTTCACCATCTCGCCTCTGGTGCTGCATGCGAACACGCCCACCGCAGCCTGGGGCGGCAACCGCCTGACAACGCCCGCCGACACCGGCTGGAGCAATATGCTGGTCTACACGACACCTAGCTTCGGCGGTCTGACTGCCAATGTCTACTACCAGTTCGGCGAGCAAACGACTCCTGGCAACAAGAGCAAGAAGAACGTCGGCGTGAACGCCCTGTACTTCAACGGTCCTCTGAGCCTGACGGCCTTCTACGAGCGTGACCAGATCACCAACCCCGGCAGCGGCACAGTCATGCCCACCAAGAGCGACTGGATGGTCGGCGGCAGCTACAACTTCAACGTCGTGAAGCTCTACGCCACCTACGGCCAGGCCAAGGTCAAGGATCTGGATAGCAAGAGCAAGACCTACTCGCTGGGTCTGGACATTCCTGTCTCCGGTACCCCCGGTACTGTCAAGGCCGCCGTGGCCCGCACCAAGTACGAAGCGGCCACCGACGCCACCCGCACCACAGCGACCCTGGGCTACGACCACTTCCTGTCCAAGCGCACCGATGTCTACACCGCTCTGATGTATGACCGCGTGACCGATGCCAATCCCAAGACCGGCACCAGCCTGATCGCCGGTATCCGTCACCGCTTCTAAGCACCGGGTTTGAGCGAGCCTCTGGCTCGCCATCCACTCAAAAGCGAGGCTCAGGCCTCGCTTTTTCATTTTCAATCCGGTGGCCGGCCTATTCACTTGGGTGCGGATGTCTCCAGAAGCTTCAGCCGACGCTGCAGCTGCGCCTGCTTTTCCACATCGCCGCCCTGCTGCGCTGCCTTGAGTTGCAGCAGAAGCCAGGCCATCAAAGGCCTGCGCCAGCCTTGCTCCGAAGCAGTATCGACGCCTTGCCGCAGTAGGTCAGGCACCGCAGCGCCGCCACGCAGCAGCACACCCGCAGCCACCAGTCTCGATAGCGGATCCTTGATCTCAGCCGTAGCGGCTACACCTGTTCCACCGCCGAGCAACTGCCGCGCCACGCCGCGCTGCGCCTCGGGCAAAAGCTCTATATCACCGGCTTGCGGACTCGCCTGCAGATAGCGGGCATAGGCTTGCTCTGGCTTGCCCGCATCCTGCGCCAGCGCCTCATAGGCCGGGCAACTGTTCCAGTCCAGGCTGGCCACCTGCGCCGCGCAGCGCATCAGCTCCAGCTTGGCGGCCTGCGCGGGCTGGCCGGTGCTGGCCACGGCATCACGCGCCTTCTGCCACTGCAGCGCCTCCACGCGCTGATGCCCCTGCAAATAGGCCTGAGTAGCTTTTTGCGCCGCAGCTTCGGCACTCAAGGCCCAATCCGGTGCCGGGGCTTGGTTGCCACAGGCCGAAATCGCTATGACGGATATAGCAGCCAGCGCTCTACCCCATTGGCCTAGAGTCTGTTTTTTCTTGATTTTTTGCGTCATGGCAGCTTCAACTCCGGCTTGTGGGAAAACGGCCATTTACGCTGCAGATCGTTGAGCACGGACTCCAGCCTCAGCAGATTGCTTTCGACCTCGGCGCGCAGCGCACCCAGGTCGGTCGAGGCCTCGCGGGCATTGCTGCCCACCACCTGCATATCGGCCAGTACGGCATCGACCTTGGCCATGCTTTTGCGCGTATCGGCCAACAAGCCGTTGAGCTGCTCCATGGTGGCCTTGACCTGGGGCATGACGCCATTCGCATCGAAGACCTGGCTGTCGGCGCGCGCCACCATGCGGTCCATGCGTCCGAGCAGGGAGTTGGCGCGCTCCAGCATCTGGCCGACCTTCTTCGCTTCCTCGTCGCTGCCCAGCACCGCTCCGAGAACCCCGCCCTGGCCCTGCATGCGCTCGGCCAGCTTGCGCACTTCGGCCAGTGATCCGCCCAATGCCGAATCCGTGGCGGTCAGTGCAGCCACATTGGCCAGCACCTCCTTGGCGGAATTGATGATCTGGGGCAGCTCTGCCGTGGCGTCGCCGCTGAGCACGGGTCGCACGGAATCCGGCGGCAGCGGCGCATCGTCCAGCATGCCGGTATAGGCCTTGATGGTGGTACCGCCCACCAGGCCCTTGACCAGCGTGAACACGCTGGACTGGCGCAGCCAGTGGGCATCCTTCTCGGTCACATCGACCAGAATGCGAACCGAGCCGTCCTTGGCCAGCTCTATCTTGCGCACGCGGCCTATGGGAAAGCCCGAGAAGGTCATGTCCATGCCCACGACCACGCCTTCGGAGTCATCGGCCGTCAGCACCAGACGCTGCGTGGGCTCGAACACCCCGCGCGCATAGAGCAGATAAGCAGCAGCACTCAGAATCAAGACCAGGGTCAGCGCCAGCAGCGCGGCTGCCTTGGCGCGCAGGTGCGCGACGGGTTTGAGGCTGAGCAACTCCTCGTCAATCAGCTGCTCCTCGGCCATACGCGTTTCGCTCATGGCTCCATCCTTTTCAGTAATAGTTGCCCATGAGCGAGATCACCTCGATCAGGAGCAACACGGCAAACATGCGTGCAAAGCCACCCAGCTCCGCCCCGCCCTGCCGGTGCCGTGCAACCGGCGTGTACATGGCAGAGGCCAGCGGCATGACGGCCACCGTGAGGCTGAAAAACCAGGTCTTGAGCACGAACACCAGCGTCAGCGACGGTGTGAAGATCTGACCAAAGATGCGTGTGTACGCACCAAACCCGGCCAGGCTGAAGCCGTAGACGCTCAGATACACGGTGACCAAGGCCACGATGCAGCTGAGTGCGGCCAGTGTGATGGCGGCAAACACGCCCGCCGCCGCACGCGGCACCAGCGCCGCACGGACGGGGTCAATGCCTTGCGTCTTCCACTTCGCGAGCTGGCCCTGCATACGCATCTGCACCACCTGCACGCCGGCTGGAATGGTGCAGCGCATGGCCACAAACAGTGCGGCCGTCAGCGGTATCAGCTCGATCACCATCACCCGCACCACCAGATCCAGTGCATAGCGCGACAGGCCGTAACTTTGTGCGGTGACAATGACGATGCGCGCAATCACCGCACACAGCAGGGCCGCCAGCGCGGTAAAGCCTGTGAGTATGGGAGCGGTCTGCGCAAACATCTGCTGGGCCAGCATGGCCCGCCCGCGCTTCTGGTAGCTCGACGGCGAGCTGACCAGCACCAGCAGCACGGCTGTCAGATAAATGCTGCGCCACCACGCCAGGGCCTGCGCGCCCAGCGCGGCCCAGATCCGCCCCGGCAGCTTGATGGTGGTTTCACTCCAGCTCATGCAGGAATGATAGCGTCCACTTCAGGGTACGGGCGCAGCCTCCACGGTTGCCGCCTGTCAGACATGGCGCTTTGCCGCAGCACTGCCCTGCAAGCCTTCGGGCAAGGGCTCATCGGCCTGGGCATGCAAGGCTTCGATGATGTGGCAAAAGCTGTCCGAGCCGTCGCACTGGCTGCGCAGTTGCATCAGTTCATGCTCCAGAGCCTGCAGCTCGGCCAGTCGCTCGCGCACATGGCCCAGATGGGCGTCCAGGGTCTTGTTGGCTGCCACGCAATCTGCCTTGCGCGCACCATCGAGCGCCAGCAGGGTGCGCACTTCGTCAAGCGACATATCCATGGCCCGGCACAGCCGGATAAAGCGCAGCCTGTGAACATCGCCATCGGTGTAGAGCCGGTACTGGTTGTCCTCACGCACGCCGGGCGAGAGCAGTTGCTCCTTCTCGTAATAGCGGATATTGGCCGCGGCAATGCCGGAGCGCTTGGCCGCCTCGCCAATGCGCCAGCGCGGAATATCGTGCGAATTGAGGGACATGCTTGACCTTGAAGTGACTTTATTGTTTTCAATACTGCCATGAAGCAAGAAAGCCTGTCCACCCACGCCCATGGCGGCGGCCACAATGGTCATTCACATGATCACGATCATGCACATCCGCATGAACATGTGCCAGCCACGTCGAAACCTATTGCCGCCACAGCCACATCGGCCTGCGGAACCGGATGCTGTGCACCGTTTTCCATCAACGAGCCAGCCAAGAGCCAGGCTCACGATGAGGGTGACGGTCATGACCATGCTCACGACCATGGCGTGCTGCCCGGCTGGCCGCGCATCTATGCCGCTCTGGCGGCAGCTCTGGCGGCAGAGGCCTGCCACTGGTTTGGTGGCGACGACGCCAACTCGACGCTTCAATATCTGGGCATGGCACTGGCCGTGCTGGGTATCGCGTTGTCGGGTCTGGGGATCTACAAGGCCGGCCTCAAGGATCTGCTGCGCTTCAAGCTCGGAATTCATGCACTGATGGCGGTGGCCGTCACCGGCGCCTTCATCATCGGCCAGTGGCCCGAAGCCGCCATGGTCATGGCCCTTTATGCTGCGGCCGAGCGCATCGAAGACCAGGCCATGGACAAGGCCCGCCTGGCCATCCGCAATCTGCTGCAACTGGCGCCAGAGACCGCCGATGTTCTGCAGCCCGACGGCAGCACTGTGCGCATGGCCGCCAACGAGGTGCCCCTGGGCGCCGTGCTGCGCGTGACGCCCGGCGCTCGCGTGCCGCTGGACGGTCTGGTCACCGAAGGTGAAAGCTCGGTCAACCAGGCTCCCATCACGGGCGAGAGCGCGCTGGCGCACAAAGGCCCAGGCGACGAACTGTATGCAGGCTCCATCAACCAGGACGGCGAGTTGCACTTGCGTGTAACCGCGCCGGCCAGCGACAGCCTGATTGCACGCATCGTCCATGCTGTGGAGCAGGCGCAGTCCTCCAAGGCTCCCACCCAGCGCTTTGTCGACCGCTTTGCCGAGATCTACACCCCGATCGTGCTGGTGCTGGCGATTGCCCTGGGCCTGCTCGCGCCCTGGCTGCTGGACTGGAGCTGGCATCAGGCCGCTTACCAGGCTCTGGCCCTGCTGGTCATCGCCTGCCCCTGCGCCCTGGTGCTGTCCACCCCCGTCACCGTGGTCAGCGCGCTCACGGCTGCTGCCAAGCGCGGTATTCTCATCAAGGGAGGCAGCGCACTGGAATCGGCCCGCCAGCTCAAGGCCATCGCACTCGACAAGACCGGCACGCTGACCACGGGCTCACCCAAGCTGGTGGACTGGCAGGGCTGGAATGCTGCGAGCAGCGATGAAGCCGCAGCCCGCGCCTATGCTCTGGCATCGCGCTCTGACCACCCCGTATCGCGCGCGATTGCCCAAGGGCTGGAGGAGCAGACAGGCAAGGAGCTTGCCGAAGCTCAGGCCTCGGCTCAGCAATTGCAGGCCCTGCCCGGCCGCGGCGTGCAGGCCCAGATCGACGGTGAACGCTGGACGCTGGCCAATCTGCGCTGGGTGGGCGAGCAAGGCTGGGACAGTGCCGAGCTCCAGGCCGCGCTGATGCTGCAGGAGCAACAGGGCCGCACCGTCACCCTGCTGGCCAATGAGCAGGGCGTGCAGGCGCTGTTTGCCGTGGCCGACCCGCTGCGCCCGCAGGCCAAGGCGGCCGTGGCCCAGTTGCAATCGCTTGGCGTCAAACCCATTGTGCTCAGCGGCGACAACAGCGCCACCGTGCGCACGGTGGCCGCAGAAGCGGGCATCAGCGATGCGCGCGGCAATATGCTGCCCGAGGACAAGCTCAAGACCCTGAGCGAGCTGCAGCGCGACATCGGCCCAACGGCCATGACCGGCGACGGCATCAACGACGCGCCGGCGCTGGCCCAGGCCGATATAGGCTTTGCCATGGGCGGCATGCATGCCACCGACATGGCCATGGAGACTGCCGATGTGGTGCTCATGAACGACGACCTGCGCCGTATCCCCGAGGTGGTCGATCTCTCGCAGCGCGCTCACAGCGTGCTGTGGCAGAACATCAGCCTGGCCCTGGGCATCAAGCTGGCCTTCTTCATTCTGGCCGTCAGCGGCAATGCCAGCATGTGGCTGGCCGTGCTGGCCGATATGGGCGTGAGCCTGCTGGTGGTCGCCAATGGCCTGCGCCTGCGCCATTGGGGGAACAGGCCTGAAAACACATGAAATTCGACCTTAACCCTTGATGGGAAAGCGCAAGCAGCTATCTAATTTACGATTTACTGCACCGGGCGGGGAACTAAACCCCGCCCTTCGCTATCATTCAGCCCATGCGTCGCTTTTTCTCCTTGTTCCTGGTTTTGCTGCTGGCCCTGCGCGGCCTGGCAGGCGATGCCATGGCCATGGAGCAGAACACCGACCAGTCCCATCACATGGGACATGCGTTTGTGCAGACGCAGAGCCTGGACGAAGTGGCCGCCATGGCAGCCGCTGTGCACCACGCGCATGCAAGCCTCGCGGCCGACGCACAGCCGCATCACGACATGGCCGCGTCCCACAAGGCAGGCCCTGCAGGGACCGTCAACTGCAGCGCCAATGCCGCCGACAGCGACTGCCACCAGCATGAAGGCCATTGCACGGCCTGCGGCATCTGCCACTCGACGCTGGCCAACCCCGAGTTGCTGACGCTTCACTCCAGCCTCCCCCTGGCCGCCCAGCCGGCCCATGGTGCAGCGCGCTTTGCCAGCGCAGCGCCTGCCGACCTCGTCAAACCACCGATTTCTGCGCTCTGACGCCATAGGTGCGTCCGCATTTTGATAGCGGCCATCGCGCTAGCTGTCTAGTTTCGAGCCGTCAAACGCTCAAAACTGCGGACCTTCTCCCGGTTTTAGACGACAGGAATCCTCTATGCGCCACGCGCATCCTCTTTCTTTGACAGCCATGGCTTTGCTCATGACCGGCGTCAGCCCGCCAGTCCTGGCCCAGACGCCTGCGTCGACTCTCCCGGTGGCCCAATCCCCAGCCAACGGCAACCGCGTTTTCGATCCCGATGCTCCCACGCTGGCGCTGCAGCACCAGCCACTTGCCGCCAGCGCGGCCATCGTCGCCCAGCCCGGTGACTGGAAGGCCGCCAATGCCGCGGTGAGCGAGTTCCCGCGCGGCCATGGCGATGTGCTCAGGTGGGAGAAATCCCAGGGCAATGCCTCCGGCCCAGCCCCGGACAGCGGTGCTTCCGCACATCAGCACCATCACGGAGGCCATCCATGAAGCGCCTTGCATTCAAAGCCACGCCTTTGCTCGCCGCAATGTCACTCACACTTATGCTGGCCGGCTGCGCCAGCATCTCGCCCGACGGACTGCGCGGCGACGTGGCCAGACATACCGAAGGCAGGCTGCCCGCGGGTGCACAGCTGCCGTCGCCGGACGCCCAGGCCCTGCAGGATGCGCAGACCCAGATTGCCGACTGGCTCAAAGCCCCTGTCGATGCCGACACCGCCGTGCGCATCGCCCTGCTCAACAACCCTGGTCTGCAGGCCCAGCTGGCTGCGCTCGGCATTGCCGACGCGCAGCGCGTGCAAGTGCTGACCCTGCCCAACCCCAGCTTTACCTTCGGCCGCTTTCGCAACGGCCACGAGCGCGAGATCGAGCGCCAACTCAGCTTTGGGCTGGTGCAGCTCATCACCCTGCCCTGGCGCAGCCGCTGGCAGGGCTGGCAGATGGAACAGGCCACGCTGACGGCCGCCCAGCAGGTGCTGCTGCTGGCCTCCGACACACGCCGCGCATGGCTGCGCGCCGTGGCAGCCGAGCAAGCCCTGGCCGCCAACGAGCGCATGCACGAGGCAGCGGCCCTGGGCGGCGAGCTGGCCCGCCGCATGGCCCAGGTCGGCAACTTCAGCAAGATGGACCAGGCCAGAGAGCTGGCCCAGCAGCAGCAGGCCGCCGCCCAGCTGGCACGCGCGCGTCTGAACGCCCAGCTGGAACGCGAGCAGCTGGCCCGCCGCATGGGCCTGTGGGGCGAGCAGTTGGCCTACAAGCTGCCCGAGCAACTGCCCGCCTTGCCCAAAGCCACCGAGCTGCGCGGCGGCGATGACGCCGAAGCCACCGCCTTGCGCCAGCGGCTGGATCTGGGCGCTCTGCGCCGCGACCTTGATGTGACCGCCGGCCGCCAGGGCTGGGCCACGATTGGCACCATCTTTGGTGATATCGGCGCCAGCTACAGCAACAACACCAGTACTGAACGCGCCACCGGCCACAGCGACAAGACGCAAGGCTGGGAGTTCGACGTGCCGCTGCCGCTGTTTGACTGGGGCTTTGCCGCGCGCGGCATGGCACGCAACCAGGTTCTGCGCAGCGCATCGCTGCTGCGCGACAACGCCATACGCGCACGCAGCGAAGCCCGCAGCAACTGGCTGGCCTATCGCACGGCTTACGACCTGGCCCAGCAGCAGCAGGCCGAGGTTCTGCCCTTGGCCAAGCTGATGCAGGAAGAAACCGTCTACCGCTACAACGGCATGTTCATGAGTGTGTGGCAACTGCTGGCCCAGGCCCGCAGCACCACGCAAGCGGTGGTGACCGCCACCGAGGCACAGCGCGACTTCTGGCTGGCCGAGACCGATCTGCGCCTGGCCCTGACAGGCACATCGCCAGGAACCACCCCCACCGTCAACACCAGTGCAGCGCCCGCTGCACAAGCCGCAGCAGGTCACTGATATGCAACGCCGATCCTTTTTCACTGGCGCTGCCACTGCAGTGGCAGCCGCCACAACCTCAATGGCCGTCAGCCGGGTTGCCATGGCGGCCCTGCCCGAACCCGTCATGCAAGGCAGCGCCGACACGGCTGCGCCTTTGACGCCGCCCAACGGTCGCCCCTACCAACCCGTGGTCACGCTCAACGGCTGGACCACGCCCTGGCGCATGAATGCGGGCGTCAAGGAGTTCCACCTCGTGGCCGAGCCCGTGGTGCGCGAGGTGGCGCCCGGATTTTTCGTCAATATGTGGGGCTACAACGGCCAGTCGCCGGGCCCCACGATCGAGGTGGTGGAAGGCGACAAGGTGCGCATCTTCGTCACCAACCGCCTGCCCGAGAGCACCACCATCCACTGGCATGGCCAGCGTCTGCCCAATGGCATGGACGGTGTGGGCGGTCTGAACCAGCCCCACATCCCGCCGGGCAAGACCTTCGTCTATGAGTTCGAGGCGCGCCGCCCCGGCACCTTCATGTACCACCCGCATTCGGATGAGATGGTGCAGATGGCCATGGGCATGATGGGCTTGTGGATCACCCACCCCAAGACAGCCCACCCGCTGACCGACAAGGTGCAGCGCGACTATGCCTTTCTGCTCAGCGCCTATGCGGTCGAGCCCGGCACCATGACACCGCGTATCAACGAGATGACGGATTTCAATATCTGGACTTTCAACAGCCGCGCCTTCCCCGCCATCAGCCCACTGGTGGCTCGTCAGGGCGACAAGGTGCGCATCCGCGTGGGCAACCTGACCATGACCAACCACCCCATCCATATCCACGGCCATGAGTTCGAGGTTACAGGCACCGATGGCGGCCCCGTTCCAAAGTCCGCCCGCTGGCCCGAGGTGACGACGGATGTGGCCGTGGGTCAGATGCGCCAGGTCGAATTCATTGCCGACGAACCCGGCGACTGGGCTTTCCACTGCCACAAGAGCCACCACACCATGGGCGCCATGGGTCACGACGTGCCCACCATGATCGGCGTGGACCACCGCGGCCTGGTGGGCAAGATCCAGAAGATCGTGCCCGACTACATGCTGATGGGCGAGCGCGGCATGGGCGATATGGGCGCCATGGAAATGCCTTTGCCCGACAACACCTTCCCCATGATGACCGGCCAGGGCCCTTACGGCCCCATCGAAATGGGCGGGATGTTCACCAGCTTCAAGGTACGCAAAAACCTGGGTGCCAACGACTACAAGGACCCCGGCTGGTACCAGCAGCCCAAAGGGACCCGTGCCTATGAATGGCAGGGCGCACCTTTCGATGCCAAGGCCCCCCGCCAGAGCACGCCCGGCACCGCTCCTGGTGCCGCCACCGTACGCAAACCCGAAACCGGCCCCGCCACGGGTGCACACACCCAGCACTGATGCCAGGAGACTCCCATGAAGACTGTTCATTTCATAGCTGCCTGCGCTTTGGCAGCAAGCGTCAGTGCAAGTTTTGCGCATGGAAACAACGCCCATGCCAGCGGTCCCGTAGTCAAGGAGCAAAAGCCCTGGGGCATTGCTGCCGAGACCAGGGAGGCCCAGCGCACCATCACCATCGAGATGACGGACGACATGCGCTTCAGCCCCAGTCATTTCAGCGTGAAAAAGGGCGAAACCCTGCGCCTGCGCGTGGTCAACAAAGGCCTTCTCATGCACGAGATGGTGCTGGGCACCCGGGCATCGCTCGATGAGCACGCGCAGATGATGCTCAAGTACCCCGGCATGGAACATGCCGAACCCTATATGGCCCATGTGGCCACAGGCCAGACCGAAGACATGGTGTGGAGCTTCAACCGCGCAGGCGAATTCGACTTCGCCTGCCTGATCGCCGGCCATTACCAGGCCGGCATGACGGGGCATTTCACCGTCACCGAATAACGCAAGAAAGGAATTCCCGATGACAAGCACCAACCGCCGCCACGTCCTGCATCTGCTGGCCGCCGCTGCCGGCATGGCTGCGCTGCCTGCAATGGCAGCCACTCCTGCCAAGATTGCCATGGAGGTCTGGAAAGACCCGAACTGCGGCTGCTGCAAGGACTGGATTGCCCTGATGGAGCAGGCTGGCTTCACCGTCAAGGTGCACGACGTGGGCAACAGCGCCGTACGCGCCAAACTGGGCCTGCCTACCCGCCTGGGTTCTTGCCATACCGCCCTGGTAGGCGGTTATCTGGTCGAAGGCCATGTGCCTGCCGCCGATGTGCACAAGCTGCTGAAGCAAAAACCCAAGGCGCTGGGCATCGCCGTACCGGGCATGCCCATCGGCAGTCCCGGCATGGACGGCCCCGAGTACGGCGGCCGCAAAGACCCCTACGACGTGCTGCTGGTCACCCAAAGCCTGATGCGCAGCGATGTCAGCACCTCGGTCTTCACCAGCTATCGCGGCTGACCCCCCTCAATTCAGGAGAACATGATGAGAAACCTCTTTCACACCACTTTGGCAGCCCTGAGCCTGGGCTTTGCGCTGACCACTCCCGCTTTGGCGCAGGATCACTCGGCACACGCCGGTCACGGCGCAGCAGCCGGCACTTCTGCAACCGCACCTGCAGCTCAGGCCGATGCATTGACCGCCGGTGAAATCACCCGCGTGGACAAGCGCACAGGCAAGCTGACGATTCGCCACGAAGAAATCAAGAACCTGGACATGCCTCCCATGACCATGGTGTTTGCGCTGGCGGACGCCAGCCAGTCCAACGATTTCAAAGCCGGTGACAAGGTGCTGTTTCGCGCCGAGGACAAAGATGGCTCGCTGATCATCACCCGCATCCAGCCAGCGTCCTGATGCAGTCCCGCCGTTAAAGCGATGACGATGCCATGCAAGCATGGCATCGTCATCCCGTCACAACCCCGTGGATGTCACTCCCGCATGGCCTGCCACGCGCTCCAGTACATCCCCGGGCACATCACGACCGCTGTGCACCAGCAGATCAAAGGCATTGCGACCCTGGGCATCTCTGCGCCGAAGATCGACCCCGGCCGACCAGAACCAGCGCACAGCCTCCCACACACCATGGTCCACGGCCATCAGATACGGGGTTCGGCCCTTGTCATCCCCGGTCCTGTCGAGGTCGCTCCCCGCTTGCAGCAGCACTTGCAGCATCTCTGTGCGCCCGTTGAAGGCCGCCCAGGCGGTGGCGGTCATGCCCGTTGCCAGACTCACCTGATCCAGCGGACTGCCTTGCTCCACCAGCCATTGGGCCGCGGCATCGTTGCCGCAATTGAGGGCAGTGATCAGCGCATTGAGACCTGTGCTCTTTTGCACATAGGCTATATCGTCACCGTCCCTCAGGCGCCACTCCAGCGCAGCAATATCGCCTTTTTCAGCGGCCTTGAGCAGTTTCATACTCATTTCAGTACATCCATTTCCTGATCAGCGCCCGCCCAAAGCGCTTTTCCAGCAGCACTTCGGCCTGCTCATCGCCATCATCCCGCCCCTGGGCCACGGCATGACTGCGGCATAGCGACATCAAGGCCAGCGCGTCCAGATAGTCGCCCACATCGTCGAACATACGGGTCAGCAAGGGGCTGCTGTCATGGTCCAGATACCAGACAGAGCCATCGCGGCGGTCAAAGCACCAGAGATTGCCATTGCCCAGGTAGTCCCCGAACACCACCAGCTCACTCAACTGCGCGTTCAAGGCCAGCGCCTGTTCCGGCGCACTCATCTCCACAATATCGGCGATGCCCGGAAACACGACTTGCACCGAACCGATGGCATCCATGTCTGCATCCGGCGCCACCAGATCAAAGCACGGACTCAGCAAGCGCTCGGCCCAGTCCAGCACACCGAGCTGCAAAAGATAGTCACGCAAGGACTCGGGCAGATTGCAACCCAGGCGCCATTCGCACAGGCGCAGCTCGGCCCGGCTGAATGGCCTGGCTTGGGCGGGCTCTTCATCCATCCAGGCATGAGCCTGCAGGCCTTGATACCAGTGGGCCAGCCGCTGATCGAGCGAAGCATCGGCGGGCTGCCAATACGGCTCGGGCAGGTCGGCCTCATCCCACACATCATGGTTTTCTACAAAGCGCTGGCTGCGCCCGAACTCGGCCTGCAAAAAACGAGACCATGCCACCGCGTCCGAGGGTGAAGGCCAGTGCATCTGAGCGAGCACCGCCACCGGCATCCAGGGCTTATGGCCCATGCGCGGCGCCTCATTCGCATCACGCACCACAAAGCGCAAGGCAGGCTGTTTCAGCAGATCTGCTGCCGGGGACTGATGTGGCGCATCAAGCTGGGCAGCGGCATCGGCAGGCAGATCCACCCAGTCGCTCAGCGCGAGTTCGGGCAATGCCTGCACCAGCGCAGGCAGGTCTTTGAAGATTTTCATGCAGGCATTCCGTGCATTGTGTGTTTTAGGTGCATGGGGTGCGTAGGGCTTAGACTGCGCGTCCTATGTTGACGCTAGAGCAGTTTCACTCCGGGCTGGCCAATGGTTCACTGGCCCGCGCACACCATATCAGGCTCTGCGATGGGCTGACCGAGTTCCCCGCCGCGCTGTATCAGCTGGCCGAGACGCTGGAGATCCTCGATCTGTCGGGTAACCGGCTCAGTACCCTGCCCGATGATCTGACGCGCTTTGCGCGGCTGCGCATTCTGTTTGCCTCGAACAATCCGTTCAGCGAACTGCCCCGCGTGCTGGGCCGCATGCCGCAACTTGAAATGGTGGGCTTCAAGGCCTGCCGCATCGCGCATGTGCCAGAGGAGAGCCTGCCGCCGCGATTGCGCTGGCTGATTCTCACGGACAACCGCGTGCAGCGGCTGCCCGAATCCATGGGCCGATGCACGCGCCTGCAAAAACTCATGCTGTCGTGCAACCAGCTGAGTCAGTTGCCCCAGAGCCTGGAGCATTGCCAAGCGCTGGAGTTGCTGCGCATTGCAAGCAACCGTTTCGAAGATGCTCCCGAAGTCATCTTCCGGCTGCCTCGCCTGGCATGGCTGGCGTTGGCAGGTAACCCAATGACTCAAAAACAGGAGCTGGATACGATTTCAGGGCATGGGATTGAGCCCATTTTCTATCAAAATCTGCAAATCACCGGCAAGCTGGGCGAAGGCGCCAGCGGCCATATCTACCGCGCCAGCCTCAACGGGCAGGATCTGGCACTCAAGGTTTTCAAGGCCGCCCAGACCAGCGACGGCACGCCGCAATCCGAACTGGCGGCAGGCATTGCGGCAGGACAGCACCCTCATCTGCTGACGCCGCTGGCGCAGGTTCTGGGCGCTCCTGACGGACAAATGGCCACGGCCCTGCCCCTGCTGGATTCAGCCATGCAGCCGCTGGCCGGGCCGCCCAGCTTCGACAGCTGCACACGAGATGTCTATGACCCCGAACTTCGCCTGCAAGCCGACCAGGCCCAGCAGCTGCTGCAAGGCATACGTTCTGCCATCACCCATCTGCACGGCCGTGGTCTGCTCCATGGAGATCTGTATGCCCACAATATCCTGTGCAATCTGCAGACCGGGCAGGCCGTGCTCAGCGACTTTGGCGCCGCCGCGCTTTTGCAAGGCCTGCCCGAAACGCAGCAAGCGCAGCTGCAGCAGATCGAGCTGCGTGCGCTGCGCCACCTGGAAAACGAGGTTCAGGCTCTTGTCGGCTGAGTCTTATTGCAAGAATGCGGGCTTGGCATAACCCGCAAACTTGCTGTCCACCACGCCCTTGAACTCGGCGGACTTGTAAGCTGCAGCCAGATCCTTGGCCCATTGCGCATCCTTGTCCTTGGTCTTGACGGCCACGATGTTCAGATAATGCTCGGGCGTTTTTTCCAGCAGCACCGAGTCCGACAGCTTCAGGCCCGAGGAAATCGCAAAGTTGCCGTTGATGATGGCGTACTGTGCATCATCAAGCGCGCGCGGCAGATGAGCCGCATCCAGGGGCACGAGCTTGATCTTCTTGGGATTGGAGGCCAGATCCAGCTCGGACACGCGCAGCGGGTTCACGCCTTCCTTGAGCCTGACCAGCCCCGCCTGCTGCAGCAGCAGAATGCCCCGAGCCAGATTGCTGGCGTCGTTGGGCAGGGCAATGCGATCCCCCTCCTTCAGGTCGGCCAGACTTTTGCGCTGCTTGCTGTAGACGCCCATTGGGGCAATCGGCCCCTGTACCAGGGCCGTCAGATCAAGCTTGCGGTCGCCCTTGAACTGGTTGAAATAGACCTCATGCTGGAAGAAGTTGGCATCGAGCGAGCCATCGGCCAGGGCCAGATTGGGCTGCACATAGTCGTTGAACTCCACCAGACGCACCTTGTAGCCCTTTTTCTGCAGGATGGGGACGATGCCGTATTGCAGCTGATCAATGTTGGAGCCTGCCGTGCCGCCAATCACCAATTGCTTTTTGCCCGCGTCCTGGGCCGCCGCCGGCAAGACGCCCATGACCAGTGCAGCGCCTGCCAGCAAAGTGGTGGCCAGAAGACTGCGGCGGCGCCGTGCCACGGAAAAAAGATGGGTCATGCTTGCTCCTCGTTGATGTACTGTGTTTTGATATCAAAGGTCTGACTCTGCATCCATGCAGAGGCCTTTGCAGTATCCAGACAGGGAGAGCAAATTCCAACCAATAAAAACCCATGCTCTTATTTGCTTTTCATCTAAAACCAGCAAATCCACGGGCATGAAAAAAGGGCCGCATCGCGGCCCTTGGCGTCTTCAGTCCAACCCCATCACTTCAGGAAAGCAGGCTTGGAGTAGCCGAGGAACTGGCTGTCCACCACGGCCTTGAACTCTGGCGAGCGGTAGGCAGCGGACAGATCCTTGGCCCACTGGCTGCTTTCGTTGCCGGTCTTCACGGCCACCACGTTCAGGTACAGATCGGGAGTCTTTTCCAGCACCACGGCCTCGCTCAGCTTCAGACCCGAAGAGACGGCAAAGTTGCCATTGACCACCACATAGTCGGCGTCTTCCAGCACACGCGGCAACTGGGCTGCCTCCAGCGCCACAAACTTGAGCTTGTGGGGATTAGCGGCCAGATCCAGCTCGGAGATACGGGCCGGGTTCACCCCTTCCTTGACCTTGACGAGGCCTGCCTGCTGCAACACCAGCAATGCACGCGCCAGGTTGCTGGGGTCATTGGGCAGAGCCACCTTGGCGCCACTCTTGATATCGGCCAGAGACTTGTGCTTTTTGCTGTACACACCCATGGGTGCCACCGGGCCCTGGGCAATCGCAGTCAGCGCCAGCTTGCGATCCGTGGTGAACTGATCGAAATAGGCACGGTGCTGGAAGAAATTGGCATCCAGCGAACCGTCGGACAGCGCCAGATTGGGCTGCACATAGTCGTTGAACTCGATCAGCTTGATCTGGTAGCCCTTTTTCTGCAACTGGGGCACTATGCCTTTTTGCAGCAGGTCGTAATTGGAGCCGGCGGTGGCGCCAATCAGCAGGTTCTTCTTGGCCGGGTCCTGCGCCAGAGCAGGTACACCGGCAGTCGCCAGCAATGCTACTGCGACAGTGGCCAGAACGGCACGGCGGCTGGCGGCAAAAGAAAAATGGGCGGGCATGGATCTCTCCTGGAATTGGATGCACGTGGGCAGCACGGCTCTCATTTGTTTACCGAGCTGCAACAATGTGAGCAAGTATGACCCCTACACGGGCAAACCCTAAAGAATAAAAAACCATCTGTTTATCCATAAAAATATATAAGAAATACAAGGAGTACTGGCATGAGCGCTTTTTCAACCATTGAGGATCTGCTCGCGCACGAAGGCCATATCGGCCGTGTGCAGGGCATTTCCGTGGGCCATTTCAGCGACTCGCGTCGCCCCACGGGCTGCACCGTCGTGCTGTGCCCCCAGGGTGCCGTGGGCGGTGTCGATGTGCGCGGCGCAGCCCCTGGCACGCGCGAGACCGATTTGCTGCACCCCAGCAATCTGGTGCAGGAGGTCCACGGCATCATGCTGGCCGGCGGCAGTGCCTGGGGGCTGGACGCAGCCACAGGGGCCGTGCGCTGGCTGGAAGAGCAAGGTGCCGGCCTGAATATCGGCGTGGGCCGGATTCCGCTGGTGCCGGCAGCCGTGTTGTTTGACGTGATGATGGGCGATATGCGTATACGCCCCGATGCTGCGGCCGGCTATGCCGCCTGCCGGAATGCGGGGCCGGACTCCGGCACCGGGCGACCCGCCGAAGGCAGCGTAGGCGCTGGCGCTGGCGCCGTGGTGGGCAAGGTCTTCGGCCACGAGCGCGCCATGAAGGGCGGCATAGGCACGGCCAGCTTTACCGTCGATGGCGTCACCGTAGGAGCCATCATTGCCTGCAATGCGCTGGGCGATGTATTCAACCCCTTCAACGGTGAGTTGCTGGCCGGGGCACGCACGGCAGACGGCCTGCAATTGTGCGGCACCCGCGATGCCTTGCTGGCGGGCGAAGAGCCCAGGCCGATTCTGGCCGGCAGCAACACCACGATAGGCGTCGTAGCGACCGACGCCGCTATCACCAAAGCCCAGGCCCACCGCCTGGCCGTGGTAGCCCATGATGGCCTGGCACGTGCCATCAACCCCGTGCACACCATGAGCGATGGCGACAGCCTGTTTGCCCTGGGCACGGGCCGCAGCGGAAAATCGCCGGGAATGATGACGCTGAGCACCTTGGCGGCCGAAGCCGTGGCCATAGCCACCGCACGCGCCGTCTTGCTGGCTCAATCGGTACAGATCGAAGGCCAGACGACACTACCCAGCCACCGGGATTTACGCGCAAGAAGCTAGGCCATCGCCTCAAGTCGCCGCAACTGCCCCTGTGTCAACAATTTATCGCGCATGCGGCGCGTCATGGACTGGGTGCTTCCGTCTTCGGCGGTAAACAGAAACAGGCTTTGCTGCGGGCTGACCCAGGTGAGCTTGGTGCGCAGCTGCTGGCGCTCGTTGCACAGCTCCACCCAGGTGCCCAAAGGCCATTCGGCAACATCAGCAGGCTTGCTCTGCCCCATGGATGCATGCGTCGGCATGGGAGCAGAAACAACTGCTTCAGTCTCGTCCAATGGAGCACTGACTATCTTTTGCGGCGCTGTGGTCTTGAAGACAGGTCCTGAGGAATGGGTTGCAGCCTGAACCTGCGCCTCTCGCATCACGGCCACTGATGGCGGATCCTCGACTCTGTCGGTCAGTACCGGCAAGGTGATATCCAGTCCTGCGCGCACGGTTTCTGAGGCGCCATCCAGCCCCGCCAGCACGCTGGGCAGTTCACCAAGTACATCCACCCCGGCAAATTCGTCGGAGCCGGACTGGCCCGCAGCCTCGGCCGCATCCAATACCCGCTGCTGAAGGCTTCCCAGCCGGGCCGCCAGTGCGGCGATTTCGACATCCGTGCGGCCCACGCTGCGCAAGCCTCGCGCCAGGCGGCGCTGCAACTTGGGCGCCATGGCCACCAGCCGCGTCACATCCTGAGCGGCCTGCGGCGACACGCTCCACAGCAGGCTGGGCACCAGCGCCAGATAGCCACCCGGGTCGCGCTCCTGCCCTGGTTCGGCCCGCTGCTGTGCCTGGGCAATCACACCGGCCCACGGGCCGGTCACAAAATCCAGAATATCTTCAGGCACACCCTTGGCACTGGGCAAGCTGCGAATCATCTGCGCCAGTTGCAGGGCATCGGGCTTGGTCTGCTCGATGGCGCTCACAACTTGACGATCGACCAGCCCCAGCGCCGAGCTCATCAGCCCTTGCCGCGTGGAATGCTCGACTTCGGTATGCTGGCTCAGCGCCGCAATGCGGCTCATACGACCTTCCGGCGGCCACTGCTCGCGCACAAATTGCAGCACTCGGGCAAATACATTGGCATTTGCCTGCCCTGCACTAGCCAACTGGTTCGCCGCAGCCTCTGCCACGGTGATGAAGTGGGCAAATCCCAGAGCAGATTCGCTGGCAAACCAGAGACTGCGAGCCGTCAGCTCGTCCAGCAACTGCCGTGCCGGGTGCAAGCGATCTTCAAAGAAAACACCGTCTTGCGCCACCAACTGGCTCAACATGGGTTCAAGCCGCAACAAGACCCGCTGCACCGGCGGCAGCAGGCGGCCGTCGCTGGTCATATGGCTCATCATTCGCTGCAGCGTGCGTATCTGAATCAGAGCACTGGGCGCCTGACTGGGCTGTGGTGCGCGCAATCCCCTCAGAGCACTGGGTACCCAGGGTTGTTGCGAAGTCTGCAGCGCATTGGCCGAATACGAAGTCCAGCCTGGCTCCAGCCCCGAATCTTGCACAGGCGCGATAGAGGCCGGCTCGGTCGCCGGCCAACCCGCCAGCATGGAGTCCGTCAGCGACTGGGGCACGGTGCAGCGCGAATCATCAATCCAGCGCAGATCTGAGGCCAACTCCTGCAACAGCCGCAAGGTCAACAGGCATTGAGGCCGGGTGTCACCGTCCGCGCCATAGCGAGCAGGCTGCACGCCATGCTGGCGCAGCAAATTGGCAGCACGGGAATATTCAGAAGCCAGAATCGAGCCCAGCTGCTGCGACATGAATTCATGCCAGCAATCGGCCACTTCCGTGGCGGGCTGAACAGCCGTCAACGACTGGCTCAAAGCGCGTACATAATTCTCCAGCCGCAGCGGATTGCACTCTGGCCGAGCGGATTCAAGCCCCTGAGCGCCGCTCATCAACGCATCCAGATCGGCCAGCGCCAGCTCGACCTGGGGCTCGACCATCTGCACCAGCTTGTGCTCGGCCTTGAGCTGGCGGCTGGCCGACTCGGCCATGGCCGCCAATGGCAAAAGCCGGCCAGTGACAGTATCCAGCGTCTGTGCAGAAAAGGAAAAAGGTTGGCGCGCTGACAGTACCAGCGCCTCCAGCAAATTCTGCGGGAAGCTGCTGATCACCGAGGCCCGGTGCTGCTGCAGGTTATGCAGCGCAGCGCCGAGCACATCGCGCCTTACAGAGTGGGAACCCGTCGAAAGCGATTGCTCCAACGCATATTCGGTGCGCTGCAACAATCGCAGCGCGAATGCATCAGCGCCACGCACCACCTGGACAAGGCAGGTGCGCAGCACGGAAACGGATGCATGTGCGAGGCTCATAGCCCCTAAGAATACCCGCTCCAGCCGATGCTGGAGACATTTTGATGCTTACTTCAACGCCTTGTAACGCATGCGCTTGGGCGCAGCACCTTCCTCACCCAGTCGTTTCTTCTTATCGGCTTCGTACTCCTGGTAGTTGCCGTCAAAGAATACCCACTGGGAATCGCCTTCGGCGGCCAGGATATGCGTGGCAATACGGTCCAGGAACCAGCGGTCATGCGAGATGACCATCACGGTACCGGCATATTCCAGCAGCGCGTCTTCCAGCGCACGCAGGGTTTCCACGTCCAAGTCATTGGAGGGCTCGTCCAGCAGCAGCACGTTGCCGCCTTGAATCAGCGTCTTGGCCAGGTGCAGGCGACCGCGCTCGCCACCGGAGAGGTTGCCGACCTTCTTTTGCTGGTCTTGGCCGTTGAAGTTGAAGCGGCCCGCGTAAGCGCGCGACGCCATGGTGAACTTGCCCACGGTGATCATGTCCAAACCGCCGGAGATGTCTTCCCACACGGTCTTTTCGTTGGCCAGTTCATCACGGTGCTGGTCCACAAAGGCCATCTTCACGGTCTGGCCGATATCCACCGTACCTGAATCAGGCTGCTCCTTACCCGCTATCAGCTTGAACAGAGTCGACTTACCAGCACCATTCGGTCCGATGATGCCGACGATGGCACCAGCGGGAATGTTCATCGAAAGGTTGTCGATCAGCATGCGGTCACCAAAGGACTTGGAGACATTGGTGAACTCGATGACCTTGGAGCCCAGACGCTCGGCCACAGGAATGAAAATTTCCTGTGTTTCATTGCGCTGCTGGTATTCGTAATCGCTCAGCTCTTCAAAGCGCGCAATACGGGCCTTGGACTTGGCCTGACGACCCTTGGCATTCTGGCGCACCCACTCCAGTTCCTTCTTCAGGGCCTTGGCACGTGCTTCTTCGCCCTTTTGCTCGGCTTCCAGGCGGTTGCCCTTCTGGATCAGCCAGTCGGAGTAGTTGCCCTTGTAGGGAATGCCGTGTCCACGGTCCAGTTCCAGAATCCATTCGGCCGCGTTGTCGAGGAAGTAGCGGTCGTGGGTAATGGCCACCACGGTGCCGCTGAAGCGGTGCAGGAACTGCTCCAGCCAGTCCACGGACTCGGCATCCAAGTGGTTGGTCGGCTCGTCCAGCAGCAGCATGTCAGGCTTGGACAGCAGCAGCTTGCACAGGGCAACGCGGCGCTTTTCGCCACCGGAGAGCTGCCCCACGATAGCGTCCCATGCCGGCAGGCGCAGTGCATCCGCAGCGATTTCCAGCTGATGCTCGGAGTCCGTTCCCGCAGCAGCGATGATGGCTTCCAGCTCACCTTGCTCGGCAGCCAGGGCGTCAAAGTCCGCATCTTCTTCTGCGTAAGCGGCGTACACCTCTTCCAGACGAGCCTTGGCATTGTTCACCTCGGCCATGGCTTCTTCCACAGCCTGGCGCACGGTGTGTTCGGGATTGAGCTGAGGCTCCTGGGGCAGGTAGCCGATGGACAGGCCCTGCATGGGGATGGCTTCGCCTTCATACTCCTTGTCCACACCGGCCATGATCTTCAACAGCGAAGACTTGCCCGAGCCGTTCAGACCCAGCACGCCGATCTTGGCGCCGGGGAAGAAACTCAGGGAAATGCCTTTCAAGATCTGGCGCTTGGGCGGCACCGTCTTGGTCAGCTGATTCATCGAAAAAACGTATTGAGCCATGTCCGAATTGCTTTGAGTTACTTGGATTTATGCAAAAAAGTGTGCCGCTTTACACGGCAATCAAACCATGATTATCAGTGCATGCGACAATACCCCTCGCAACAGGCGTCCAGTTGCCTGCTGCAGCAGCACTTCAGCTGGGGACAAAGGAAGCGTTTCCAAGCTCCCAACACGCAAACTATATCTGCCTACAACTGGCCAGGCACCCCACGGGTGCCATGACAGGCTGATACCCCGCGCCCAGGATTGGCGCAATTGATCACAATGACATTTGAAGAACTGAATCTGGCACCCGCCATTCTGAAGGCCGTACAAGAACAGGGTTATGAAAACCCGACTCCCATTCAGGCACAGGCCATTCCTCTGGTTCTCGCCGGGCACGATCTGCTGGCCGGCGCCCAGACCGGTACCGGCAAGACTGCCGCCTTCACGCTGCCCATGTTGCAGCGCCTGGCAAGCGGCACAGCGCCCAAGAACAAGTTTGGCGGCAAGGGCATCCGCACTCTGGTGCTGACCCCTACCCGCGAACTGGCGGCCCAGGTGGAAGAAAACCTGCGTAGCTACGCCAAATATCTGGACATTACCTCCACCGTGATTTTTGGCGGTGTCGGCATGAAGCCGCAGATCGCACGCATCGAAAAAGGCGTTGACGTTCTGGTTGCCACGCCAGGCCGTCTGCTGGACCTGGCTGGTCAGGGCTTCATGGACCTGTCCACCGTCGAGATGCTGATCCTGGACGAGGCCGACCGCATGCTGGACATGGGCTTCATCCATGACGTCAAGAAGGTTCTGGCTCTTGTGCCCAAGGACAAGCAAAGCCTGCTGTTCTCTGCCACCTTCAGCGATGAAATTCGCGAGCTGGCCAATGGTCTGCTGCGCAACCCCCAATCCATCCAGGTCACGCCGCGCAACACCACCGTGCAGCGTATCAAGCAGGTCATCCACCCCGTGGGGCGCGGCAAGAAAAAGCAGGTGCTGCTGCACATCATCCAGGAAAACAACTGGAGTCAGGTGCTGGTGTTCACTCGCACCAAGTTTGGCGCCAACAACGTGGCCGAGTACCTGACCAAGAACGGCGTTTCCGCCATGGCCTTGCACGGCAACAAGAGCCAGAGCGCCCGTACTCAGGCCTTGGAAGGCTTCAAGACAGGCGAACTGCGCGCGCTGGTGGCAACCGATATCGCGGCACGCGGCATCGACATTGATGAACTGCCCAATGTGGTGAACTACGAGATCCCCAATATCTCGGAAGACTATGTACACCGTATCGGCCGTACCGGCCGTGCCGGCCGCGAAGGCAACGCAGTCAGCCTGGTCTGCATGGACGAAGAAGGCTTCATGATGGATATCGAGCGCTTTACCAAGCAGGAGATTCCGGTGCAGCCCATCGAAGGTTTTGGTCCTGAAGAAGGCGAAATCGCCGAGCCCATCGCCATGGGCCGACAGACCCTGTGGGGTGGCGCTGGCAAGCCTCCCAGCCGCGATGTAATGCAGGCAGCTGCCAAGGCAGCCCGCCAGGAAATGATGGAGCGTATCCGCTCCAACAAGACTCCCAATGGCAGCCGCGGTGGTCGCCGTCCTGCTGCAGATGCCCAGCAAGGCGAAGCAGAAGGTGAAGCACAGCAACGCCCCGCACGCCAGCACAAGCCTCGCAGCAACAGCCGCGTCAACAGCCAGCGCGGCCAGGGTCAGCAAGCAGTGGAACGTGGCGAACGCAACTCCGATCGCAGCACCGAGCGCAGCAACTCGTTTGGCCAAAGCGACCGCGCTCCACGCCCCCAAGGCAATAGCGATCAACAGCGAGCCCCCAAACGCGGCGGCGCCCGCCAGTTCGGTGATCGTGAGCGCGGCAACCGCTACGACGACCAGCCCCCCCGTGCCGATGCGCACCTGGGTACGCAGCAAGGCCACGCCCGCCACAACGGCGCGCGCGGCAGCAACGCTGGTGGCCAGCCAGATCCTATGCGCACCAGCGTGGACAGCATGGCCGACCGTGGTCGCCGTGGCGGCTTTGGCGGCGGTCGTGGTGGCTTTGGCGGAGGCAATCGCGGTGGCAACCGTGGGGGCTTTGGCGGCGGTTACGGCCGTTAATCCACGGCGTCTATGGCTGAAGGTGTGAAATCACCTTCAGCCCAACCTCCTGAAGGGCTGCAATCTCCAATATTGCAGCCCTTCTGCTTTTTCCAGCTGCAGCATCGCTGCGCGCTGACAGCCGACAGCAAGCCAGCCGACCTAATATGGGTTCCAGATGTGCGAAGCTCGAGCTTTCGCTCTTGGCATGTTCTTTTTATCTGCGTTGAACTTATGACATTTCTTACCAAGCCTGTTTTCTCTCATGCCAAGCGCACGCAGTCCGTCTGGACCCAAAGCATGCTCAAGCTGACGACAGTGGGCTCGGCAGTGCTGTTGACGGCCTGTGCCAATGTGCAGCTGCCGCCCTGGACTGGCATGTCAGGCCCGGCACCGGCCCCAACCCCTTCCGCAGCAAGTTCTCCTGCCGCCCCTTCGGTGATCAGCCAAGCGGTTGCCCCTACGCCACAGCTGACAGCCCTGCCCTATAACCCGGCCATCGAGTCTCGCTTTACCGACCCCACCACTCTTTATGACACACCGGGTCTGGGTAGCGGGCGACAACAGTTCAGCACGCAGACAGAAATTTCTGCATGGCTGCAATCAATGAGCAGCAAGGCCGGTAACGGCTCGCAACTGTCCACCGTCACTATCGGCACCTCTCAAAGAGGGCTACCGATTCAAGCACTTATTGCGACTCAGGGCCAAAGCACCCAGGCAACAGCCATCAACAGCAGCGGCAAACCCACCGTGCTTTTGGTCGGCGGCCAGCGTGGCGACGAACCCGCCAGCACTGAGGCCCTGCTGGTCGTCGCACGCGAACTGAGCCAGGGCGGCCTGCTGGCGCCCTTGCTGCAGCAGACCAACATCATCATCGTACCCCGGGCCAATCCTGATGCGGCAGGCACGGCCAGCCACGTCACAGCAGATGGCACAGACCTCGTTCACGATCATTTGCTGCTGAGCACTCCGGAAGCACAGGCCCTCGCCCGCCTGACCCGTAACTACCGGCCTGCAGCTGTGATTGATCTACGTGAATTTCCAGCAGCTGGCACGTTGCTGCAGAAATTTCAGGCCGTGCAGCGCTACGACGTACTGCTGCAACCCGCTGCCACGGCCAATGCACACGAATTTGTCAACAAGGCAGCGCGAGAGTGGTTCAGTCAACCCATACGCAACGCTCTCAAGCAGGCAGAGCTCAGCAATGAATGGTTTTTTCAGCCCAGCGCTCAGCCTGAGGACAAATCAATGTCCATGGCCGGTTTGACTGCCGACACTCTTGCCAACACCAGCAGTCTCAAAAACTCTGTCGCTCTGCTGATAGCCAGCCGCGGCTCCGATCTGGGGCGCCTGCACATTCAGCGCCGCGTGCACAGCCTGGTCACTGCGGCAACTGCAGCACTGCGAGCCACGGCCGAGAAATCAAAAAACCTGAAGCAGGTCGAATCCTTTGTGTCCCGCGACATTTCCGCTCTCGCTTGCCGCAACACCCTGACCATCCAGGCCAAACAAACACCTGAGCAGCGCACCATCCGCATGCTGCAGGCCGAATCCGGCCAGGAAATCGAAGCCCGTGTGGACTGGAATTCATCGCTGAACATAAAGCCCGAACAAAGCCGTCCCCGCCCATGCGGTTACTGGCTGTCGGCTGACTCAGGGCGAGCCGTCGACCGTTTGCGCCTGCAGGGGGTGCAAGTCATGCAGATTGCAGAATCTGGTCAGATGCTGGCAGAAAACTACACCCCATCCCGTACCGTCAGCAACACCCCTGTGCTGACACGTGGCGCCATTGAAGCGCCAATGGGCAGCTACTACATCACCCTCAACCAGGCAAAAGCGCATTTGGCGACTGCAGCCCTCGAGCCTGACACACCTTTCAGCTATGTAAGCAAAAGCCTGATTACTGCCCCCACGGACATTGCACGCGTCGTCGCCGCACCATCGGTCGTTTTTGAAGAAGAAATGGAATGAAAATATAGAGGCAAGATCGCAGAGTCTTAAGAGTGGCTAACACTACTTGGTCAGAGCCCCCGCAAAGCAGTTATGCTCGCTGCCCTCATGGCACGACGACCCGTAAGCAAAGAACTGTGGCGACAGCTACAACCCCTTATCCCAGCCTTCGTGCCTTCTGCCAAATGCGGTGCGCGCAAGCTCGCAGTCAGCGACGAAGCTGCCCTCAACGGCATCCTGTTCGTTCTGCAAACAGGTATCCCATGGGAAGAGCTTCCCTAATCCCTTGGTTACGGCAGCGGCATGACTTTCTGGCGGCGCTTGCGCGACTGGAATACCGCTGGCGTCTGGGAGCAGTTGCACCAGGCCATGCTGACTCGCTTACGTGAACATGACCAGATCGATTGGAGCCGGGCCAGCATTGATGGCTCCTCAGTACCAAGCCCCCGGGGGGCCAGGAAACGGGCCCTAACCCCACGGACAGAAGCAAGCTCGGTTCCAAGCGACACATCGTTGTAGATGCCAGAGGCATCCCGTTGGTGATCTTGGTCAGTGAGGCGGGGCGAACCGGCACGATTCCAAAATGTTCAAGAAGTGCGTGGACGCGATTCCTGCGATTGCAGGCTTGTCAGGGCGTCCCCGTAAAAGACCATCGAAACTGCACGCTGACAAAGGCTACGAATTCAAGCGATGCCGAGACCACCTAAGGCAGCGGGGCATCATCGGCCGGATTGCTAGGCGAGGCGTTGAGAGTAGCGAGCGACTGGGCAAGCATCGCTGGGTGGTGGAGCGGACGCACAGCTGGTTTGCAAGTTTTGGCAAGCTGCGAATCCGTTTTGAAAGACGACTGGATATCCACGAGGCGCTGCTGAAACTGGTAGCAGCGATCATCTGTGCGCGCTTCGTGGATCGGTGGTGTTAGCCACTCTAAATGCACTCTGCAGCACACTGTTGATGCAGAAGCAAAAAGCCCATTCATGCAATTGCATGAATGGGCTTTTTCTTCGCTTGGCCTGCCCGACAGGGATCGAACCTGTGACCCACAGCTTAGAAGGCTGTTGCTCTATCCAACTGAGCTACGGGCAGATGATTGATTTCACTAGGTTTTTTCGGTCTAGCCTCAACCTAGATTTGCGGAGCGCTCCGCATCGATCATTTCTCATTTGATATGACCGGTCGTTATTATGCACTGGATAACGACCCTCTCCGCCTTTGCCCTATGCTCGCCTCAACCCTCATCTGGCTTGTTGTCGGGGTCTCAGACGGCGAGACCCTGACCGCACGATGTGGCGAGCCTGTCCAATACGAACAGGTCAAAGTGAGGCTGCAGGACATCGACGCCCCTGAGCGCAAACGACCACCGTTCGGGGAGCGCGCTTGGAAAGCACTGACCAAGCGGGCATTTCCGAAAGAGGTGGAATTCAGGTACGACAAGCGCTAAATTCGCAGTGTGAGCCAAGCCGATAAGGCCTCCGCTCCCGCCAAGTCCTAGCCGTAGTCACAATAGGCATGACATGCTGGTACGCCTATGTCCCGTGAGCAGGCACCTCAGGAACACGGACAGTGTAAGCCTGCTAAACAGATAGCTTAGGCGCGCAAAGTCTGACTGTGGCGCAACCCAGAACCCCTGGCGCCTTAGGACTGAATCACAACCTTTCGAGAGTCAAGCAAAATCTAAGCCCCTAAACGACCCAATGGCGAAAGTGGAAAGCAAATGTCAAAGCGGCCTATGGTGTCGGACAGTCGAATAGCAAGTGACTCTGAAATTTCTATTGGGCCCGCAGGCTGTGACGATTCGCAAAGCTATAGTTTCTGTTGCGCAAGCATGCTGGACTTCGCGGCTTCGTGCCCAGCTACTCAGGCAATATGTTGAGTGAGCGCCCTGGATACAAACGCTCCGAAGCGTAAACCTTGCTACGACCATCCCGCATCACCCAGCTTTTTCCGCAAGTTTTAGGGGATACATTTTGTTGAATTTCACAGAGTACTCTAATGCAAGTGACTCCAATTGAAGCTGAAGCCATAGAGCGATTCGCCCTGCATGTCACTGTTCCCATTTTTCTAGAAGTTGGCGACTCCAGCAGACTGCTTGCAACAGCCACCCACTTTAGGATCGACGAACGCTCGTTTCTCATCACCGCGCGCCACGTTTTCGACGGAGATCTTGACCTAGAGAAGCTCGCCTATCCAGAAAATCCGCTGCAAGGCGGCCTGTACACGCTCGGGGCATTCACGGTACTCAAGCCGCAAGATGAGCACATCGATGTCGCTGCTTTGGAATTGACGAGTGAAGATACAGTCAAGAGACTTACGGATAACTGGCAATCCCTCTCTCTAGAAAATGTGGCGGCCGCGTCAGCAAACACCGACGACGGCACGTGCTTCGTCTCCGGCTACCCGGGGTCGCTGACAAAGAATGAAGCAGGTTGGATTAAGGGTAAGCTCACAACTGCCTTCACGCAGCGGCTTCCAACAGTCCCTGCCGAAGCCGAAGCACCTGTCATTTCTGAACTCGACCTCTTCTTTGATTACAGTCGAGAGGCAAAATCTGTCAATGGACAGGTGATCAGAACCCCGGAACTACCGGGCGTAAGCGGAGCATCTGTATGGGAGCTCCGGCCCTCGCCAGGCGTTTGGGCACCCGAGAAAGTGTCTCGCGTAGTTGGGATCCAGTCCGCATACTTTCACTCAAAATACATCCGGGCAAAGAGCTGGTGGGCTGTGGCCAAGGTACTTGAGCAAGCCGACCCTAACTTGGCAGAGGTAGTCCGCGCAAAGCTACTTGAGATTTGACAGGTCAGCCAGACCGACTTCGAAGCGAGTACCGAGCACAGGCGAAATATTGACCTGCAGCAGTTTCTCAGTTGAAATCCGCCCCCCGTGGCTATCCGTCATGCCCCTGCCAGGTTCGTTCGGTCGATGCTGCATCAAGCTCGTCTCCCACAATTTGATGCAGAAATTTTGTGAGGCTTCAACTAGCCTATGGGTTCTGTGCCCGCCGAGACTTGACTAAGTCCGACTGACATTATTGAGACACTAGCTGCAATACGTTACATTTCATGCACTAGTCACAACAATATTGAGGGGTGGGGATGCTTAAAGAGGTCGATGCCGTACGCTACGACAGGAAGATGCACAACGGTAAGACCACGCCATTCCTGCTCGCCTGCGAGAAGGAGACAGGCGAAGAGGTGGAGCTTATTGCTAAATTTTCGGCAGGTTGCGAGGACCAATGTGGAGGGCTGATCTGTGAAGCCATCGCCGCAGCGTTGGCCAAAGACTTGGGGCTACCGATCCCACAGCCTTATATAGTGAACATCTCGCCCGACTTCATCGCCACTGTTGGGGATGAGGGGCACAAGCAGTTCTTAGCACGAAGCTGCCCGAAGGGCTTTGGCAGTGAGCGCCTCCCCGATGGCTACTCCACCTGGGTTGCCCCCACAGGGAAAATCAGCGATAGCCTACTTGCAAGTGCTCGTAGCGTGATAGCCTTTGACTCACTATTCGTAAATTCGGACCGTCGCGCTGAGAACCCAAACCTGATGTTCAATGGAAGTCAAATCGCAGTGATCGATCACGAAATGGCCCTTCGCCAGGACATGATTTTATTCTGGAAGGCACCATGGACGTCCGGCGCGTTTGCCCCCCCATTCTCCCTTGAGAAGCACCTGTTTTACCCTATGACGAAGGGGAGCTTGGTGACGGATTTCGATATATTTTTGCAAAAGCTCACAGTGATCACAGACGAACGGATCGAGGAATATGCGTCTGCAATCCCCGTGGAGTGGCATCAGAAAAAAGAGAGAATTTCGCTTGCTGTTGAATATATCAGAGATTTGAGGAACAACGCACGCCCCGCGATAGCAGAACTCACAAAGGCATTATCATGATGCAACGCACACCATACTCATTCAGTATTTTGCGATACATACACGATATAACTAGCGAAGAGTTTATCAACGTTGGTATTGTTCTGGCCGCACATGATCGATCTTTTATCTATGCGAAGATAAATACCAATTATGGTCGCGCCAAAAAGATTTTCCCAACGCTAAATTCAGAGAATTACAAAAAAAGATTAAAGAGCGTTCAATCCTTAATCGACAGCATGGCGGTTCGAGATCAGCATTCGCTACAGTTTTCTTCTGAAAACCCTTTACCTGGAGTGCTAAAGCACGTTCTGGCTAGAGACGACAGCAGTCTCCAGTGGAGTACAACAAAGAGCGGGCTTTCAAAGGATCTCTACGATACGCTCAACTCACTTTACACGCGGTATGTTGTTAAGTTCGAGAAAGCGGTTGTCGACAATAAAAAGAAAGACGAAGACATATGGAGAGAATTCAAAGGCGAGCTAGAAAAGCGTCACCTTATAAAATTCCTAACACCAACGACGATTTCCTCAAGCGATGACTCTGTGCGCTTCGACCACGCCTGGAAGAATGGAATATGGCATTGTTTTGAGCCAATTTCATTTGACCTTTCTAGTGCCTCCTCAATAAAAGAAAAAGCCCATAAGTGGTTAGGGCAAATTTCCAGCGTTGCAGAAGGCGCAGATGAGGAATTTGCAGTTTATTTTCTTGCAGGGAAGCCAGTTGAAAGTGATCTGCACGACGCATACAAGCAAGCTCTTGGAATTCTGAAAAAATCGAGTAAAGTCCAAGTCTTCGAAGAAGATGACGCGACAGAGTTTTCCTTGAGTTTTGAAAAAAGAGTCAAGAAACACCAATTAGAGGATCATTCTTGATATAAGAATACCTCTAATCAAAAGCTACTGATTTAGTCTCCAAACCCCACAATCGCCCCGATACCTTTATTGGTGTCGGGGCGATTGCAGTTTAGCTGCTTGAGCAGGGCCCAGTCGGCGGTGATCAAGCCGCTCAGCAGGCACATCTGGGCATCCCGCTCTTGGACTAGGACACCAAGGGTATTTCGGGTCAGGACTGGCGAATGTGGCGCGCTCCCCTGCGCCGTTTTGAGCACCGAGTGCAACATCGTTGCTGACCAGAAGCGGTCTTCCCCACCCTCAAATGCATAAGCTTGGCAGCAAATCAAGCAGACGTCGCGACGTCATCGCCAGACGATGCATCCAGCGCCCCCATCGAAGTCGCCTTGATCCAGGCATCAGGAATTGCTCGCCCCCACACTTTGTAAATGGGCGCAAAAGCAATCTGCGCTTGATCTCGAAGCTCGTAAGTCTCCTCAAGCGTTACGTGCTCGCTATCGCGCGTAATTAATGCAAGCAGTTGCACAGGTACACCAGCTTTAGTCACAAGGATAGCTGACAGAAATTCCTTTCTATCAGGTGCGTCCACTGCTCGGCGATAAGGATTGCTTGAATCATAGGGAGCGCTCCAAATCTCGCTGACGATGATTACCCCATCTGCACCAACCTTGATCACCTCGTTCGCTAGCATCCTCATAACAAGGTACTTTTCCCCGTGCTCCTGGAAAACCAGATTCATTATCTTAATGGGACGAGCGCCATTCAAAAGGAACACAATGGTGTCGTGATGTCTATCAACGCAAAACATTTGTCTTGCGACTGCAAAAAGCTCCCTTAATGTCGTTTCGGGATCAGGCTCGGTTGATGGGAACATTTCCTTCGGATTGATCCCATACTTCGCCGTAGCCTGTTCCGCCTCTGCTCTATTGAATTCGACCGCTTGCGATTCGAACTCCATTGATTTTCCTGTTGCAAGCCACACGTCGTGGCTCCGAGCATCACCGTGACCAATCATGCAAGGTAGTCTTCCTCCACGAGATTCATCACCATCTGTTCGGTCGATGTCGCCGATCCTCGTGGGAGGGGGTTCCAAGCATAGTTGCCGATGAGCGTCAGCCACTAACTCGGCCACCTTTCCGTAAGCGATCCCGACTGCATCCAGGAGCTCGTAGTCCGGTAAGCTGTTATCTACCCAACGGCGTTGAATGCGAAGGATGCCGTCCTTAAAGACGTGCTTTCTTACTGCCTCTGTGGGAAGAGCTTTGATCAGCTGAGTGGCACTCTGAAAGAGTTCAGCCGGGACCTCCATCCGAGGCCCTTCCTCATAATAGGAGGCCATGATCTCCGCTCGAACGAAGCTATGTGTTTCCAAGTCGCCTTGCTTCTCGATTTTGTTACGCGCATCTACCATCCACCGCATCAGAGGATCCGCACGCAGTCTTTCTTGCCACGACTCATACCATGGCTCGAAGTCAGGAAAAAGACGCTTATTGCTCTGCACAATAAAAGTAACGGTGCGTAGTGTCTGAATCGCGGTTTGGATGGACACTCTGAAAGTCTCAGGGTCAAAATATCCACGCTCAGCTTCGTGCCAATGCCGGTGCACATCTTCAAGCCGACGATCCACTGCGCTCAACGGACAGCCATTTTCGTGCTCTCGCTTGGTCATTTCAGAAACCTCATTGGTACAGGCCGAACAAATCCGGCTGTGAATAAAACTGACCGCACCACTAAGGTGCGTGCTGATTGTCAACAATTGAGGGGCTACTGTCGATTGACACAATCCGACCGTTTCCAGTCAGCCCCTGGCGTAGCGATCTGCTCTGAGACAATCGCGCCATGACCGATGAATCCCCGATCCACACAGTCCACAAGCGCGTTTGCCACACGTTCCTCAGGCACTGGAAGGCCCACAACAACGCCTATCCCAAGCTGATCAAGATGACGCCGGAAGAGTTGCGGCAGTTCAACATCGTCAATTCCTTCGGCAAGCCCAATGAGCTGTGGGGAGTCCCAATAGAAATCGACCCCAACACCACGGGCGTGATGATTGCGGTCGATGGGACGGAAATGCCTTTGGTCGAAGGCTACTGATCGCGCTCCAAACGCAAAAAGCGCCCCGACACCAATCAAGGTATCGGGGCGCTTTCAACTCAATGGCTCAAGGCCCTAAAGAAGGTCTTATTTTTTCTTCGGCACGGCAGGCTTCAGGGCCGGGTTATTCCCGGGAGTTTTCTTGTTGTCACGACGACGCTGGTCAGGCTTACCCGTTGATTGTGCGATTGGCTTAGGGCCCGGCTTCAGGTTCATAAGGTACCTCCTTTAAAGGGTGTAACACATCGTATCCTGCCTCGCGGTCAAGTGCAAACACTTGCAAGAAGTCAGTGGGTCACGTTGATGAACCAGAGGACAAGATCAGTAGCGCACAAACTTTTCCAGCAGTTTGCGGTCAGCACCAATCTGACCACGCAGTAGCTCTACTTGGGCATCTCGCTTTTGGACCAGGCCGCCAAGGTCTCCAACCAGGCCTGCGCCCTCTGCAGCAAGGGCTGCGAGTCGCTGGTGCTGATCTGCGAGATCTCTGCAGGCAGCGGCGTCACTGGCAAGCTGTGTGTTGCGGGTTGCAGCACTGCTGATGTCGTGCTGCAGGCCTGCAATGCGAGCAGCATCAGCAGCGCGGCCAGCCTGTAGTTGAGCCATTTCTTGCGTGTAGTCATGGGTGTTTTCCTGTTGGGCGGCAGCGTGAGTGACCACGGCATCCGCTTTGTTTTCTATGGCTTCTTGTGCTTGCTGTGCTTGGCTTGCATCCCGTTTGTCCTGAGTGCTTTCGGTACGCGCGATGTGCGCATCTGCCCGCCAGCCATTGACGACCCAGCCGACACCAAAAGAAAAGGCCAGCGCGAGGCTGGCCAAGATGCATTTAAGTCTGGGGTCCACCATCAGTTGTCCTCGGCTGCAAAAATCAGGTTCTCAGCGCCGCGATTCGTCCAGCCACGCCCGAATGTGTCGAACTTGGCCAAGCTGGCCCAGAACTTGAATCGATAGCCCAGAAATCGCAGCAGCACATCGTTGTGCCCGCGCAGATCCTGCATGCTGTTCAGCGCCGCCTGAGAGCGCGGCCCCCATGCGCCATCGTCGGCCACCAGAACTGCACGCTGCAGGATGCGGATAGCGTTTCCGCGCCCATGATTGACCGCTGCATCGAACAACTGAAACTTGATGGCAGGGTGTGCTTTGCCGATTACGTCCCAGAAGTCCTCACGGTAGATAGCCTTGGCCTGCTCCACTGTGAGGTTCTTGATGTCCACATGCGGATAGGTATTGGCAGCGATGCCGAACTTGGTGCCCTTGAGCTCGCCACGCCCCTGCTTGCCGCCAGTCCAGTTGCCATCGTCTCGAGGATCTGCAGTGAATTTGCCCTCATGACCGATCAGCCGGTCGAATGCTTTATCGAAGTCCATCGCGCACCTCCTGTGCAATTTCATCAATCCCCTTCCCGTCGCGCTTGCGGATTGCATTGAAGGTCCAGCGCACCACTGCCCAGCCAGGCAGGCCGCAGGTAAAGCACAACCCCAGCAAGGCAATCAACCCAAAGTGGCTGTTTGCCCAATGCTGGATGCCCATGTACTGCACAACGGCAGAGCCTCCCGCAACGCTGGCCATCACCGTGCTAATAAGCCCCACGGCCCATTCCTTGGGGTCACGCGGCGTGGTGATGCACATCACGACAACGGCGGCCAGGCCTGCGCCAATGGCACCCAGCCCCGCCAGCCCGCCGATCAATTTCCAGCCGGCCATGCCAGCAGCTCCAGTGCTTGTTGTTGGCTCCATAAATCCCTCCCGTTCAGAAATTAAAAAACCGCCTTGGAGGCGGTTAGGTAGAAGACGAGGCAGGCAACTGCTGGCGCTGCCGCATCGAGGAGGCTGGGCCAATCCCAGCACCTCCAATAGAAGCCGCCCCACCATGGCATGCCATCACGATGGCCACCGGCGAATGCGGCGATGTAGCGGTATTCGGCCTGGGTGTGCTCGCGGGCAAGCCACCAGCTGCAGGCCAGCGCGCCACCCAACCACCAGTTGCCCAGCACCAGGCCGACCAGGGCCTGGGCCAGCATGGCGATCAGCGCGTGAATCAGCGGCGTCCAGTCCATCAGGCGCTCGTAGTCACAGGCACCGAGCCATAGAGATCGGACCCTTCGACCGTGGGCGTCAGCTCATACAGCCACTGCACCACATCACCACCGGGCGGTACCAGGGGCACATCGATCACGCGGCTGGTCAGCGGGCGCTTGCCCGCTTGAAACGCCGACTGGCTCACATAGCCCTGCAGCACGGCTTGGCTGCCGGGCGAGTTGAGCGTGCGAATCGTGTACTGAGCAATCACAAAGTGCGTGATGGGCGCGCCCGAGTCGTCGTCGAACAGGGAAGCGTGGAGGCCGATAATGTTTTCAGTCATGTTGTTTATCCTTCGGAATAAATAGAGAAGCGTTTTGAGGAAGCGTGGATGGTTCAGCTGGCTGGTGCGTCCACCTCCGTTTTCAGAACGGGCACGCCATCTACGATCAGGTGAGTGGCGTCTGTGACATCGAGGCCAACAGGCACACAGACCACGCCAGGCGGCGTGATCTCTGCGACGATGGATTCAGGGCATTCCAGCATCTGGAAGATGGCGGTTTCGCCAGAACGGTGCATTGCGTAGCGCATGTGAGTTACCTCTTGGAAACGATTACTGAAATGGAACGGGCACTGACCGATGACACAGGTGCCGTGTTGTTGCCTGCCACATAGAGGCGCACACGACGAGTTAGCCCGTTACCCGAGAACGTGAAGCCGAAAGACTTCATGCCGCCTTCGCTCAACGAAAACTCGAATTGCGTGCCACCATCCACCTGTATTTGCAAAACCCCTCTGGAGCCGGCCCTCACGTCTGCGTGAAAACTGACGATGTACGTAGCACTCCAGTCAGCAGCTGGCGCCGTCACGCCGAGAATTTCTCCATTGATAGGCGAGACTTGATCCCCTGCC
>NZ_JBCPWN010000080.1:0-251 GCF_039581415.1 Comamonas sp. F1-6
ACGTTGATGTCCTGGTCGTAGCTCTCCACGGCCTTGCGGATGGCGCGGCCCAGGTTGAAGCAGCGCTGGCCGGTGGGCACGGGATACTGCACCACGTTCACGGCGAAGGGGATCACCGGGCAGGGCCAGGAGCCGGTCTTGGGGTCCTGCTCGCCGCACATCAGCGACAGAGGCACCGTGAGGCCGTGGTCCACGTCCATCTTGTTGACGATGGTCAGATCGAAGTCCTGCTGGATCACGGACTGGGCAAT
>NZ_JBCPWN010000081.1:0-245 GCF_039581415.1 Comamonas sp. F1-6
AGGGGTCGATAGAGAAAACGGGAAATAAAGCACGGTAAGACAGCGGCAGGCCATGCCATGCTTGGTCTTTCTGGAATGGTGTCCAGTTGAAGTACGCCTCAACCGGGCGTCAGGCACCCCACCTATGTTGCGTCAGATTAGGATCGTTTTTCGCCTTTTCTGACGATCTGCGCTCGGCCTCTCAGGCTTCAACCTGACAGATCAACCGCTAGCGTGCTTTATTTTCCGAATTCTGAGACGACCCC
>NZ_JBCPWN010000082.1:0-230 GCF_039581415.1 Comamonas sp. F1-6
TCGGAACAACTACGGGCCGGATGCTTCGGCACAAGGTAGCCCAACTCCTGCTGCGCCCCCTTCAGAGGCTCAGTCGAGTTTTGCACCGGAAGTCACTCAACCAGCGGCTGTCACCTCTGTGATGGAAGATCCACGTACAGCACAGCTGTACCCCAATTAGTGGGTGTGATTCCTAATCTAGGAGGCCGCTATGGGCAAGACTCTAGCTCTTTTAGCGATTGCACTATGCA
>NZ_JBCPWN010000083.1:0-230 GCF_039581415.1 Comamonas sp. F1-6
AACACAGTGCAATCGCTAAAAGAGCTAGAGTCTTGCCCATAGCGGCCTCCTAGATTAGGAATCACGCCCACTAATTGTCGTACAGCTGTGCTGTACGTGGGTCATCCATCACAGATGTTACAAGCGAGGGGCGAGTGACTTCAGGTGTCAAACTTGACTGAACCTCTGTGGGAGCTGAAGCGGGAGTGGGGCTACCTTGTGCCGAAGCATCCGGCCCGTAGTTGTTCCGG
>NZ_JBCPWN010000084.1:0-224 GCF_039581415.1 Comamonas sp. F1-6
TGATGGGGTGCGTGATGCTTGCGGTCGATGAGACGGAAATGCCTCTCGCTGAAGGCGACTGAGAGACGAAGCCCACCCGGGATGGCTACTGGTGACCAGCCGTGAGGATGGCCTCGTGTATTTCGGGCTAGGCCCGGTAAGTGTGGTGCGCTCCCCGGTTCCTTGCTAGTCGTTCTGACCCAAGACGATCAGAACTGCACCGCTTAAGAGTAGCAGGACTGCCG
>NZ_JBCPWN010000085.1:0-211 GCF_039581415.1 Comamonas sp. F1-6
AAGCTATCCAAAGCTCAAGGTTCGCGATGCTGCCCTGGGCATCCAGAGCAAATCCTGCCGCACAAGAAAGTGCCGCACTGATCACTAGCAGTGTTCCCAATTTGCTGCGCAGCATGGCTTTTGTCTGTACTTCTCTATCAATGATTGCTCGATGGCGGCAATGCAGGCTTGGTATCCGAGCCTTCATGGACCCCATACCTGGATCACCTCG
>NZ_JBCPWN010000086.1:0-202 GCF_039581415.1 Comamonas sp. F1-6
TGACCCTATCGTCTAGAGGCCTAGGACATCACCCTTTCACGGTGAGTACCGGGGTTCGAATCCCCGTAGGGTCGCCAAGTTTGAAGCGCTTGTAGCTATATAATATGTAGCAAAGCTTCCTGCCAGGAGTGGTAGTTCAGTTGGTTAGAATACCGGCCTGTCACGCCGGGGGTCGCGGGTTCGAGTCCCGTCCACTCCGCCA
>NZ_JBCPWN010000087.1:0-202 GCF_039581415.1 Comamonas sp. F1-6
CGCAAACCAAGGTTTGTGCACCGTGCCGCCAGCAACATTTTGATTGCGTCAAAACAGATATTTTGCGAATGCAAATTTATCTAGTAATGACGAATATTCTCTAAGCTGCATTGAAAGATGCAGCCAAAGATATTCACATTACGGCATAACGCGTGAGGTGCAAGACCTCACCAGTCTTTGAAACCAGGCTTTGATTCTCGAC
>NZ_JBCPWN010000009.1:0-192354 GCF_039581415.1 Comamonas sp. F1-6
CTCTGCAAGACAACCTTTTAATCAGTCGCGTTTTGCAGAGACTCGAATTATAGACAGGTTTTTAGCGTTTTTTCAAACGCGCGATAACTTTTTCACGTCCGAGCAATTCCAGCACCGCATCGACCGAGGGAGTATGGGCCGTGCCCACGGTCAGAACACGTACGGGCATGGCCAGCACGGGCATCTTCACGCCCTGCGCCTTGAGCAGCTCCTTGATCGCAGCCGCAATGGCTTCCTTGGTCCATTCCACGTTTTCCAACACGGCAGCAAATGCATCCAGCACGGGGTTGGCCGCCTCGGTTACATGTTTGGCGTAGTCTTCCGCATTGCGCTCCACGCTGTCCACATAGAAGACCTTGGCCCAGTTGGCCAGATCCACCAAGGTCTCGCAACGATCCTTGAACAAGGCAGCAATACGCACCAGACGGTCATCGGCGTCGATCAGGCTCACGGCCACACCCACCTTGACGACAAAGGGCTTGACCAACTGGGCCAGCTCGGCGTCATCCATGGCCTTCAGATGCTGGGCATTGACCCAGCGCAGCTTGGCTTCGTCAAACTGGCCAGCACTGCGGCCCAGGTGATCCAGGTTGAACCACTCCAGGAACTGGGCGCGACTGAAGATTTCGTCGTCGCCGTGGCTCCAGCCCAGGCGGGCCAGATAGTTCACCATGGCATCTGGCAGATAGCCCTCATCGCGGTACTGGGTCACGGCCTTGGCGCCGTTGCGCTTGCTCATCTTTTCGCCTTGCTCGTTGAGCACGGTGGGCAGGTGGGCAAAGGTAGGCACGGTGGCACCCAGCGCTTCAAAGATGTGGATCTGGCGCGGCGTGTTGTTCACATGGTCGTCGCCACGGATGACATGGGTGATGTTCATGTCCATGTCGTCCACGCAGACGCAGAAGTTATACGTGGGCGTGCCGTCGGGTCGGGCAATCACCAGATCGTCGAGCTCGGAGTTCTGGAACTCGATACGGCCCTTGCACTTGTCGTCCCAGCCCACCACACCGGTTTGCGGAGTCTTGAAGCGCAGCACGGGCTTCACGCCTTCGGGAATCGCGGGCAGGACCTTGCCCTCCTCGGGGCGCCAGGTGCCGTCATAGCGGGGCTTTTCCTTGGCGGCCATCTGCTTTTCACGCAGCGCGTCCAGTTCCTCCATGCTCATATAGCAGGGGTAGACATAGCCCTTTTCCTGCAGCGTGGCCAGCACTTGCTTGTAGCGATCCATGCGCTGCATCTGGTAGAACGGGCCTTCGTCATGGTCGAGTTGCAGCCATTCCATGCCTTCCAGGATCACGTCCACGGAAGCCTGGGTGGAGCGTTCCAGATCGGTGTCTTCGATGCGCAGCACGAAGTCGCCGCCATTGGCGCGCGCAAAAGCCCAGGGATAGAGAGCGGAACGAATATTGCCCAGATGGATGAAGCCCGTGGGCGAAGGGGCAAAGCGGGTGCGAATTTTGTTTGTCATATCAGAAATCCTTGTACGGCATTCCCTGCGCCAAGGCCGCGGCGCTTGAGGCGCGCGCAGTCTCGGTCAGAGATGCCGAGCAAGAGCCGCCTCGCAGCGCAGGCATAGTCCCCCAGGAAGGGGAAGGCGCGAAGCGACTCAAGGGGTGTTTCACAGGGTATCCAGTCCGCGAGCCAGGTCGACCTTGAGGTCTTCCAGATGCTCAAGGCCCACGGAAATACGAATCAGACCCTGACCCACGCCGGCAGCCTGACGCTGGTCCTCGGTCAGACGACCATGCGAGGTGCTGGCCGGATGGGTGATGGTCGTCTTCACATCACCGAGGTTGGCCGTAATCGAGCACAGACGCGTGCTGTCCACGACATGGAAGGCATTGGCACGCAGTTGCTCGGCACCCTCGCCCACCACATCGAAGGCCAGCACCGCACCGCCCATGCCATTTTGCTGGCGCATGGCCAGCTCGTGCTGAGGATGGCTCTTGAGGCCCGGGTAGTACACACGCGCCACCTTGGGATGGGCTTCCAGCCAGGCGGCAAACTCCAGCGCTGCTGCGCTTTGCGCCTTGACGCGTAAAGCCAGGGTTTCCAGACCCTTCATCACCGTCCAGGCATTGTAAGGAGCGATGTTCAGACCGCCGCTGCGCAAGAAAGTGCCCATGACCTTGTCCACGAGGGCAATGGTGCCGCAAACCGCACCGGCCATGACGCGGCCCTGGCCGTCGAGGAACTTGGTGCCCGAGTGCACGACGAGGTCGGCGCCGAACTTCACGGGCTGCTGCAGCACGGGAGTGGCGAAGCTGTTGTCCACGGCCAGCAGCGCGTTGTTGGCGTGCGCCAGCTCGGCCAGTGCGGCGATGTCGCAGAGATCGGTCAGCGGGTTGGTGGGCGTCTCGGCAAACAACATGCGCGTGTTGGGCTTGATGGCCGCCTTCCAGGCTTCGATATCGGTCTGCGAGACAAACGTGGTTTCCACACCGAAGCGTGCCATTTCGGTTCCCAGCAGCTTGATGGTGGAGCCGAACATGGACTGCGAACAGATCACGTGATCGCCCGTCTTGAGCGCCGTCAGCGCCACCAGCAAGATGGCCGACATGCCGGTGGAGGTCGCGACCGCACATTCCGTACCTTCCATGGCCGCCAGACGCTTTTCAAAGCTGGTGACCGTGGGGTTGCCAGTACGGCTGTAGGTGAAGCCCGGCTCTTCATTGGCAAAGCGGCGCGCTGCGGTCGCCGCATCGGGCTGCACAAAGCTGCTGGTCATGTACAGGGCTTCGCAATGCTCGCCCCACTGGCTGCGCTCGACCGCTTCGCGCACGGCCAGAGTTTCAGGATGCAAACCTTCGGGTAATGTCTTGTTGGTCACAATCGTCAAATCCAGATGGTTGGTACCGGTCATGAGTCCGCTGCAGACCGCCAATCAGGCCCGCACGCATGCTGCTCTACCAGCTTGACCGGCGGCACTCGCCGTGCCGGTCTTTGAATATGCCTTGCTCATACTCCAAAAAATCCGAGTCAAATCAGACTCAAATGCCTTATGGACATACGTCATGCGCTCACTATTAAAGAGCACACCGACCGCGCGGCTCTGCCATTGTCCTCCCGAATGAAAAGGGTTGCCTAAGCAACCCTTTCCGACTCGGTCATTCGCTGCGAATTAACGCCAGCGCTCAGCTTTCCTGAGCATTCGGCAGGGACAGGCGCGAAGTGTCTTCGCTCTCCTCTTCGCTGCCGCGGTTGCGGCCCTCGTTGAGCGCCGTCACCTCTTCATCGGAAATATCGCCAGTGATATAGATGCCGTCGAAACACGATGCCTCGAAACCGCTCACCTGGGCATTGATCTTGCCCACGGCCTGCTTCATGGCTTCCACGTCCTGATAGATCAGCGCATCGCAGCCGATGACCTGGCGAATTTCCTCGACCGTGCGGCCGTGAGCCACCAGCTCGGAACGCGTGGGCATATCGATGCCATACACATTGGGGTGACGCACGGGAGGCGCAGCGGAGGCCAGATACACCTTGTTGGCACCTGCATCGCGCGCCATCTGCACGATTTCCTTGGAGGTGGTGCCGCGCACAATGGAGTCATCGACCAACAGCACATTGCGGCCCTTGAACTCGCTGCTGATGGCGTTGAGCTTCTGGCGCACCGACTTCTTGCGAGCACCCTGGCCCGGCATGATGAAGGTACGGCCCACATAGCGGTTCTTCACAAAACCTTCGCGATAGGGCTTGCCCAGCAACTGTGCCAGTTGCATGGCGCTGGGGCGGCTCGATTCGGGAATGGGAATCACCGCATCGATTTCATTGGGCGGCACCATGGAGATCACGCGCTTGGCCAGCGTCTCACCCATGTTTAGACGAGCCTGATAGACCGAAATGCCATCCATGGTGGAGTCGGGACGTGCCAGATACACATACTCGAACACGCAGGGATTGAGCTGGGTCTTTTCAGCGCATTGCTGGCTCTCGACGCGACCGTCGTTGTGGACGAAGATCGCTTCGCCGGGAGCAATGTCGCGCTCGAACTGATGGGTTGTACCTTCCAGCGCCACGGACTCGCTGGCCAGCATGATGGTGCCATCATTGCCGCGACCCATGCACAGCGGACGGATGCCGAAGGGATCGCGGAAGGCCAGCAGGCCGTAGCCGGCGATCAGCGCGATCACGGCGTAAGAACCCTTGATGCGCTTGTGCACCGCACGCACGGCCTTGAAGATTTCCTCGCTCTGCAGCGGAGCGCCGCTGGAGGCGCGACCGATCTCGTGCGCCAGCACGTTGAGCAGGACCTCGGAGTCGCTTTCGGTGTTGGTGTGGCGATGGTCGGTATCCGCCAGCTCGCGGCGCAGCTGCTTGGCATTGGTGAGGTTGCCGTTGTGCACCATGACGATGCCGAAGGGCGCATTCACGTAGAAGGGCTGAGCCTCTTCCTCGCTGGAGGCATTGCCCGCCGTGGGATAACGCACCTGACCCAGACCCACATCACCTGGCAGAGCACGCATATTGCGGGTGCGGAACACATCCTTCACCATGCCCTTGGCCTTGTGCATGAAGAACTTGCGTTCCTGCTGGGTCACGATGCCGGCGGCATCCTGCCCACGGTGCTGCAGCAGCAGCAAAGCGTCATAAATCAGCTGATTCACGGGTGTGGTGCTCACCACACCAACGATTCCACACATAGTTGCGTTCCATCTGTTCGCGAAAGTCGCCCTTCGCCACACTCGCCTGCTTCGCCACCCATTGGCTAGCCTGCGCTTTGATATCCGGCATGGCGGATCACGCCAACACCAAACTCTCGTCGGCACCCACTGCGTTTTACAGCAAGCGCCTTAGCCACTTTCAACCCTTAGGTAAATTGCGGCAAAAAACTTCGCTTCAAGAGGATGCCTTGGGCAGATACTGCCCCCACTCCTCTGGCAGAGCCGGCAGCACCCAGCCCAGCGCCTCGGTCAACCAGGGCGCCAGCACCGAGTCCTGCCACCACAAAGCCTTGTGCAGCGGCGTGTACTGGATCACCAGAGCCAGCACCAGCAGCAGCAAGCCACTACGCAAGACACCGAACAATGCGCCCAGGGTGCGATCCACAGGTCTCAGACCCACGGCCTCAATCAACTGCTTGGACAGCCAGGAGATCACTCCCCAGGCAAACATGGACCCCACCAGCAGCAGCACAAAGCCCGCCGCATAACGCAGTTGCATGTCCCAACCATCCAGCGGCAGCCATACCGCCACCTCTTGCGCCCAGGTCCGCGCGACCATGAAGGCCACCAGCCAGCCCAGCAAGGACAGGACTTCATAGACCAGACCGCGCCAGGCCCCCAGCAACAAGGAGCCCAGCACAACGACCACAAAAATCCAGTCCAGTGTGCTCATCAATCAAACCGTTGCCGGAAAACCGGTCTCAAGCCTTGAACACCGATGCCGGCAAGCCCAGGGCCTTGGCCCTGGCGGCAGCCTTCTCGGCTTCTTCGCGGCTCTTGAAAGGCCCCATGCGAACACGTGTGCGCTTGCCGTCCTTGGTATCCACGGTCTGGGTAAAGGCTCCGGCACCCAGCTTGCCCTTGATTTCGTTGGCCTTGCCGACTTCGGCAAAGGCACCGATCTGAACGATAAAGCGCTCGTTAGTCGCTGCAGCCTCCTTGACCGGTGCTGCTTCCGAGGTACTGCGCCCCTCCAGCAGTGCACGGGCACGAGCGGCCTCGTCCGCCTTGGGCGTGTCCGGCTTGTGCTTGGGCTCGGGTTTGGCTTCCGGCTTCTTGACCTCAGGTTTGACCTCGGCCTTGGGTTTTTCAGGCTTCGGTTCCGGCTTGCGCTCGGGCTTTACTTCCGGCTTAGGCTCCGGCTTGGGCTGAGGTTTGACCTCTGGTTTGGGCTCGGGCTTGACCTGAGATGCCACCGCGGCGGCAGTGCCGACGGCAGCCGCAGTGACTGCAGCCCCGACCACCGTCGCAGCAGGCGCCACAGCGGCCGCCGCAGGAGCTGCAGGCCTGGCCGAAGGCGCAAGCACTTCTTCGCCATCATCCAGAGAAGCATTGGCAGCAACACGCCCTGACGGTGCAGCCGTCTGGCTCGCCACCTGAGTGCCAGGCACGACCTCGGGAGCCGAGTTGGCCTGATCGGGAATTTCAATCGGAATATTGACCGGAATGGGACGTGGCTGCGTATCGAACAGCAGCGGGAAGCCCACCACACCGATCAGCACCAGCACGGCCGCCCCGATGAGGCGATGACGTGCGCGGCGGCGCATGGCTTCCACGCTTTCGCCCTGGGCCAAGCGGCTGGGGCGCTTGGCTCCGGCCACGGACTCGGCTTCGTCTTTTTTGCCAGGCCAACGGAAATTGAAAAATGCCATGAGTGAGGACTTGTTGAGGCCTGCCACCCGACAAAAGCCGGGGCGGCAGACCGCTGACTCAGTGAGCCAGGTGTTTGGCGTTCAGACGAGGCGTGCCGTTTTGCAACACTCCGCCCACGGTGAAGAACGATCCAAAGACCACGATTCTATCAGCCGCCTCCGTTGCCGCGACTGCGGCATCCAGGGCCTGCTGGGGATTGGCAAAGGTCTGCATGCTCACATCTTTGCGGATCACGCCCTGGGCCTGCAACTGCTGCAGCTTGGCCTTCAGGTTTTCCGCGGAGTCCGCACGCGGCGTGGGCAGGTCGGTGAAATACCAGCGATCGACCAGCGGCCCCACCTTGGTGAGCATGGGCTCCCAATCCTTATCGGCCATGGCGCCGAATACGGCATGCGTAGTCGGGAAGTAGCCCATGGCATCGAGATTCGCCGTGAGCGCCGCCACCGAATGCGGGTTGTGCGCCACATCCAGCACCAGTGTGGGCTGACCGGGAACGATCTGGAAGCGACCGGGCAGCTCCACCATGGACAACCCTGTGCGCACGGCCTGTGCCGTCACCGGCAGCTTGCCGCGAATGGCCTCATAGGCGGCCAGCACGCCAGAGGCATTCATCAGCTGGTTGGCGCCACGCAGCGCCGGATAGGCCAGCCCCGCATAACGGCGACCACGACCGGCCCAGCCCCATTGCTGCTTGTCACCGTCGTAGTTGAAGTCCTTGCCGAAGCGCCAGAGATCGGCACCGATTTCGGTCGCATGGTCGATCACGCTTTGCGGCGGCACGGGGTCGCTGACGATGACGGGACGACCGGCACGCATGATGCCGGCTTTTTCGCGGCCAATGCTTTCGCGATCGGGGCCCAACAGTTCCATGTGATCGAGATCGATGCTGGTGATGATGGCGCAGTCGGCATCGATGATATTGGTGGCATCGAGCCGGCCTCCCAGACCCACCTCCAGAATCGCCACATCCAGCCTGGACAGGCTCATCAGGCGCAATATTGCCAGCGTGGTGAACTCGAAGTAAGTGAGTGCAACCTCTTTTCCGTCCTTCACCCTGGCCTGCTCCACCGCCTCGAAATGCGGTATCAGCTCCTCGGCCTTGACGATCTCGCCGCCCACACGGCAGCGCTCTTCAAAGTGAACCAGATGCGGCGAGGTATAGACACCGGGGCGATAGCCGGACTGCAGGGCCACGGCCTCCAGCATGGCACAGGTCGAACCCTTGCCATTGGTGCCGGCCACCGTGATGACGGGGCAGTCGAATTGCAGGCCCATGCGCTGTGCGACTTCACGCACGCGATCCAGACCCAGGGCGATGTTCTGGGGATGCAGGCGCTCGCAATAAGCCAGCCAGGCATCCAAGGTGGGAAATATGGTGTGCATACTGGGCGCTATTGTCGCCCACTGTCAGAGGCCCTATGGCTGCCGGCACTTGGCAAATGCGTTACATCTGACTCCAACCGTTTCACAGCTACCGAACACCATGAGCAAGATCACCACCATCTACGGCATCCCCAATTGCGACACCGTCAAGAAAGCACGCAGCTGGCTCAGTGAGCAAGGTATTACTTACGAATTCCACGACTTCAAGAAACAAGGCGTTCCCGCCGAGCGTCTGCCCCAGTGGATGCAGGCCGTGGGCTGGGAAAAGCTGCTCAACCGCCAGGGCACGACCTGGCGCAAGCTCGATGACGCGACCAAGGCCTCTGCCGTGGATGCGCCCAGTGCCGCCGCCGTGATGCAGGAGCACGCCAGCACCATCAAGCGACCCGTGGTGGAATGGGCCGACGGGAAAATCACCGTTGGTTTCAAGGCCGATGAATGGGATACGCTGCAAAACACATAAGCAAACGCTCACATTTACACATGGCTTTACCTAGTTTTACGGTGCCGAGTGCTTGAATTTACGCAGATCCCCTAAACTTTTCGGTGATCTGATGCGTTAAAGCTTCAGAGACAGGAGAGATGTTGATGAAAACTCTGGCAGTTTTGACTTTGACCGCCGTGGCCGCCACCGGGGCCTATGCCCAGGAGCGCGGTCGCGTGCTGTCCTCGACCCCCATCACCCAGCAGGTCGCCGTGCCGCAGCAAGTCTGCAGCGACCAGCCGGTGGCGGTCGCACCTCGCCCCACCGGTGCGGGTGCCGTGGTCGGAGCCATTGCCGGCGGCCTGATCGGCAATGCCATCGGTGGCGGCGGCGGCCGTGCAGCAGCCACAGCAGCCGGCGTGGTCGGCGGTGCCATGCTGGGCAATCAGGCCGAAGCCTCGGGCCCGGTGCAGTACCAGAACATGCGCCAGTGCAGCACGCAGACCTTCTACCAGAACCGTACCGTGGGCTACAACGTGACCTATGAGTACAACGGTCGCAACTACACCACGCAGACCGCCAACCCGCCCGGCCAATGGATTGCGCTGAATGTGCAGCCCGTGGCCAACGACCCGGTCTACAGCAACGACGGCTACTACAGCACCCAGACGCCTCCCCAGGGCGCCTACAGCACCAGCTATCCGCAGAACTACGACAGCGGCTATTACGCCCCTCAGCCCGTGGCGCCCACCTACTCGGTAGGCTCGACCTACTCGGCGTCTGACTATGTGGCGCCGCTGCTGATCGGCGCCGCCATCGGTGCAGGCGCCTACTACGCCACCCGCCCCCATTACTACCGCCCTGGCTACCGTCCGGGCTGGCACGGAGGCCACGGCGGCCATGGCTGGCGCCGCTGACCCAAGCCGATCCGGCCTTGCAGGCCGCTCAGGAGCCCCGTCACGGGGCTCTTGTTTTTCCTGCCTTTGCCTGGCATTCGCACAGGTGCAAATCCCGTGGCCTAAAATCAATGCTTTTGATCTTCGACCACGCACAGCGTACTTCTTCCATGACCACCGAAACCATCGCAGGCGTCAGCCTCACCACCAAGGCCAATGTTTACTTTGACGGCAAGTGCGTCAGCCACAGCTTCACGCTGGCCGACGGCACCAAGAAGTCGGTGGGCGTGGTGCTGCCTGCAACGCTGACCTTTGGCACCGCAGCCGCAGAAATCATGGAATGCGTGGGCGGCTCCTGCGAATACAAGCTCGACGGTAGCGACGAGTGGAAGAAGTCCTCGGTCGGCGAGAGCTTCCAGATTCCCGCGAACTCCAAGTTCGACATCCGCGTGACCGAGGCTTACCACTACATCTGCCACTACGCGTAATCCGCGCCTGGCCCGGCTTCGGGTCAGACCCGAGAATTTCAAGCCTTTTCAGCCCCAATCGCTTACCCATCAAGCGCTTGCAGCTATCACTTTGAAGAGAAATCTCATGGAAACCATTCTGCAACATGTTCCCGTCGGCCAGAAGGTCGGCATCGCCTTCTCCGGCGGCCTGGACACCTCTGCCGCCCTGCGCTGGATGAAGAACAAGGGTGCCCTGCCCTACGCCTACACGGCCAACCTGGGCCAGCCCGACGAAGCCGATTACGACGAAATTCCCCGCAAGGCGATGGAATATGGCGCAGAAAAGGCCCGTCTGATCGACTGCCGTCCCCAGTTGGCCAACGAAGGCATTGCCGCCATCCAGTCCGGCGCCTTCCACATTTCCACCGGCGGCATCACCTACTTCAACACCACGCCCCTGGGCCGTGCCGTGACCGGCACCATGCTGGTGGCTGCCATGAAGGAAGACGACGTCAACATCTGGGGTGACGGTTCGACCTTCAAGGGCAACGACATCGAACGCTTCTACCGCTACGGCCTGCTCACCAACCCCGCGCTGAAGATCTACAAGCCCTGGCTGGACAGCAACTTCATCGACGAGCTGGGCGGCCGTGCAGAAATGTCGGCCTTCATGACCAAGGAAGGTTTTGGCTACAAGATGTCGGCCGAAAAAGCCTACTCCACCGACTCCAACATGCTGGGCGCCACCCACGAAGCCAAGGATCTGGAGTTCCTGAACTCCGGCATCCGCATCGTGAACCCCATCATGGGCGTGGCTTTCTGGAAACCAGAAGTCGAAGTCAAGGCTGAAGAAGTCTCGATCACCTTCGAAGAAGGCCGTCCCGTGGCCATCAACGGCAAGGAATACACCGATGCCGTGGAAGTCTTCCTGGAGCTGAACCGCATCGGCGGCCGCCACGGCCTGGGCATGAGCGACCAGATCGAAAACCGCATCATCGAGGCCAAGAGCCGCGGCATCTACGAAGCCCCCGGCATGGCCCTGCTGCACATTGCCTACGAGCGTCTGGTGACCGGCATCCACAACGAAGACACCATCGAGCAGTACCGCATCAATGGCCTGCGCCTGGGCCGTCTGCTGTACCAGGGCCGCTGGTTCGACCCTCAGGCCATCATGCTGCGCGAATCCTCGCAGCGCTGGGTGGCCCGCGCCGTGACCGGCACCGTGACGCTGGAACTGCGCCGCGGCAACGACTACTCCATCCTGAACACCGAGTCGCCCAACCTGACCTACGCTCCCGAGCGTCTGTCCATGGAAAAGGTCGAAGATGCGCCTTTCAGCCCCATCGACCGCATCGGCCAGCTGACCATGCGCAACCTGGACCTGATCGACACCCGCGCCAAGCTGGCCATCTACTCGCAAGCCGGCCTGCTGAGCGTGAGCAGCGCCAACGCCCTGCCACAGCTGGGCAACGACAAGAAGTAATTCGGTTCGCCTGCGCGAAAAAGCCGCTGCACTGCAGCGGCTTTTTTCATGCCGAATACGCCTCAATCGCTTGCAGGCAAATCGATTGAAGCTATCAGTATTGAGGCATCAGCGATTGATCTGGTGCACCTGCTGTTCCAGCTGCCCCACATAGGCTGCCGTGCTGTTGTCCGACTCCTGGGCACGCTGCACCAGATGCGCTTCCAGCACATCAAGCCGGGCCATCACCTCTTCCTTGTCCCTGGCATGCAGTGCTTCCAGCACACCGCGCAGCTCCGTGAAACGCGAAGCCTCGGCCTTGTCGGCCAGATCGCGCTGGGCCTGCATCTCCTTGGCGTGACGACGTGCCTCCAGCAGCACCGAGCCCTGCATCCACAGCACATAGGCGATGAAGAACACGCTCAGCAAAATCGTCAGCGCCAGCATGAGCACGCCCAGCGGTGCCTGGATTTCGGTCACGCCCAGCGAAACTGCAGCAGGGGCCGACAGCGCCGTCCAGTTGAAGGCGGCCAATACGGCAATCAGGGCCACGATGATGGCAATGCAGATGGTGCGAAAGTTCATGCTCTTCTCCTTGTACTCCGGGATGCCTTGTTTTAACCCAAGATCGCACCGGCTTGCGTCAGCAAACGCCAGAAATGACAAAGCCGCTGTTGCCAGCGGCCCTGTCGTCATGATGCGTTCAGATCAGCGGCATGCGCCGGCTCAATTGGCCTCCGACAATTGCTCGAGGATCGCGGGATTCTCCAAGGTGCTGGTGTCCTGGGTGATCGCCTCACCCTTGGCCAGCGAGCGCAGCAGGCGGCGCATGATCTTGCCGCTGCGGGTCTTGGGCAGGTTGTCGCCGAAGCGGATGTCCTTGGGCTTGGCAATCGGGCCGATCTCCTTGGCCACCCAGTTGCGCAGCTCGGTCGCAATCTGCTTGGCCTCTTCGCCCGTGGGCTTGCCGCGCTTGAGCACCACAAAGGCGCAGATGGCTTCGCCGGTCAGGTCATCGGGACGGCCGACCACGGCGGCCTCGGCCACCAGATCGGTCTTGGCCACCAGGGCCGACTCGATTTCCATGGTGCCCATGCGGTGGCCCGAGACGTTGAGCACATCGTCGATACGGCCCGTAATGCGGAAATAGCCGCGATCTTCGCTGCGCACGGCGCCGTCGCCAGCCAGGTAGTAGCCCTTGAGCTCGTCGGGGAAGTAGCTCTTCTTGAAGCGCTCAGGGTCGCCCCAGATGGTGCGAATCATCGAAGGCCAGGGCTTTTTCACCACCAGGATGCCGCCGGCGCCATTGGGGATCTCGTTGCCGGCCTCATCGACGATGGCAGCCGTGATGCCGGGCAGAGGCAGGGTGCAGGAGCCGGGCACCAGAGGCGTGGCACCGGGCAGCGGCGTGATCATGTGGCCGCCGTTCTCGGTCTGCCAGAAGGTGTCCACGATGGGGCAGCGCTCGCCACCCACATGCTTGTGATACCACATCCAGGCCTCGGGATTGATGGGCTCGCCCACCGAGCCCAGCAGGCGCAGACTGGACAGATTCCAGTTCTTCGGGTGGACGCTGGGGTCGGAGTCCGCGGCCTTGATCAGCGAGCGGATGGCCGTGGGTGCCGTGTAGAAGATGCTGCACTGGTGGCGCTCTATCATCTGCCAGAAACGGCCCGCATTGGGGAAAGTCGGCACGCCTTCGAAGACGATCTGCGTGGCACCGGCCGCCAGCGGGCCATAGGCCACATAGCTGTGGCCGGTGATCCAGCCGATATCGGCCGTGCACCAGAAGACATCGCTGTCCCTGACATCAAAGGTCCACTCGAAAGTCTGCTTGGCCCACAGCACATAGCCGCCGGTGGCATGCTGCACGCCCTTGGGCTTGCCAGTGGAGCCACTGGTGTAGAGGATGAAGAGCGGGTGCTCGGCATTGACAGGCACGGCTTCGCACTCGGCGGATTGACCTGCCAGCGCATCGGTGAAGCTGATGTCGCGGCCCGCGACCATATTGCAGGCAGTGGCCGTGCGCTCGTAGACCAGCACGCTCTTGACGGCTTCGCAGCCGCCCAGCGCAATCGCGTCATCAACGATGGCCTTGAGCGGCAGCTCCTTGCCGCCGCGCATCTGGTAGTTGGAGGTGACGACCAGACTGGCGCCCACGTCCACGATGCGCTCCTGCACGGCCTTGGCCGAGAAGCCGCCGAACACCACGGAATGTGTCGCACCGATGCGTGCACAGGCCTGCATGGCCACCACGCCCTCGATGGTCATGGGCATGTAGATCAGCACACGATCGCCCTTTTGCACGCCGCGCGCCTTGAGCGCATTGGCGAACTGGCTCACGCGGGCGAGCAACTCTTTGTAAGTGACCTTGGTGACCTCGCCGCCGTCGGCTTCAAAGATGATGGCTGTCTTGTTCTCCACGGGCGTGCCCATGTGCTTGTCCAGACAGTTGGCGCTGGCGTTGAGCTCGCCGTCGGCAAACCATTTGTAGAACGGCGGGTTGCTCTGGTCCAGCACCTGGGTGAAGGGCTTGGTCCACTTCACGTTCTCGCGGGCCAGCCGTGCCCAATAGCCTTCATAGTCACGTTCGGCTTCGTCGCACAAGGCCTGGTACTGCGCCATGCCCGAGATGCGGGCCTTGGCGGCGAAATCCGCCGGGGGCGGGAACACTCGGTTTTCCACCAGCACGGATTCGATGGTTGATGTCGCAGCGCTCATCGTTTTGTCTCCTGATGCATAAGCAATGAAATAATTGTGGGTGTACTGTCAAGGCTCGGTCTTACACCCCACTGACTGAAATTGACAAGCGGCTTTTGCGTGCCGTCAAGTCTGTCATTCGCTCCCATTTTTGCAGCAGAAAGTGCCTGCTTGGTGTTGATTTGCTTGCACTTTTTTCAAAACACCCTGGAACAAACCCTTAGAATCGCGCACCTGCTGCTGCAGAGGCCTGGGCCCACATTACGGCCTGCTCTCGAAGGCGCAGGCAGTCCGGGACGCGGCCCCAGCAAAACCAGTCTTACAAGGTGGCGGCATCCCGTTGCCCACCCATCGCATCCAGTCCGCCCCGAGCACACATCATGAGCCGCATCCCTTCCGACGAAGCAGGCAATTCCACCCACCACACGCCGCATGGCGGCTTCCAGCCCTCTGGCGCATTGCGCCCACTGCCCTCGCTGATCTTTGCCAGCCGCTGGCTGCAGTTGCCGCTGTACCTGGGTCTGATTGCCGCCCAAGGTGTCTATGTCTGGCACTTTCTGCTGGAGCTCTGGCATCTGGTGGAGGCGGTCTTCGGCAATCAGGAAGCCCTGCATGCCCTGATCACCAATATTGGCTACAAAAGCGATGTCCAGATCACCCATCTGAACGAAACCATCATCATGCTGGTGGTACTGGCCTTGATCGATGTGGTCATGATCTCCAACCTGCTGATCATGGTCATCGTGGGTGGCTACGAAACCTTTGTCAGCCGCATGGGCCTGGAATCCCACCCCGACCAGCCCGAGTGGCTGAGCCATGTGAATGCCTCGGTACTCAAGGTCAAGCTGGCGCTGTCCATCATCGGCATTAGCTCCATCCACCTGCTCAAGAGCTTTATCAACGCCGGCAGCTATGAAGTGCAGGTGCTGATGTGGCAGACCATCATCCACGTGGTCTTCCTGCTCAGCGCCCTGGCCATTGCGCTGACCGACAAACTCACCCAAAGCGCTCATCATTGAGACAGCACGTCCTCCCCAAAAAGCCCCGCATGGTTGACCATGAAGGGGCTTTTTTCATGCCCGTGGCAGCGGCAAAACGCGTCAAAAGCTGACAACCGACAAAAAAAAGCCCTCGATAAGCTGCCACGCCTTATCTATCAAGCACTTGCGCCTCCTGTTTTTGCGTATGCAAATGTTTCAATGGCGCGATTTCCGGCGGATGCGGGCGGCAAAGCTTACAGTTTGATTTGACGCATAAAACCCAATTCGATATATTAAAAAGTCATTTACAACCTGCCGTGCAGGTCGTCACCGCATTGTTGAGATGCGGTTGACTCACTTCCCGGCGGATCGTTGTGTCAATTCATGAGCGCTTGCCGCTCTTTGGCGCAGCCCCGTCAACCGGGCCGAAACACGGCCCTGATGTAGGGGGCTCTCCCCGGCCGATATTGCCGGGGTTGGCCTGACAAGAAGCCGTGCAGACGCGTGCCAGTCGGTACCCGCTCTGCCAGCCAGCTGCTTCTTCCAATTTGCCAGCTCTTGCGCACACCTGGCTGTGCCATCCGGGCTGAAAACTCGGCGCCATCGCTGCGCCATCTGCATTGCGCAGCCCTGTCCACAAGGCCGGGCTGAGCTGCGGCATCAGGGCTTTTATTTTGGCTTGTGCGCCAGCGCCCACCGGCATTGCCGGCTGTGGGCGCTGGACTGTGTTCCATCTCATCAAAAAGGAGAACGCCACAGTGGCCAAGCAAATCGCTATCGATCATGTCTTCAAGGTCTTCGGCAACGATCCGAAAACCGCGCTCAACCTGGTGAAACAGGGCCGAAGCAAGCAGGAGATCCTCGCCCAGACCGGGCAATCCATCGGCGTGTTCGACGCCGACTTCACCATCGAGGCCGGTGAAATCTTTGTGGTCATGGGCCTGTCGGGCTCGGGCAAATCCACCCTGGTGCGCATGCTCAATCGCCTGATCGAGCCCACCAGCGGCCGCATCCTGGTCGACGGCCAGGACATCAATACGCTCAATGACAAGGAACTGCGCGCACTGCGCCGCAAGGACATCTCCATGGTGTTCCAGTCCTTTGCCCTCATGCCCCACCTCACGGTGCTGGACAACACGGCCTTTGGTCTGGAGCTGGCCGGCGTGGACCGCGCCACACGCCAGCAGCAGGCGCAAGATGCCCTGGAGCAGGTAGGCCTGGGTGCCTGGGGCGCCTGCTACCCGGACGAGCTCTCCGGCGGCATGCAGCAGCGCGTGGGCCTGGCCCGCGCGCTGGCCTCCGACCCGTCCATTTTGCTGATGGACGAGGCCTTCTCCGCGCTGGACCCCATCATCCGCACCGAGATGCAGTCCGAACTGTTGCGTCTGCAGGAAATCAAGCGCCGCACCATCGTCTTCATCTCTCACGATCTGGACGAAGCCATGCGCATTGGCGACCGCATCGCCATCATGAAGGACGGCATGGTCCAGCAGGTCGGCACACCCGACGAGATTCTGCGCAATCCGGCCAACGACTATGTGCGCACCTTCATTCAGGGTGTGGATGCGGCAGCCGTGTTCAAGGCCTCCGACATCGCTCGTCAGGCGCTGACCGTGATTTCAGAGCACAGCGACCGCGGTTGCCGCGCCGCGCTTCGCCTGCTTGAGGACTCCGACCGCGATTACGCCTATGTGCTCAATGCACGCAAACGCTTTCTGGGCGTGGTCTCGTCGCAGTCGCTGCGCGATGCGCTGCACGGCCACGAGGGAATGCTGGGCCTCAAGCACGCCTTTATCTCCGATGTGAAGCCCATCGCCAGCAGCACGCCGGTGGCCGAACTGTTCGGCACCGTGGCCACTCCGGCCTACCCGCTGCCTGTGGTGGATGAAGAGGGCAAATACCTGGGCGTTATCAGCCGCACCACCATGCTCAAGTTCCTGGATCGTGCCACCCCTCCGGTGCCGCCACCTCAGAAGGAAATTCCGCCCATCAAGCTGGATCAGCACTTCCAGCCCAAGCCCAACACGCAAGCTGCCCAGCACGCTGCGCATTAAAAGAAGGGAGCCGATTTGAACGATAACGCACTGAACAACCCCAACACAGAAACCACCAGCACGGCTTTTGACGACCCGTGGGCCGCAGCCTCTGCGCCCGCCACCGAGCCGGCCAGCGCCAATGTCACTAGCTCGGCGGCAGATGCCGATCCCTGGGCTGCCTCCTATGCCGATGCGGATGCCGGCTCAAGCACCGATGCCTGGAGCAGCAGCGATGCTGCCAGCCAGGCCAGCAGCACCGACTGGCTCAGCGCTCCCTCGCCCACCGATGTGCCCGAGCATGACGGCGGCATAGGCCAGCTCTGGCACCAGATCACCACCGAAGGCCTGCCCGTGCAGGACTCGATCAACAACGGCCTCACCTGGGTGGTTGATCATTTCCGTCCCTTCTTCCAGGCTGTTCGCACCCCCATCGACGCCACGCTCAACGGCGTGACCGATGTGCTGCAGACCATCCCCATGCCCGCGCTGGTGCTGCTGATTGCCCTGCTGGCCTGGCAGTTTGCAGGCCGCAAGCTGGCCATTGGCTCGGCAGTTTCGCTGCTGATTGTGGCCCTGCTGGGCATCTGGTCCGAAGCCATGGTCACGCTGGCCCTGGTGCTGACCTCGCTGTTCTTCTGCATCGTGATCGGCCTGCCCGTCGGCATCTTGCTGGCCAGCAGCGACCGAGCCCAACGCTGGACGCGCCCGCTGCTGGACGCCATGCAGACCACACCGGCCTTCGTCTATCTGGTGCCGGTGGTCATGCTGTTCGGTATCGGCAATGTGCCCGGCGTGATCGTGACCATCGTGTTTGCGCTGCCGCCGCTGATCCGCCTGACCAATCTGGGCATTCGCCAGGTACGCCCCGACCTGATCGAGGCCAGCCGTGCCTACGGTGCATCGCCCGCCCAGTTGCTGTGGAAAGTCCAGCTGCCGCTGGCCATGCCCTCCATCATGGCCGGTATCAACCAGGCGCTGATGCTGTCCCTGTCCATGGTGGTGATCGCTTCCATGATCGCTGTCGGCGGTCTGGGCCAGATGGTGCTGCGCGGCATTGGCCGTCTGGACATGGGTCTGGCCACCGTCGGCGGCCTGGGCATCGTGCTGCTGGCCATCGTGCTGGACCGCATCACCCAGGCCATGGGCGAGCCCAAGCGCGGCAGTGCCCGCTGGTGGGCCACCGGCCCAGCTGGTCTGGCCGTGCGTCTGCTGGGCAACAAGCGCTCGGCACCGGCTCCCAAGCCCGGCAGCGAAGCCACCAAGCCAGCAACGATCTGAATCAAGAACAAGGAGAACGCATGAGTACAGCCACCAACACTGCCAGCATCCGCCACGGCCTGAGCCACTGGCTGCTTGCCAGCACAGCCGCAGCCTCCATGGCCTTGTCCATGGTCAGCACCGGCGCCTTCGCTGCCGACGAACTGCCGGGCAAGGGCATCAAGGTCCAGCCGCTCAAGAGCTCGATTGCCGAAGAAGCCTTCCAGACCCAGCTCGTCATGAAGGCCCTGGAAAAGCTGGGCTACGAGGTCCAGCCCATGAAGGAGGTGGAATACCCCACAGCCCATATTGCACTGGCCAACGGCGACGCCACCTTCATGGCCAATCACTGGAACCCGCTGCACGCCGACTACTACAAGAATGCGGGCGGCGACGCCAAGCTCTACCGCAAGGGCGTGTTCTCGGCCAATGCGGCCCAGGGCTATCTGATCGACAAGAAGACGGCCGATGCGTACAAGATCACGAATCTCGGCCAGCTCAAGAGCCCCGAAATTGCCAAGCTCTTCGACACCGACGGTGACGGCAAGGCCGACCTAACGGGCTGCACGCCGGGCTGGGGCTGCGAAGCCATGATCGAGCACCAGCTTGGCGCCTACAAGCTGCGCGACACCGTCACTCACAAGCAAGGCACCTATTCGGCGCTGATGGCCGACACCATCACGCGCTACAAGGCCGGCAAGCCCATCCTCTACTACACCTGGACGCCCTACTGGGTGAGCAATGTGCTCAAGCCCGGCAAGGATGTGGTGTGGCTGGAGGTGCCGTTCTCCGCGCTACCCGGCGAACAGTCCGGCACCGACACCAAGCTGGCCAACGGCAAGAACTACGGCTTTATTGCCAACAACCAGCAAATCGTGGCCAACAAGGCCTGGGCCGAGCAAAACCCTGCGGCAGCCAAGCTGTTTGAAATCATCAAGCTGCCCGTTGGCGACATCAACGCCCAGAACTACATGATGAGCCAGGGCCAGAACAAGGCCTCCGACATCGAGCGTCACACCGACGGCTGGATCAAGGCCCATCAGAAGACTTTCGACAGCTGGATCAGCCAGGCGCTGGCGGCTGCCAAGAAGTCCTGATCACAATCTCCGAATCACGGCGACCGCTTGCGCGGCCGCCGTTTTTTTATCGCCGGGCCACCCCAAGATAAAAACGCCCCTCCTGGAGGGGCTGCGAACCACACGCAGTGGGGAGCGTGGGGTGTCATTTTCAAGCGGGCCGCAGGCCCACCCAAGCCAAGGAGAGACAAGAACAATGAGCAAGTCTGTGCAGACCCCGACCCCAAACCGACGCACCAGGCGCCAGCTGCTGCTGGGCACGGCCGGCGCCGCAGCGCTGAGTCTGGGCCAGTCACCGAGCTGGGCAGCCGGCCAGAATGTGCCTGGCGATGCGCTTCCGGGCAAAGGCATCACCGTGCTGCCCGTCAAGAGCGCTCTGGCCGAGGAGAACTTCCAGACGCTGCTGGTGATGAAGGCGCTGCAGCAGCTGGGCTATACCGTCAAGCCCTGGGAAGAGCTGGACTACCCGCTGATCCACGTGGCCGTGGCCAATGGCGATGCCAGTTTCATGGCCAACCACTGGAACCCGCACCACGCCGAGTTCTATCAGCAGGCCGGTGGCGACGCCAAGCTCTCGCGCAAGGGCGTGTATGCAGCCGGTGCGGCCCAGGGCTACATGATCGACAAGAAGACGGCCGACGAACACAAGATCACCCATCTCGACCAGCTTAAGGATCCTGGACTGGCGGCCCTGTTCGATATCGACGGCGACGGCAAGGCCAATCTGATCGGCCCCAACGCCGGCTGGGGCGGCGAGGCCGTGGTGGCCCACCAGATCAAGGCTTTCGGTCTGACAAACACCGTCAACTACACACAGGGCAACTATCCGGCCCTGATTGCCGACACGCTGGCGCGCTTCAAGGCCGGCAAGCCCGTGCTGTACTACGCGTGGACACCGTACTGGCTCAGCAATGTGCTGCGCCCGGGACAGGAAGTGGTGTGGCTGCAAGTACCGCGCTCCTCCATGCCCGGCGTGCAGGCCGGCACCGACACCCGGCTGCCCAATGGCCGCAACTACGGCTTTCCGCTCAACAACGAGTACATCGTGGCCAACAAGCTCTGGGTCGAACAGAACCCGGCTGCCGGCAAGCTGTTCGAGATCATGCAGATTCCCATCAGCGACATCAGCCGCCAGAACCAGCTGCTGCGCGAAGGGGAAAGCAAGCCCACCGATATCCACCGCCATGTGGACGCCTGGATCAAGGGCCACCAGAAGACTTTTGACGCCTGGATTGTCCAGGCCAAGGCCGCAGCCCTGAAATCCTGATTCGCCAACGGCGCACCGAACCAAGTTCGGGCGCCGTTTCTTGCATCAACCCTCTCGCTTTTTTCATGCCGATTTCGGGGTAGGCACCCAGCATCCAAGGAGTATTCATGCACCGCGACACGCCCGCACATTCCCCTCTCCCAACCCTGCAGCCCCGATACCGCTATCTGGTTGCCATCGCCTTGCTGAGCTTTGGTGCTGCTGCCGCTCAAGCGCAAACGAGTTCTGGCGATCTGCCCGGCAAAGGCATCTCGGTGCAACCGCTCAAGGGCACGGTGGATGAGGAAATGTTCCAGACCCTGCTGGTTTCGCGTGCTCTGGAGAAGCTGGGCTACCGGGTACAACCCGTCAAGAGTCTGGAAAACGGCACCCAGCATGTGGCCGTGGCCCAGGGCGATGCCACCTTTACCGCCACTCACTGGATGCCGCTGCACCGTGCCTTCTATGAGAACAATGGCGCAGACAAAGCCTTCTATCGCGCAGGCACCTATTCGCGCAATGCGGTCCAAGGCTATCTGATCGACAAGGCCACGGCCGAAAAGTACCACATCACCAGCATCACGCAGCTCAAGGACCCCAAGCTGGCAGCGCTGTTCGACACAGATGGCGACGGCAAGGCCGATCTGACGGGCTGCAACCCGGGCTGGGGCTGCGAGCTGGCCATCAACAAACATCTCAAGGGGCTGGATCTGGAGTCCAGCATCACCCACAGGCAAGGCAATTACCAGGCCTTGATTGCCGACACCATCACCCGCTACAAAAGCGGCAAGCCCATTCTCTACTATGTCTGGACCCCGTTCTGGGTGAACACCGTGCTGCGCCCGGGCAAGGAGGTCAGCTGGCTGGAGGTACCCAATGTCCCCGGTGCCCGGGGGGAAGACCAGACCCAGCTACCCAATGGCAAGAATTATGGCTTCCAGCTCAATCAGCAGTACATCCTGGCCAACAAGGCCTGGGCCGAGAAAAATCCGGCAGCTGCCAAGCTGTTTGCCGTGATGCAGCTGCCTATAGAGGACATCAACGCTCAGAACATGCGCATGCGCCAGGGCGAGAGCAGCTCGGCCGACGTCAGCCGCCATGTGGACGGCTGGATCAAGGCCCATCAGCAGACTTTTGACGGCTGGCTGGAGCAGGCGCGCGCCGCTGCAAAATAAGGATTAAAAACGGCTGCAGCGCTTTATGGCAAAGCGCTGACAGCCATCAAAAGTGATTTCGACAGCGGGCCACAGCCTACCAGTTGGCCTTGGCATTGCGGCAGGCCGCCTGGCTGGACAGGGCGACAAAGCGCTCCACCCGCAGCGCCAGCATCTTGCGCCCCTGTCGGGCCAGCACCGGATCAGCCACGGCTCGCTCCACCACCCTGCCCTGTACCTCGGCCAGCATGGCGACGGTGGCGCTGCTGCGCGTGTTCAGATAGGCCTGCTCCAGCAGCACGCTGTCTCCCTCTGGCAGCACGCCGATGATCTGGCCGCTTTCGCATTCCTGAAACCGGGCCGTCTCGCCGTCCAGGCTGTACAGGCCCTGCCAGCGCCCGCTTTCCTCGCTAGGCTTGAGGCCTGCGGCGGCAGGGCCGGCCTGCCTGACCTCGGTCTGGGCCTGGGCCTGCTTCTTGCCCGTCAGACCGGTCCAGGTCTTGTCCCAGGTCTGGGAAACCTTGTCCGTCATGCCGGACAAGCTCGAACAGGCGGTCAAACCCGTCACCACAATGACACTGGCCGCCAGGCGCCACAGCTTGCTCTGCATGAATACCTCTGATTTTCCAAAAGCAGGCACGTTAACAGACAGCGGCAGCCTTCAATTGCTGCAGATATCTCTATGCAACAAAGTGTTGCATACATAATCAGCGATCTCTTGAACCAATGCAGCCATGAGCCAACCCACCGCCCCCATCGTCCACGGCACCGAAGATGTGCTGATTGCCCTGTGCAACTCCGTCTCGCGCGTGCTGCAGGTGGCCACCCAGTGCCCGATTCAGTACTCGGGCATGGTGCAACGCATCACCAAGACCAGTCTCAAACCCGATATCGGCTGCTTTGTGCTGATCGATGGCGGCTTTTCGGCGCTCATCATCATCAACTTCTCGGCCGATGCGGCCATGGAGCTATACCGCAGCTATCTGCTGTCCATGGGCATGGCCGCGAGCGATCTGGCCAGTTCCTATACCTCGGACGATGTGAGCAACGTCATGGGCGAACTGATGAACCAGGTCGTTGGCGACTTCACCAGCAAGGTGCAGCGCGAGCTGCAGACCCATATCGCGCAAAGCCAGCCCAAGATGATCCGCCTGAACAAGCAAGTCAACCTGAGTGTGGATGCCAATCTGGATGCCCCGGAAGCGCGCCGCGTGACCTTCTACACAGGCAACAACAACATCTTCTATCTGGAGATGGCGGTGGATCACATGGAGTTCATCAAGATCAAGGACTTCGAGGCCCAGGAAAAACCGGACCCTGATCTTGTCATGGCTCAGGCCCGTGAAGCCCAATCTGGACAAGCGCCTGCCACTATCAATACTGCCGTAGCCTCCAGCGATACAGACGACCTGCTCAAGTCGCTGGGCCTCTAAGACAAGAGCCCTGTCGTGCCAACGACGGCCCGGGAGCTCGCGTTTGCACGTGATCGGTCTTGCGTCGGCGGCGCTTACCGGCCTTTTTCTGCCGGCAGGCCCGGTCTTACCGCATCTGCCATTGCGAGAATAAAGGCACGTAGCTTTTGCACATCGTCATCGCTGAGCTTGCCCGCAAAATCGGGCATGCCACGCGAGGTGGCCGGGCCGTTGATGATGAAGCTGCCCAGATTGTCAATCATGGCCACAGGCAGATAGGTCAGGCTGGGCAGGGCTCCGCCCTTGCTGATGCCAGGATAGCCGTGACAGGCAATGCAGTTGCTGTTGTAGAGTGCGGCCCCGGCCGGCACCAGTTGCTGGTCGTACTTGAGCCCACCGATCAGGGCATTCATCTGATAGGCCACCCGTTCCGGCATCGGGGCTTTGCCTCCCAGCACAAAGGTATAGACCGTGCCGGGGTTCTTGAAGTCGGCCACGCGGTCACCGAGGCCAAAAGCACCACCCCAGCCCACGGCAATCGAGACATATTGCCTGCCGTCCAGTTCATAGCTCACCGGTGCCGCAATCACACCGCTGCCCATGGGAGCAGCCCAGAGCTTTTTGCCGCTTCTGGCGTGATAGGCCACCAGCCGCGCATCGGCCGTTCCCTGAAAGACCAGATCACCGGCCGTCGCCAGCGTTCCTCCATTCCAGGGCGAGACATGCTTTTGATGCCAGGCTTCCTTTTGCCGCACCGGGTCCCAGGCGATCAGGCGACCAAAGGGCGGGCTGCTGGGCTCCAGCATCACGCGCCCCGTATTCCAGCCGGTATTGCTCATGAGCTGGCCCGGCGTATTGCTGTTGAAGCCGGTCCAGTTCGGATCGTCGGCCATGGCCGTGGGAATATGCTGGGCCGGAATATAGGCCAGCCCTGTCTGCGGGCTATAGGCCATGGAATGCCAGTTATGCGCCCCCAGGGGGCCGGGAATGATCTCGGCCTTGCCGGCGCCGCGCACGGCCTCCTCCATGATGGGACGGCCGTTGCCGTCATAGCCCCTGGCCCAGTTCACGGGCACAAAGTTCCTGGCGGAGATGAATTTTCCGCTCTGACGGTCGATCACAAAAAAGTAGCCGTTCTTCGGCGCATGCAGCAATACCTTGCGCAGCTTGCCGTCAATTCTGATGTCAGCCTGCACGATATCCTGGGCAGAAGTGAAGTCCCAGTTATCGCCCGGCGTTTCCTGGTAGTGCCATTTGTAGGCACCCGTGTCCGGGTCCAGCGCCACGATAGAGCCCAGATAGAGGTTGTCTCCCCCCGCAGGACTGCGCTTACGGTGCGCCCAGGGTGAACCATTGCCCACGCCGATATACATCTGATCGAGTTCGGGATCGAACACCAGCGAGTTCCAGACCGTTCCGCCACCGCCGCTCTCCCAGTACCTGCCTGCCGGGTCCCAGGTTTTGGCCGCCTCCTCCAGCGCCTTGCTCTCATAAGCCTGAGCTGGATCGCCTGGCACGGTATAAAAGCGCCAAACCTGCTTGCCGGTCTCGGCGTCGTAGGCCGTCACATAACCGCGAGCACCATATTCGGCGCCGCCATTGCCGATATAGACCTTGCCCTTGAACACGCGCGGAGCGCCCGTGATGGTGTATGAAAAATTCTTGTTGTCTATGGTGTCCGTGGACCAGACCTGCCGGCCCGTGGCAGCGTCCAGCGCAATCAGCCGCCCGTCGAAAGCACCCACAAACACCTTGCCCTTGTAGACGGCCACACCTCGGTTGACCACATCGCAGCAGCCTTTGTAGGCCATCTCGCGCGGCACCTGTGGGTCGTAGGTCCACACCGCCTTGCCCGTGCGCGCATCCACCGCATGCACCACGCTCCAGGGGGCGGAAACATACATCACGCCATTCACCACGATGGGAGTGGCTTCCACGCCGCGCGACGAATCGAGCTTGTACGACCAGGCCAGGCCCAGTTGGTTCACATTGCCACTGTGGATCTGCTTGAGCGGGCTGAAGCGATTTTCCTGATAGTTCAGCCCATGGCTGGGCCAGTCCTTGCCGGTCCTGGCATTGGCTTCGATATGAGCGTCATCCACATGCTGCCCAGCCAGCGCCGGCATGGACAGCCAGCCCAGCAATCCTGCAACGGCCAGGCTCACCAAACGCCGGTTTGGCCTGTGGTGGGTGCGGATGCACGCAGGGTTTTGCATAGAGTCTGTCTCCTGTGGTGATGGGTCGCTCTGCCGCAGTTCTCCCGCCAGCTTCGGAAAATTCTTGGGCAAACAGGAGCAGCTCGCATCACAGGCAAATCCGCACTCCGTTTGGACGATGCGTCGCACGTCTGACAAGGTGCCATGTCCGACGACAGCAGGTCACAGCATCCTGGCTTAAAACCCTGTTAACAAGATAAATACTGTTTGCGCAATAATTTGAATACCAACTATTTAAATGCATTCGGAATGTCCAGCACCACCTCACTGTCCAGTCGTCAGCGCCAGCTCATGTTTGTCATGGCGCAGGTCAACAAGCAATGGCGTCGCACGCTGGACAAGGTCCTGGCACCCCTGGGTCTGACGCAGGCGCTGTGGCTGCCCCTGGTCCACCTGGAGCGCAGTGCGGGTGCCATGCGGCAAAAGGACCTTGCTCTGGCGCTGGCGCTGGACAGCTCTTCCATCGTGCGCCTGATTGACGGCCTTCAGGCCCAAGGCTGGGTGGAACGCATCGACGATGCTGATCGGCGCGTCAAGCGCATACAGCTCACGACGGCCGGACTAATGCAGGTCGAGACCGTCAAGACCATCGTGGCGGATGTCCGCAGCGAAGTCATGCAGGAGCTGCCCCCCGATCTGCTGGATGCTGCACTGGATGCACTGGAAACCATGCTGGAAAAGATGGCTGTGCTGGAAGCAAGCGCCAGCGAGGGCTCCCAGCCCGAACGCTGAACTAGCGCCACACACAACAGAACCCTCACGGCCAGTTCCGGATTTCACTTGTATGCAAAGTCCCGTCACCCCTGTACGCAAAGCGCCGCTCTGGCTGCTGGTCATGGTCACCATCGCCGGCACCATGGCCATGCATATGTTCATCCCGGCTCTGCCCGATGCAGCTCGCCACTTCGGCGCCAGCAGCGGACAGATGCAGCAGACCATCACCGTCTACATCCTCGGCCTAGCACTGGGCCAGCTGATCTACGGCCCCATGTCGGATGCACTGGGCCGCCGCCCTCTGTTGCTGGTCGGGCTGTGTCTCTACACCGTCGCCAGCCTTGCGGCCTTTCTGGCCCCCAGCGCGAATATGCTGATTGGCGCGCGCCTGATTCAGGCTCTGGGCGGCTGCGCCGGCCTGGCACTGGGCCGCGCCATTGCCCGCGACACTGCGACACCGGAAACCGCCGTGGGCAGTCTGGCCTTGCTCAATCTCATGATGATGATTGGCCCGGGCATCGCCCCCTCCATAGGCTCAGGGCTGGATGCACTGTTCGGCTGGCGCATCATTTTTGCGGTGCTGGCGCTCATGGGCGCGCTGACGGCCATCGGAGTCTGGCGCCTGCTTCCTGAGACCGGTCACCCCACCGGCAAGCTGAACTGGCGCACTGTGCGCAATGACTATCGAACCTTGCTGGGTTCACCCCAGTTTCTGGGCTTCGCCATAGGCGGCGGTAGCGCCACCACATCCATGTACGCCTTTATTGCTGCAGCGCCGTTCATCTTCATCGAGCAGTTGCACACCAGCAAGGCGCAGCTTGGAATCTACCTCGGGGTGCTGATGGCCGGCATGGCTGCAGGCAATGCGCTGGCACGCCAGCTCATCAAACGCTGGCCACTGGAGCGGCTGATACTGGGCGGCAATATGCTGAGCCTGGGCTGCGCGGCAGCACTGGTAGTCCTGACGCTGCTGCAGCTGATCAACGTGCCCGCTGTCGTGACATTGATGCTGCTGTTTACCTTGGGTTCCGGCATGACCAGCCCTGCCGCACTCTCCAAGGCTCTGGGCGTGCACAGCGATTTGACGGGATCGGCCGCCGGCGTCTACGGCTTTTCCCAGATGGCCGTTGGCGGTCTGTGCACGCTGGGAGCCAGCCTGGGCAGCAGCCCTGCTCTGTCGGCCTTTGCCGTGCTGCTGATTGCCTGCGTCGTGGGTCAACTGGGCTTTCGCAGCGCGCTCAGGATGAAACCGGCCTCTAGTGCTTGATGGAAAATCGTAAACAGCTATATATTCAGTAGCAAACAGATTCAAGGAGCACCATGTCATCCATTGCCCAAAGCTGGCAGCGCATCAGCGCCTGGTATGCCCAGAACACCCCCAAAGACACTCTGGTCTTGGCCGATGGCGCCAGCGAGGCAGAAATTGCCGAGCTGGAAGCCGCCCTGGGTCAGCGCCTGCCGGACGATGTGCGTGAGTCACTGGCCCTGCACAACGGCGCGGCCAATGAGGCCTATCTGCTGTACTTTGGCGAGCTGCTGTCCACACAGCGCATGCTGGAGGTCTGGCAGATGTACGCGGACATGCAAAAGAGCGAAGGCTGGGGGCTTGGCCCGGACTACAACCCTGACTATCTGCAAGGCCCCCTGCGCCCCGTGTACTGGGATGCACTGCGTATTCCCCTGACCGACAACTGCGGCGATGGCGCCATGCTGGACCTTGCGCCAGCGGCTGGTGGCCATGCGGGCCAGATCATCGAGTTTGATCACGAGGCAGGCCCCAAGGGCGTGTTTGCACCCAGCTTCTCGGCCTGGCTGGCGCTGCTGGCCGACGAGCTGGAGCAAGGCAAGCATGTCTATATCGAAGACGCAGGCTGCGTGGCACCGCCGGGCACCTGGTGAAAATCGGCGTTCAAGGCCTGCACGGCATCGTCCACGCTCCAGGCTGAATAGCAGTCGGGGTTGAGCCCCGCATCTGCACGCGCTGCAGCAGCTCGCGCAGACTGTCCTTGACGCGGGCCAGCCGCAGCAGCACAGCCGCTGAGAATGAGGTCGACGACACAATCGCAAAGCAGCTGGTACCGAGCAGCCCATAGACCAGCAAGCCCGCAAACAGCGCAATCACCCCGGCCTGGGGCGGCGCACCGGCAATGCCAGAATAGGCCACGGCCTCGGGCAGCAGCAGCTCCGCGATAGACAGGCCCGCAATCCAGTCCGCGCCCACAGGCATCCAGCGCGCAGTCATAAAGGCTTGTGCAGATTGCTGGTCACACCTGAACAGCCGGGCAAAAAGAAAAGAGCCCGGCAGGCGGGCTCTTTTCAGGACGGAACCGGCTTACAGATTGCCGACCATCTGCTCGGGCACGACCCACCGATCGAACTGCTCGGCCGTCACATGGCCGCTGGCAATGGCCGCGTCACGCAGGCTGCTGCCCTCCTTGTGCGCCTTCTTGGCAATATAGGCTGCCTTGTCGTAACCGATATGCGTGTTGAGCGCTGTCACCAGCATCAGCGAACGGCCTACCAGTTCGTCAATGCGCGCACGGTTTGGCTCTATGCCCACGGCGCAGTGATCGTTGAAACTGACCATGCCGTCGGCCAGCAGGCGCACGCTTTGCAGGAAGTTGTGCGCCACCATGGGGCGGAACACATTGAGCTCGAAGTTGCCCGAGGCTCCGCCGAAATTGATGGCCACATCGTTGCCGAACACCTGGGCGCAAAGCATGGTCACGGCTTCGGACTGCGTGGGATTGACCTTGCCCGGCATGATGGACGAACCCGGCTCGTTCTCCGGGATCGAGATTTCGCCCAGGCCGCTGCGCGGCCCGGATGCCAGCCAGCGCACGTCGTTGGCGATTTTCATCATGCTTGCAGCCAGCGTCTTGAGAGCGCCATGTGCATAAACCAAGCCGTCGCAGCTCGCCAGGGACTCGAACTTGTTGGGCGAGGTGACAAACGGGGAGCCCGTCAGTCTGGCCAGTTCTGCCGCCACGCCTTCGGCGTAGCCTTTGGGGGCATTCAGCCCCGTACCCACGGCCGTCCCCCCCAGTGCCAGCTCATACAGATGCGGCAATGCGGCCCGCACATGGGCTTCGCCATGGGCCAGCTGGGCAACCCAGCCGGATATTTCCTGACCCAGCGTCAGCGGCGTGGCATCCTGCAAATGCGTGCGACCGATCTTGACGATATCGGCAAAGGCTTCGCTCTTGGCCAGCAGCGTGACACGCAGCTTGGCGATGGCGGGCAGCAACTTGTGCTCGATGGCCGTCACCGCAGCCACATGCATGGCCGTGGGATAGACATCGTTGCTGGACTGGCTTTTGTTCACATCGTCATTCGGGTGCACCAGACGGGCTTCACCGCGCTCGCCGCCCATCAGCTCGCTGGCCCGATTGGCCAGCACCTCGTTGACGTTCATATTGGTCTGGGTGCCGGAGCCGGTCTGCCAGACCACCAGGGGGAACTCATCGGGGTGCTTACCCGCGAGCACCTCATCGGCGGCCGCATTGATGGCTCTGGATTTTTTCTCGTCCAGCAGACCCAGCGCCTGGTTGACGCTGGCGGAGGCCTTTTTGACCTGCGCCAGCGCAGCAATGATTTCACGCGGTTGCTGCTCGCCGCTGATGTCAAAATTCTGCAGCGAGCGCTGCGTCTGCGCGCCCCAGAGCTTGTTGGCGGGTACATCGATCAGGCCAAAAGTGTCTTTTTCCTGGCGGGTGACTGTCATGGAATCGCTCCTTGCAATACAACTCGGCGCAGCTGGCTGAAGAAATCTGGCTGCCGTTGGCCGCAAACGGAAGTCGACCCACCGCCAGGCAGGCCACTTCCACAACCGGTCCATGCTAGCTCAGCCCGGCAGGCGGCAAGCACAATCGAGGCAACACCCCTGCGCCGGCAAGGCCAGAAATACATAGTTACATTAAATCAATGTCGGACAAAGAATCCGACCGGCCTTGCTGGCCCGCCACATCAATGTTCACTGACCTTTCCACCCCCATCGCCACCACCGTCATGACATCAAGCTACAGCACGATGATGGTGTGTGTCTCCATCGTCATCGCGGTATTTGCCTCTTTTGTGACGCTGGGTCTGGCCCGTCGCATGCGCATGGCCTCGGGCAGAATCGGACGCATCTGGTGGGCCATCGGCGCCATGGTGATGGGCACGGGGGTCTGGGCCATGCACTTCATCGGCATGCAGGCGTTTGAGCTGCCCATCACCCTGGGCTACAGCGGTGCTCTGACGCTGGCCTCCTGGGTCGCGGCAGTCGCGGCATCGGCATTGGCCTTTGGAGTGGCAACCAGGGCCGAATACCGCTGGCCTCATTTTCTGGGCGCCTCGCTGCTCATGGGCGGCGGCATCTGCGCCATGCACTACCTGGGCATGCTAGCCATCGAGATGTCCATCCCGATTGCCTGGGACTGGCCGCTGGTGGCGGCCTCCGCTCTGATCGCTGTACTGGCCTCGGCCACGGCGCTGACTCTGTTTCGTGCACTTTTTTCGCTCTCCGGCAAGCGGCTGTGGCTGTTCCAGACATTGGCGGCACTGGTCATGGGCTTTGCCATCTGCGGCATGCACTACACCGGGATGTCGGCGGCCAGCTTTGCCAGCGGCTCGGTCTGCCTGAGCGCGGAAGCCCTGAGCGGCCCCGAGCTCACCACCATCATCATCATCACCACGGTCATGCTGCTGATTGCGGCGATGTTCAGCACCTTGCTCGATGCGCGCCTGCAAAGCACAGCCTTCAAGCTCAATCAATCGCTGCAGGAAACCAATGCCAAGCTGCAACTGGCCAATACCGAGCTGCGCCAGCGCGCCTTTGCCGATCCGCTGACCAATCTGCCCAACCGGCTGCTGTTCGAAGACCGCCTCATCCATGCCCTGCTGCGCCTGGAGCGCGCCAACCGCTCACGAATCAAGGAGCGGCTGGGAATCTTGTTTGTAGATCTGGACGGATTCAAGCCCATCAATGACTCCTTCGGTCATGCAGCAGGCGACCAGATCCTCATCAGCGCGGCCGAGCGCCTCATGGCGGAAGCCCGCAGCAGCGATACCGTGGCCCGCGTGGGCGGGGATGAGTTCCTGGTGCTGCTGGAGGACACCCAGGACGTGGCCGCCTGCATGGCGGTGGCCAATCGCATTCTCAAGGCGCTTAGTCAGCCCTTTCGCCTAGGCAACAAGGAGCTGCAGATCACCTGCTCCATCGGCATCGTGGCCTTTCCCGACCATGGTGACCGCGACCACCTGATCGCCAATGCCGACGCCGCCATGTACGCAGCCAAACGCAATGGCGGCAACGGTTTTGCAGTGTTCGAGCCGCATATGGGCAGCGATGCCTCCGAGCAGCTGGAGCTGCAAAACGACCTGCGCCATGCCATTCAGCGCGGTCAGATGGAGTTGCATTACCAGCCCAAGATCGACAGCGAGCGCGGCAACATCATCGGGGTCGAGGCGCTGCTGCGCTGGGCTCACCCCGAACGCGGCATGATAGCGCCCGATACCTTCATCCCTCTGGCCGAGCGCTTCGGCATCATCAACAGCCTGGGCAACTGGGTGATCGAAGAAGCCTGCCGCCAGTTGGCCCTGTGGCGCGATATGGGACTGCAGATGCGGGTGGCGATCAATCTTTCCGTGCACCAGCTGCGCGAAAGCGGCCTGGCAGATCGCATCACCCAGACGCTGCTGCGCCACGACGTACAGGCCAGCCAGCTGCTCTGCGAGATCACCGAATCCGTGGCCATGGAAGACACCCAGGCCACGCAGCGCGCAATCGAGGAATTGCGCGACATCGGCATCTTTCTCTCTATCGACGACTTTGGCACCGGCTACTCCAGCCTCAACTACCTGCGTCAGTTGCCCGCGCAGCAGTTGAAGATCGACCGCAGCTTCATCCGCGACCTGGAAACCGAGGAAGATGCCCGCGCCGTGGTCCATGCCGTCGTGCGCCTGGCCCATGCCCTGGGCCTGCGCGTGGTGGCCGAGGGGGTGGAAACTGCGGGTCAGCGGGACATCCTGATCGACATGCAATGCGATGAGCTTCAGGGCTACTTCTACGCGCGCCCCATGTCGGCGGACAGCCTGCTGGCCTGGGCAAGAGGCGATCGCCGAGGTGGTCAGGCCGATTTCTCGGCCTCCATCCTCGGCGCACTGACCGGCTAAACGCCGCACAGCACCCACCAGTCATATATAAGACTGGTGGGTTATGGCTGCAAGAATTGTCGTCTGGACCGATAATCGATGGGTTTACCGTGCGCGCCCCACGCGTACAGATTGCAACCCCCGAGAAGCTTCACGATGACCACCTCCATCCGCCAGCAGGACCTGATCGATTCGATCGCAGGTGCCCTCCAGTACATCAGTTACTACCATACGCCGGATTTCATCCAGCATCTGGCCCGCGCCTATGAACGCGAGCAAAGCCCTGCGGCCAAGGATGCGATGGCACAGATCCTGACCAACTCCAAGATGGCGGCCACCGGCCAGCGCCCCATCTGCCAGGACACCGGCATCGTCAACGTGTTCCTGAAAGTGGGCATGGACGTTAAGTGGGAAGGCTTCACCATGGGGTTGGAAGACGCCATCAATGAAGGCGTACGCCGTGGCTACAACCACCCCGACAACACGCTGCGCGCCTCCGTCGTGGCCGATCCCCAGTTCAAGCGCAAGAACACCAAGGACAACACCCCCGCCGTGATCAATGTGCAGATCGTGCCCGGCGACAAGGTGGACGTGACCGTGGCCGCCAAGGGCGGCGGCTCCGAGAACAAGTCCAAGATGATCATGATGAACCCCAGCGACAACATCGTGGACTGGGTTCTGAAGACCGTCCCCACCATGGGCGCAGGCTGGTGCCCGCCCGGCATGCTGGGCATTGGCATCGGCGGCACGGCTGAAAAGGCCGTCCTGCTGGCCAAGGAAAGCCTGATGGAAGACCTCAACATGTACGAGCTGCAGCAAAAAGCTGCCAGCGGTGCAGAGCTCGACGACGTGGAAAAGCTGCGCCTGGAACTGTTCGAAAAGATCAACGCCCTGGGCATCGGTGCCCAAGGCCTGGGCGGCCTGACCACGGTGCTGGACGTCAAGATCAACATGTACCCCACGCACGCGGCCTCCAAGCCCGTGGCCATGATTCCCAACTGCGCCGCCACGCGCCACGCCCACTTCGTGATGGATGGATCAGGCCCCGTGCACCTGGATGCCCCCTCGCTGGACACCTGGCCCAAGATCGACTGGCACCCCGACTACAACAAGTCCAAGAAGGTCGATTTGAACAATCTGACCAAGGAAGAAGTGGCCAGCTGGAAACCCGGCGACACACTGCTGCTCAACGGCAAGATGCTGACCGGCCGCGACGCTGCCCACAAGCGCATCCAGGACATGCTGGCCAAGGGCGAGAAACTGCCTGTGGACTTCACCAACCGCGTGATCTACTACGTAGGCCCCGTGGACCCCGTGCGCGACGAAGTGGTCGGCCCTGCAGGCCCCACCACGGCCACCCGCATGGACAAGTTCACCGACATGATGCTGTCGCAGACCGGTCTGATCTCGATGATCGGCAAGTCCGAGCGCGGCCCCGTCGCCATCGAGGCCATCAAGAAGCACAAGAGTGCCTATCTGATGGCCGTGGGCGGCGCCGCCTACCTGGTCTCCAAGGCCATCAAGCAAGCCAAGGTCGTTGGCTTCGAAGACCTGGGCATGGAAGCCATCTATGAATTCGACGTGGTAGACATGCCTGTCACCGTGGCCGTGGATGCCGGCGGCACCAGCGCCCACATCACCGGCCCCGCGATCTGGAAGGAAAAGATCGCGACCGGGGAATTCAAGGGCATTGAAGTGGCCGGTGTGTAATCACCCAGCAGGCCCCGCCATAAAGAACCGCCTTCGGGCGGTTTTTTCGTCCCGAAGCTTAAAGAAAGCAGTTGAAATAGGCTGATGGGCCGAATTGGCCTTTTCCCGATATTTTTCGAAACCCCAATCCAACGCATGCATATCCGAGCAGAACTCCCCACCGATGCCAAGGCCATCGAGCAAGTGACGATCCAGGCCTTCAAGGACGCACCGCATACCGATCACACCGAGCAATTCATCGTGCGTGAGTTGCGCGCAGCCGGGGCGCTTGCCCTGTCCCTGGTCGCAGAGATTGACGAGCAAATCGTCGGGCATGTCGCCATCTCTCCCGTCACCATCAGCGACGGCAGCCAGCACTGGTTCGGCCTGGGCCCCATCTCCGTCATTCCCCAAAGACAGCGACAGGGTATTGGCAGTGCACTCATGCAGGCAGCCATCAGCGCTCTGCAAGCGCAGTCTGCGCGGGGATGCGTGCTGCTTGGCGATCCGGACTACTACCGACGCTTTGGTTTCCGGACGGTGCCGGGCCTGGTGCTGCCCGGAGTGCCTGCCGAGTACTTTCAAGCACTGTCTTTCGAAGGCCTGCCGCCGCAAGGCGAAGTGAGTTATCACAGGGCATTCAACGCCCGGGACTGAGCCTGCCGGTTTTGAAAGTCTGTCGGCTCGGCGGCGAGGCGGCATCCACACTCGGCCATCGGCGCAGCACCGATGACAAAGCCGATGTGCTGGCCAAGCCGACATGGGGTACACAGCCGCCATCAGCAAGCAAAGCTTTCGGGGTTCACGGCAACGCGATGCCTAGTCTTCGTCGAAATCAGGGCTTCTTGGTAAATACGAGACACAGATACCAAGCATGCTAATTAAGATATGCGACAGAGTGGGTATTTGTCTGACGCCGTCCAGAATGATTTGCATCGCAAGCACAAGGAGTTCAGCATGAGCCATGTCGCAGCAAAGATGGTGACCGGTGCGCTGGTGGCGCTCTCGGGCTTTGCTTCCGCACAGACTCAGCAGCCATCGGCTGCGCCCAAACCGCTGCCCTCCCCTGCGACTCAGGTATTGGTCCCCCAGGGAGTCTATGCGCAGATCGACACCAGACTGGGGCAGGAGGCGCTTCGCTTGCTGTCGCAGGGTACGCCTCAGCAGCAGCAAGCCGTGCTCGAGCGCATACGCGCCGCGCCCGAGCGCTTTCAACCGCCCGTGTTCTATGTGCTGTCGCAAACACTGTTCAAGGCAGGTCTGCGGGACGAGGCTGCCTTCTGGTTCTACGCCGGCCAGCTGCGTGCCCGCTTCGACGCCAATCGCTGCGCCGACGTCACTGCCAGACAAGCGGTCGATGTGATGAATCAGAGCTATGGAGCCCCCATCAACCGCCATCTGTTTCAGGATCTGGACAAGGCTCAGGAGTTGATCGCCAAGGTTGTGGACTGGGATCGCCGCACACCCCACGCCTACGACCCGCACTGGATCAATCTGCACGGGATGCAGGCGGTGCAGGCCTCCCGGGACCCGCAACTGGCCGCCAGGCTGACGATGGAATCGCTGAGCCTGCCAGCCGCGCAGTGGCCTAGCCTGGCCGAGCAGACGCGCACCAAGTATCTACAGGGCTATCAGGAAGCCATCAGCCAGCTCAAAGCCGAATCAAAATCCAAGTGAACGATCGCTTCCGGCCCGCCGAAATCAAAGTCAAAGGTTCTATATCCCTTATGTAGAAATCGCTTGCGGCTACTCTTTTTGAATAATCTTCCGGCAAGACTCCACGCAATCTTGATGGCAGCCCCTATTGGCGCATGCCCTGTTTGCTCTACGATGACTCAGACCTCTGCACCCTGGGCCACTGCAATGCCACTCAAAAGGAGTCCTCATGCACAAGATTTTTGCGCTGTTGACGACCACCGCCCTCGTCGCCGTGCTGACCGCCTGCCTGGTACCTGAGCGCTTCTCCGCCAACGTGGAAGTGCAGGCCGATGGCAGCTACAGCTACCGCTTTGACGGCACGGTGGTGAATGCCCTGGCCGTAATGAAGCTCAGAAAACAAGGTGTGCTGAGCGAGAAAGATCACCAGGAGCTGGCGGCGCAAGCGCAGCAACTGAGCCGCGAACCCGAGGTCAGGAAAGCCGTCTACAAAGGCAATGCGCGCTATGCGCTGGAGATTGCCGGCCAGCGAAAGCCCGGTGAAGGCCTGCAACTGCTGGACATGTTCACCGTGCAGACCGACAGAAACGGCGTGATGACGATTGCCGCCAAACCGCTCAAGGACAAGGAAAAGAGAGACTTCGCGCAACTGGGCATCACCATGAACGGCAGCCTGAAGGTCAGCCTGCCCGGCAATGCCGAGGTACTCTCGCAAAACGCCAGCTCCACGCCCACGCTGGGCCTGGGCGCGTACAGCTGGAAAATCGGCAGCCTGAACGTACGACCCGAGATCAGGCTGCGCTTAAAACCGTGAAGGCTGTCGCAGTGCTCGGACTTGGCATTTCGGGAGAAGATGCCTGCACGATTTCCCGTGTCTGCCCGCCAAGACCCTTATGACCCCAAACCTTCCATCGACAGCCCTGCAACTGCCTTTTTCCCAGGCCTGCGAAAACAATCAGGCCGCTATTCTCGAAGTGCTGAAGTTCGCTTTTCAGCACAGCCGGCATGTGCTGGAAATAGGCTCCGGCACCGGGCAGCACAGCGTGTACTTCGCTCCGCGCCTGCCGCAGCTGGTCTGGCAGACCAGCGACCTGGCCGACAGTCATGCAGGCATCCAGGCCTGGCACGCCGCCCATGGAGCACCCAATCTGCGTGCTCCGCTGGAGTTCGACCTGGCAGCCGATGCCTGGCCCGCAACCACGGATCCATCAGGCTTTGATGCCGTCTTTACCAGCAACACCTGCCATATCGTGGCCTGGCCGCTGGTGCAGCGCATGTTTGATCTGGTGGGCTCGCACTTGCCCGAAGGCGGCGTGTTTGCCATCTATGGCCCGTTCAACTACGGCGGCCACTTCACCAGCGACAGCAACCGCACCTTCGACGCCTGGCTGCGCCAGCGTGATGCGCGCAGCGGCCTGCGCGATTTTGAAGCCATCGTGGCCCTGGCCGGTCAGCACGGCCTGCAGCTTGAACTCGATCAGGCCATGCCGGCCAATAACCGCACGCTGGTCTTTCGCAAACGCTGAACTCTTACACCATGGCCGCCATCTTTGCCTACCAATGCAGCAAATGCGATCAGATTCACGAAGGATCGCCAAGCTTTGCTTTCGATGCCCCTGCACCCTACCGACGCCTGAGCGAGCAAGAACGCGAGGAATGGGCCGAGCTGAGCGACGAGCTCTGCGTCATCGCCCACCCCGAAGGCACGCAATACTATGTGCGCGCCCTTCTGGAAGTGCCGATCCATGGCCTGGACGAGCCCTTTCTCTGGGGCATCTGGGTGTCGGCCAGCGAAGCCAGTTTTCAGCGCTATCTGGACTCCTTCGACAAACCTCCCGAAGACCCGATTTTCTTTGGCTGGCTGTCTAATCTGATTGCCGTCTACCCCACGCAAAAATCACGCTCGGCCGACGTGCATATCCAGGCCGACGGCACACGCCCGCGCGTGGTGCTGCACCGCTGCGATGAGGAAAGCGATGCGCTGGTCGTCGATCAGCATGAAGGCATTTCGATCGCGCGTGCCCAGCAACTGGCCGAGCAGTCGCTGCACGGCATTTAAGCCGAACCAGGCCCAAGCCTCATCAAGAGCTATCTTCATGCATTGATGGACAACAAAAAACCGCCAGAGGAAAATCTTCTGGCGGTTTCTGGCCGTTTGGTGATCAGGCGTGACTGCTTATCCGTTGTTCCAGCCAGTCTGGTAGAACTGCTGGATGAAGGACCAGGCCTCGGCCGGATCGTCAGTGTAGCGGAACAGGTTCAGATCCTTGGCGGAAATGGTGCCCTCTTCCACCAGCACGTCGAAGTTCAGCACCCGCTTCCAGAACTCCGTGCCGAACAGGATCACGGGCACGGGCTTGCTCTTGTGGGTCTGCACCAGCGTCAGCACTTCAAACAGCTCGTCCATGGTGCCGAAGCCGCCAGGAAAGGCCACCAGCGCCTTGGCGCGCATCATGAAATGCATTTTGCGCAGTGCAAAGTAGTGGAACTTGAAGCTCAGCCCCGGCGTGATGTAGGGGTTGCCATGCTGTTCATGCGGCAGATAGATGTTCAGCCCCACATTGGGAGCACCCGCATCATGCGCGCCGCGGTTGGCCGCCTCCATGATGCCGGGGCCACCGCCCGTGCAGATGTAGAAGCGCTCGCTGGGCGCCTGCTTCATGCCTTCGGTCGCCACGATGCGCGCAAAGGCGCGTGCCGCCTCATAGCGCTCGGCATTGCGCATGCCGCGTTCGGCCAGCGCCATGCGCTGGGTATCGCCGCTGGCCTTGGCTTGCGCAAGCTGCTCGCGCGCCTGCTCCATATCCACAAAGCGTGCGCTGCCGTAGACAACCACAGTGTGCTCGATGCCGCGCTCGATCTGGGTCAGATCTGGCTTGAGCATTTCCAGCTGCATGCGGATGCCACGGGTTTCGCGGCGGAACATGAACTCCGGATCGGCGAATGCAAGGCGGTTGGATTGAGGTTCCAGCTCTTTGCCGTTATGGGCCTGGTTGTGCAGCTCGGCCCAGGCATTGGCCAGATCGGTATCGGACAGGGGTGAAGAAATTTGCATGGACCCTCGGTTCTTAGAATGCTGAGCAGCACGGACTACAGCCATCCCTAAAGATTTCGTAGCGCTGACCGCCCATCCGTCAAGTACTTCAAGCTCAAATGCACCTGTAGTGCAGATGATGCTTGCACTATACGCTCACAAAGCTATAGCCCTGGAGAGTATTTCGCCTCTAAACGCTGAAGCAGTTTGCCGCAATAGTGGCAAATGGTCTGCCAGCTTAACGGCTGAACCCGATGCTCCAGCTGAGCATACCCATGTAGGTCATGAACAGAGAGCCGACCAGATGCACACAGGCCCAGCCCAGGGCTGCGGCCAGGCGCTGCTGCTGCAGCAGGCCGATGACCTCGGCCGAGTAGCTGGAAAACGTGGTCAGAGCACCGAGAAAGCCGGTGATGATGGCCAGTTTCCAGGCCGGGTCCAGCTGGGGCATGGCCTGAAACAGCGCGATGAAGACGCCGATCAGATAGCCGCCGATCAGATTGGCGGCAAGAGTGCCCCAGGGCATGCTGGCTCCGGCACTCAGCCACAGTCCCAGCCCCCAACGCGACAGGGCGCCTAGGCAGGCACCGATGCAGATGGCAACAATATTGAGCATGGCTGCCAATCTAGCGCAAGACTGCGGCCCTGAAAGGCTTGGGCGGCAGGATTTCAGGCTTTATGCGCCGCAGGCTTTTCATCGGCCTCGGCGGCCTCTTCCTCGTCCAGGGGTTCGTTGCGCACCAGGTTGCTGAGCGTGGGCGGTACGCTCTCTCCTGCCCGCCGCGAGCGAAACAGCGCAGCGCGCATGAGGAAGATGGTGGTGATGGGCACGGTCACGGCAATGAAGATGGCAATCAGCACCGAGTGCATGACAAAGCCCTGGCCGCTGACGGAAAAGTAGATCCAGGTGGCATGCATGATGAGCCAGCAGCCCATGGTGGCGATGATGGAGGGCGCGTGCACGCGCTCGAAATAGCTTTTGAGCCGCAGCAAGCCCACGGAGCCCATGAGAGCAATCAGCGAACCACCGAAGACCAGGGCCGCCACCAGAATCTGGGCCCACAGCGGCAGATCCACGCCAATGACCTCGGTACTCATTCGATCACCTCGCCGCGCAACAGGAACTTGGCCATGGCCGTGGAGCCGACGCAGCCGAACAGAGCCACCAGCAAGGCTGCCTCGAAATAGTTGGTGCTGTCATACAGAATGCCCATGACCAGCATGGCCAGCATGCCGTTGAGATACATGCAGTCCAGCGCCAGCACGCGATCTTGCGCATGCGGCCCCTTGAGCAGGCGCAGCACCGAGCAACCCATGGCCGCCAGCAGCATGACCAGAGATGCCATCAGCACCCAATAAAACCAGGGGTTCATTCAAAAATCTCCATCAGCAGGCTCTCGTAGCGGGACTTCACAAAGTCGGCCATCTGCTTGGCATCCTCCACCTCCAGCGCATGCAGCAGCAGCATGGAGCGGTCACGCGAAATTTCGGCCCAGGAAGTGCCGGGCGTCAGGCAGACGATCATGGCCAGTACTGCCAGCCCGTTGGGATCGCGCAGCTCGAGCGGAATATGGACAAAGGCCGCCGGGTGCTTGCGCATGCGCGGCAGCAGCAGAAAACGCACCACATTGAAGTTGGAGACCGAGGTGTCGCAGACCACACGGAATGCCAGCTTAAGAATGCTCAGCGGATGGCTGACCCGCACCGGCAAGGGGCGCAGGCCGCGCAGCAGCACGGGAATCAGCAGGCCCAGGATCAGGCCCAGCAAGATCTGGCCGGCACTGACCGAGCGGTTGAGCAGCAGCCACAGCACCAGCAGAGCTACCGACAGCAGCGGTGCCGGGAAGATGGATTTCATGATGTTCTTCATGGGCGGCCCTCCTCTTTCTGAGCCGAGGCGGCGGTCTGGGTAGCGGCATCCTGCGCAGCTTCGCTTTCATCGCCGATACCGGGGACGGGCTCCGCCTGCATTTCCAGCGCGGCAGCACGTGCCGCCGCCTCGGGACCCGCAGCCTCCTGAGCCTTCTTCTCCTTGGGCGCAGGTACCGGAGCAAGACCCAGGACGGTACGCACATAGACATCGGGCGAATGCAGGGCATTGGCCGCTCGCTGGGTATAGCGCATCACATCATCAGCCTTGACCGTCAACACCACACAGCACAGCAGCAGTGCAACGATGGGCAGGCCTTCCGCCACCTTGAGTGATGGCGCGCTCTGCTCCGGATTGGCCCAGAAATGTCGGATGCCGGCGCGCGTGAGTGCCACCAACGCCATCAGACCGGTGATGATGAGCAGGGCCACCATGCTCCAGCCCAGCGGACCGGCCTTCACACCACTGGATGTACCCATGCCCAGCGGATTGAGCAGACTGGTCAGCATTGCGAATTTGCCGAGAAAGCCGGCCAGAGGCGGCAGGCCCGAGATCAGCAAGGTGCAGGCCATGAAGCTCAGACCCAGAAAAGCCGCCGCTGCCGGGAAGGCCCGGCCGATCATGAGTTCTTCATCATCGTCGAGATTGAAGCCTTCGGTGGGCAACAGCTCTGCATTGAGGAATGGCGCTTCATCATCCTCATAGGGCTCGCCCGCGTCATCATCCACGCGCCAGCGGTCCACCACATCGGCGATCAGGAACAGGGCCGCAACTGCCAGCGTGGAGCCCGGCAGGTAATACAGCAGGCCGGCTGTCAGCAGATTCTGGCCAAAGCCCGTCGCGGCCAGCAGGGTACCGGACGAAAGAATGGCAGCGAAGCCCGCCAGATGGGTCAACCGTTGCGAGCCCAGCATGCCTATCGCACCAAAGGCCATGGTCAGCATGCCGCCCACGATCAGCCAGGTACTGCCAAACAGGGCCGATGCCCCGGCTTCCGAGCTGAACAGCAAGGTCCACAGGCGCAAGATGACATAGACCCCCACCTTGGTCATGAGCGCAAACAAGGCTCCCACCGGCGCAGTCGCCGCGCTGTAGCCAGGAACCAGCCAGAAATTCAGCGGCCACAGCGCCGCCTTGATCAAAAATGCCGTTCCCAGCACACCCGCTGCCGCATGCAGCAAGCCGCGGTCGGCGTCCTGCACCTGCGGAATGGCGCGGGCCAGATCGGCCATATTGAGCGTTCCGGTAATGCCGTAGAGCATGGACACGCCGATCAGGAACAGCGAAGACGCTGCCAGATTGATGGCGATATAGTGAAGGCCGGCCTGAATGCGCGTGCTGCCGGAACCATGCAGCAGCAAACCGTAAGAGGCGGCCAGCATGATCTCGAAGAACACGAACAGATTGAACAGATCGGCCGTGATGAAGGCACCGCTGAGCCCCATCAACTGCAGCTGGAACAAGGGGTGGAAGTGCACCCCGGCCTTGTGCCAGCGCGCAGCGGAAAACACCAGCGCCGCCAGTGCCACCACATAGGTGACCAGCAGCATCAGAGCAGTCAGCCTGTCCAGCGCCAGCGCGATGCCAAAGGGCGCCGGCCAGTTGCCGGGCATATAGACCGACATGGTGACGGCAGAGCCCGCCTGGTTGGTCCAGCCCAGCAGCATGACCACGATCACCAGACTGATCGTGGTGGACAGGATGTTCATGCCCAGCTTCAGGCGCTGACGCTCTTCACGCAAAAACAGCATCAGCGCTGCCGTCAGCATGGGCAGCATGATGGGAGCCAGCATCAGGTGCGGCATCAAACGCTCGGTCCACCCGGTCATAGCATTTCCTGTTCGGTACGCGAGTGCACGCCATCCACATGGTCGTTTCCAGAAGCGCCGCGCGATGCCAGCAGCACGACCAGGAACAGCGCCGTCATGGCAAAGCCGATGACGATGGCTGTCAGCACCAGGGCCTGAGGCATGGGGTCTGCATAGTGCGACAAATCGGTCGGCACACCGTTTTGCAGCACCGGCACCTTGTTGATCGACAGCCCCTGACGTCCCATGGAGAAGATGAACAGATTGACGGCATAGGACAGCAGCGCCAGCCCCATGATGACCTGGTAGCTACGCGGGCGCAGCAACAACCAGACGCCCGAGCCGGTGAGCACACCGATGGCAATGGCCAAAACGATTTCCATTACATACCTCCCCTTGCCAGTGCTGCAGCCGTGGCTGCCTGCACCTCGGCCTCGGCCTTTTTGGCCTCTTGTTCCTGCTCTTCCAGCAAGCGTGCATGGAAGCGGTGTCCGCGCACCGATTGGTGGGCTATCGCCGTCAGGATCAGCATGGTGGAGCCCACCACCAGCGCAAACACCCCGATATCGAAGAAGGTGGCGCTGGCGAGATGCACATGTCCCACCAACGGCAGCGAAAAGTCAAAGCTGTGGCTGGTCAGGAAGGGGTAGCCAACGGCCACCGAGCCCAGGCCTGTGCCCAGCGCAAAAAGCAGACCCGCGGCAATCCAGCGACGTGGATACAGCGGCAGATGCGCCTCCACCCAATGCGTGCCCGAGATGATGTATTGCATCAGCAAGGCGACCGAAAACACCAGCCCCGCCACAAACCCGCCGCCAGGCTGGTTATGGCCGCGCACAAAGATATAGGCAGCCACCAGCGTCGCAAACGGCAGCAGCAATCGCACCAGCACGGCTGGCACCATCAGGTAGCCCACGGCTGTATCGCTGGCATTGCGCGGGTTGAGCAGGTCGGTCTGCAAATCGCCAGGCACATAACGCTGCTGCTCCGGGATGTCCATGGCCTCGCGTGCCGGACGGAAGCGGCGCAGCAGCGCATAGATGACGATGGCCACAATGCCCAGCACCACGATTTCGCCAAAGGTGTCAAAGCCGCGGAAGTCCACCAGCATCACATTGACCACATTGGTGCCGCCACCGCCGCCCAGCGCGTTTTCGAGGAAAAAGGTGGAGGTGCTTTCATAGAAAGGCCGGCTCATCATGGCAAACGCCAGCCAGGCCATACCGCCACCAGCAATCAGCGACAGCACCAGATCGCGCAGGCGGCGTGCCTTGGCCCTGGCATCGGCGTTATCGGCCGTGCGCATATTCTTGTCCCGCTTGGGCAGCCAGCGCAGCCCCAGCAGGATCAGCACCGTGGTGGCGACTTCCACCACCAGTTGAGTCAGAGCCAGATCGGGAGCCGAGAACCAGAGGAAGGTCAGCACCGTGCACAGGCCCGTGCCGCCGAGCATGATCAATGCAGTCATCCGGTGGTACTTGGCTTTCCAGGCCGTGCCCAGCGCACACAGGCAGCCAATCGCCCAGAGCAGGACAAAAGCCGAAGACACGGGCAAAGTGCCGCGATTGCCCAGCTTCATGCCCCATAGCCACATTGGCAATGCTGCTGCCACCAGAGCAACGCAGACCAGCCACAGCATCTGCCACTGCAGGCGGCGCGTGGACAGATTGCGGCGCCCCGCCCGGCCCAGCCAGGTGATGCGAGCCAGCAGACTCTCAAAAATCCTGCGACCGCTGACACGGCCCAGCACGGGCGTCGTATCAAAGTGTCCGACCGTGCGCTGCCAGCGCAGCATGGTGTAGAGCAAGATACCGCCAGCCAGCGCCACCAGGCTCATGATGAGCGGCATATTCCAGCCATGCCAAATGGCCAGGCTGTACTGCGGCAAGTCACCGCCTACGACTGGAGTTGCAGCGACAGCCAGAAAACCGCCCACTGCCCAGGCCGGGAAGATGCCGACGATCAGGCAAGCCAGCACGAGCAGCTCCACCGGTACACGCATCCAGTGCGGCGGCTCGTGCGGCTCGTGAGGGAGATCGTTTGCCTGGGGCCCAAAAAAGACATCGAACGTAAAGCGCAGCGAATAGGCCACGCTGAACATGCCCGCCACGGTCGCAACCACGGGTAGCACAGTCTTGACCCAGGGTGCTGCATCCAGATAGACGGTCTCGGCAAAGAACATTTCCTTGGAGATGAAGCCGTTGAGCAAGGGCACGCCGGCCATGGCGGCACTGGCCACACAGGCCAGCGTGGCCGTGATCGGCATCATGAAGCGCAGGCCCGAGAGACGCCTGATGTCACGCGTGCCGCTTTCATGGTCCACGATGCCAGCAGCCATGAACAGCGAAGCCTTGAAGGTCGCATGGTTCATGATGTGAAACACCGCCGCCACGGCGGCCAGCTTGCTGTTCAGGCCCAGCAGCAAGGTAATAAGACCCAGGTGTGAAATCGTCGAATACGCGAGCAAACCCTTGAGATCATGCTGGAACATCGCGCAATAGCCGCCAATCAGCAGCGTCATGGCACCGGCTCCACCGACCAACCAGAACCATGCATCGGTGTCTGCCAGCACCGGCCACAGCCGTGCCAGCAGAAACACACCGGCCTTGACCATGGTGGCCGAGTGCAGATAGGCCGACACGGGCGTGGGAGCCGCCATGGCGTTTGGCAGCCAGAACTGAAATGGAAATTGAGCACTCTTCGTTAGCGCACCAAGCAAAATCAGCACCAATGCCAACAGATAGAGGTGACTATCGCGAATCTGCTGCCCTGCAGCCAGAACATTGTCGAGGTCATAGCTGCCCACGATATGACCCAGCACCAGCATGCCCACCAGCATGGCCAGCCCGCCCGTTCCCGTGACCGTCAAAGCCATGCGTGCGCCCCGGCGCGCATCCTTGCGGTGATACCAGTAGCCGATCAGCAGGAACGAAAAAAGACTGGTCAGTTCCCAGAAAAATACCAGCTGAATGATGTTTCCCGAGAGCACCACCCCCGCCATGGCCCCCATGAAGGCCAGAAAAAACGAGAAAAAGCGCGGTACAGGATCAGTGGGCGACATGTAGTAGCGCGCGTAAAGCACCACCAGCGCACCAATGCCGAAGACCAGCATGGAGAACAGCCAGGCGAACCCGTCCATGCGGATCACCAGATTCAGCCCCAGCGCCGGCAGCCAGGAAATCTCCTGCCTGAGCACCGCTCCATCGGCCATTTCCGGGAACAGCATCCCTACCTGAATTGCGCATATCAGCGCAATGACACCCGCGAGTGTTGATTCAGTATTGCGCGCATTCGCAGGCAATAAAGCAGCCAGAAGGCTGCCTGCAAAAGGTAGGAGGATGAGGTATATCAAGGGCATGGGCGGATCATTCTAGAGGTTGACGTTATTTTTTCCGCTATAAAAACCTGAGCATTTCACAGACTTTAGACCACAGTTCACCTTTAGTTGATGACAGAAAATCCATCAAAACAGCGGGTTGCATGCAGATAAAGAAGTGCTTCCACAGCCGCCCTTGCGCGCGGCACCGGTGTCATACATCTGCTGCAAACCATTTTTGCCAAACTCAATCAATCTGCCAACCCATGCATGTACGCAGCTATCGCCCCGGAGATGAAGTCGCGCTATGGCAGGTGTTTCACGATGCTGTTCATCAGCTGGCAGTGAATCACTACAGCCAGGTGCAGCTTGACGCCTGGGCGCCACAACATCCCGACTGGATGGAGTGGCGCCAGCGCATCCAGGCACTCAAGCCTTTTGTCGCTATCTGCGCCAATGACTCACCCATGGGTTATGCCGATCTGCAGGCCAATGGCTATATCGACCACTTTTTTGTAGCTCCGCAATACGCACGCCAAGGCGTGGGCCGATTGCTGCTTGCACATATCGAACAAGCAGCACGGCAAAACGGCCTGCCTGAGCTGACCGCCGATGTCAGTCTCAATGCCCAGGCTTTCTTCGCTCATTTCGGCTTTGAGCTACAGCGCCAGCAAATCCCCGTCGTACGTGGCATTGCCCTGAGCAACGCGCGTATGCGAAAAACTCTTTGAACCTGGCTCAGATCAAACTACCGGCAGCACCCCAACCGATGCAACAAGCATGAACTGGCTCTGGAAACCTGAAACATCCAATCCACAGAAATGGCTGATCGTCGCTTTCATGGCGGTGATGGTGGGCGCACTCGCCCCCATTTTCTGGCGCAGCTTCATACCCGATGCGCATTGGCAGCTGATCGCGCTGTATCTGGCGCTGGCACTTACGGCAGCCGCCGGCATCTGGCTGCTGCGACTCCATAGGCTGGGACTTTGGCAACCGGCAGGCCCCTGGCTCAGCTACGGCCCCATCAAGCGCTGGCTGATGGCCTTGCTATGCACCGCTTTCATGGCTTTCATGCTCTGGCTCAACCTGGCAGCAACCCTGCCCATGGCCTACACGGCGGTCCTGGGAAGCAATACCAGCATGCAAACCATTGCCGAGAAAAAACGGGGCACAGGCCGCCATGCCTGCCGCCATCAGCTCAAGCTGCCCGAAGTCGACTACCTGTTTTTCGAGTTCTGCATTGATGAAGATGGCTACGACAGCCTGCCATCTGCCCCATTGCCCGCCTCGCTGTCCATGCGCGAAAGCTACTTCGGCAGGCTTGTGGACAGCATTCGTCTGGCGGCCCCACAGCAAAAAGATGAGCACTGATCGCTGTGCCACAATAAAAAAATATCTGATTGACTGCTGAAACCACCAGCAAACAAGCGCTTTCAGCTCCTTTTTTATCTTTTCAAGCCGTCATGCAAATTCTTCTTCCGCCACTGATGCTGATTTCCGGAATGGGCTTTGTGCTCAGTGCAATCACACATTTGGCAGCATTTGCAGGGCAGATCGATGCACTTGAAACACACTTGCCTCAAGATGTCCTGGAGACATTCACAAGCGCCATGACCATCGGGATTTTTGCCGTCTGGATGCCTGCGGCACTGATTGCTCAGCGCATCAACAACGGCAATCGCCTGCAGTTTTCCTGGAAGAAGGTGCTCGCAGGCTGCCCCTCCTGGATGCGCAACACTGCCTATGCGGTCTTCATTTACGCTTTTGCCAACTTTTTTCTCGGCATTGCGGGCGGCATGGCGGAGCAGCAGCACGGCTTGCGCGTGTTCTCGGGCCACTGGATGATCTTCTACGGCATGGCGTTTTGCATCTTCTTCTCGAGCTGGAACCTGCCTTCCATGCTCAAGACCCGCCACTGCCCGGCCGGGCATGAAGTCGGTCATGGTGATAATTTCTGCCCGGTCTGCGGCTTGCCTGCAGCCCAGGACAGCCCGAATCCCTGATAAACCATAGCCCTGGAGGCGCCGCCGGCACCCAAAGCGGCGCATACTGACGGCCGCACCATCGCCTCCACCTACCTCTTGCACCATGCCCACTCCTCACTCCCCCATCGGTATTTTTGATAGCGGTGTGGGCGGCCTCAGCGTGCTGCATGCACTGCGCCATGAGCTGCCGCACGAGCAGTTTGTCTATCTGGCCGACAGCGGCAATGCACCCTATGGCGATGCACGCGGCGATGCGTTTGTGCAGGAGCGCAGCCTGGCCATTGCGAAATACCTGCTGGAGCAGCACGACATCAAGATTCTCGTGATTGCCTGCAATACCGCCACCGCTGCGGCCGTGGAACTGTTGCGCGAACGCCTGCCGCAACTGCCCGTCATTGGCGTGGAACCGGCGATCAAACCTGCCTCTTTTTCCAGCCAGACCCATCATGTGGGCGTGATGGCCACCCGGGGCACCATCTCCAGCCAGCGTGTGGCACGCCTGGTGTCGGAGCATGGCCAACGCGCCGAGTTTCACCTCCAAGCCTGCGACGGCCTGGCCAGGGCGATCGAGCAAAGCACGGAGCAAGCATTGCCCGAGGATGCAAGCGCCACGGAGATCAGAGCGCTGTGCGCAAAGTACACAAGCGCTTTGGGGAGTTTCGGCCTTAAGACAGGACAGATGGATACGCTGGTGCTGGGCTGTACCCACTATGTGTTCGTCAAGGACGATTTGCGTGCCCTGCTGGGGCCCGATATCCAGTTCCTGGACACGGGGGCCCCCGTGGCACGCCAGACCCGGCGCATGCTCGAGCAGCGCAATCTGCTGGGAGCCGAGACCGATGGATCGCTGCAGCTGGCCCAGGCCGAGCAGATTCAGCTCATGACAACCGGCCGCCTGACGGCCATGCAAGCCGCGGCCCAGCGCTGGCTGGATCTGCCCGCAGGCTGCAGCCTGGCCGTCAACGTGTGCTCGCCAAGCGCCTTGGCCACACCCGCCTGATCTGCACCATCAAACCCAGAGCAGCTGACCACCCTGGTCCAGATAGCTGAGGTAAAAGCGCACATCAAACTCCAACTGATGGTAATCAGGCTCCATATGCGTGCATAACTGATAGAAAGCCTTGTCGTGATCCATGATGCGGATATGCGCGAGCTCATGCACGCAAATCATGCGCAAAAAGGCATCTGGCGCCTGCTTGAACATGGCCGCCACATGAATCTCGTGTCGGGCATTGAGCCGGCCTCCATGCGCAATCGCACGCCGCGTATGCAGACCCAGGGCATTGCGCACCACATGAATCTTGCTGTCGTAGGCCACCTTGTGCAACTGCCCTGCATTGCGCAGATATTGCGCCTTGAGCGCATCGACATAGTCATAGAGCGCCCTGTCCGTGCGAACCGCGTGGGCCTGCGGATATTTGCGCAGCAGCCAGTCAGCAGCCCTGCCCGCGAGCAGCCAGTCGCGCACCTGATTCTGCAGCGATGGCGCGTAGCCCGAGAGATAGGGCAATGCCAGAGGCATGGATGCATTCACCCCTTCTTCGCCCATGCTGGCGCGCGCAGCCCTGTCCTTGCGCAGCTGCTGGGTAACGGCTCCTGAATACTTGGGTGTAGGAATGGGCTTCATGACAAAAGACAAGCCCTCCGCCACAGTCTCGGGACTGCAGCACAGAGGGCTTTGACAGCGGATGATCGAAGGAATCAATGCAGATGGCGCGGGCGGCGATTGCCGCCATGACCGGAGGCCGAGCCCCCCGATCCACCACGCGGCGGCTTGCCCAGCTCCAGCGAGCTGACCAGGGCTTCGAAGCGCTGCGAGAACAGCTTGTCGATCTCCTGCACCACTCCGCCGAGCTCTGCGCCGTCAAAGTGACGCTCCATCATGTTGATGACATCCTGCACCAGCAGATCGCGCTGCACCTGCATGATGGCCGCAGGATTGGGGCCGACAAACAGCATCAGGAAGTCATCGCGGCTTTGCGCCTCGGCAGGAGCCTCTTCCTCGTCGAACTCGGTGTCGTAGAAGGTCACTTCGATGGGCGAGCCCTGCTCGGCCAGCTCGTTGAGCCCCATGCACATATCGTCCAGGGACTGACGAAAATCATCGTCACCACGCACGGTCCAGCACATCTGCAGCAGGTGCTCCTTGGCGTCGAACTGAATGCCGGGCTCTTCTTCATAGAGACTTCCCTCGCCGTCGGTCAATGAGCGCGCGCCAGCATAGGCCCACAAGGGACGCAATGCATCTTGCAGCTGCTCATACGTAACATCAGCACGGAGCAGAACCTGTCCGTGGACATGAATTTCAAAAGCAGCGTTGTAACTAGACATCTTTTTTCTCTGGGAGTGCAGGCCTCGTCAGCATGACAGAACTGCAAGCCATATTGCATCGAAGCAAGGACTTTTCCAAGCGCCTTGGCCAAGCCTTGACGCCCACAGCCCTACGGCATCGCAGTGGCTGAATTTTCCCACCTTCAGCAAGACTGCGGGCAGCAACGGCTACTCAAGTCACAAATAAAAAAAGCCCGCTACACAAGATATAGCAGGCTTTTCAATTCTGGTGCCCCGAACCGGAATCGAACCGGTACGCTTCGTTAAAAGCGGCAGATTTTAAGTCTGCAGTGTCTACCAATTTCACCATCGGGGCCCACTTCACCACCGGCGCAGGGCGCCAGCGAGAAGTATTGCATCAGCCATGCGACCAAAGCAATAAAAAAGGGAAGCTTTTGCTTCCCTTTTCAAAATCTGGAGCGGGAAAACGGGTTCGAACCGTCGACCTATACCTTGGCAAGGTATCGCTCTACCAACTGAGCTATTCCCGCATTTCTGCAAAGCCATTCGCCTTACAGAGCAAACTTGAATTATAGCCACGATTTTGAGCCGGTTTTCGAAAACCGCGTGGCTTTTTCAGATGGCCTGTTCAGGCCGGCTGTGAAGCAGGCGCGAGCCGGCTCTTGACGATCTGCAGCAGATCACGCTTTTGCACCTTGTTGGAGGCATTGACGGGCAGGCCATCGAGCTGCAAAACAAAGCGCGGAACCTTGTAGTTGGCCATATTGGCGCGGCACCAGGCGATAAAGGCATCCTGGTCCAGTGCCACGCCGTTGCATGTCACCACGCAGGCACAGCCTACCTCGCCCATGCGCTCGTCGGCCACCCCGACCACAGCAACCTGCGCCACATCGGGGTGGTTGGACAGCATGCGCTCGATTTCTGCGGGGTAGCAGTTGAAGCCGCCCACGATGAACATATCCTTGAGGCGGTCGGTAATACGCAGGTAGCCGCGCTCGTCAAGCACTCCCACATCGCCTGTATGCAACCAGCCATCGGCATCAATGGTTTCTGCCGTGGCCTTTTCATCCTCGAAGTAGCCCTGCATGATGTGATAGCCGCGCAGCAGCACCTCCCCCGCTTCACCTGGGGCAACAGGCTGTCCTTGCTCGTCCACACAGCGCACCTCGGTCCCGGGCAGGGCCTTGCCACAGGTATTGGCCACTGTTTCCACATTGTCGGAAGGCTCGCAGAGCGTGGCACAACCGCCGCACTCCGTCAGGCCATAGGCCGTGGTGACATTCATGATGCCCAGCTCCTCGCGCATGCGCTTGATGAGAATGGGAGGTACCGTGGAAGCACCGGTCACGGAGGACTTCAGCGAACTCAGATCGAAATTCTTGAGCCCCGGATGCGCCAGCATGGACAGAAACAGAGTGGGCGGCCCGGGCAGGAAGCTGATACGGTCGCTCTCGATGCGATGCAAGATGGCTTGCGCATCAAATACCTGCTCGGGATAGACGGTGGAGCCCTGCAGCAAGGCTGCCACCCAGCCGGCCTTGTAGCCAAAGGTGTGAAAGAACGGATTGACGATCAGGTATCGGCTGCCTTCGGTCAAACCCACCACATCCGACCAGGCCTTGAAAGCCAGGATCGTCGGGCGGTGCGCGCACATCACTCCCTTGGGGCGTCCCGTGGTGCCGGAAGTGAACATCAGATCGGCCGTATCGTCGGGTTTGATCTGGGCTTCACGCTGCTGCTGGGCTTCGGCAGTCGTGCCATCGGCCCTGGCCATGAACTGCGCCCAGCTCAGGTCTGCACTGGACAGCACCTTGTCACCGAGTACCACCACCTGCTGCAGTGTGACAGGACGCAGGCCGTTCAGCAGATCCGGGTAGTAGTTGTTCAGGAAGTCGCCCACGCACACCAGCACCCTGGCACGGCTGCGTTCGAGAATATCGGCAGCCTCGGCGCCCTTCATGCGGGTGTTCAAGGGCACCAGCACGCCGCCCGCAGCATGCACACCGCAGGCGGCAACGATCCACTCGCTGAGATTCGGTGCCCACAGAGCCACACGGTCGCCGGCCTGCACGCCCAGGCTCATCAAGGCACGTGCGGCCAGGCGGCTCAGCTGCTGCAGCTGGGCATAGCTGATGGACTTGCCGTTTTCGACAATCGCCGCGCGACCGGCAAAGCGGCTGACCACGTCAGCGAGCATGCCGGGCAAGGTCAGCGAAGACTCGGGCATCGCGTTCTGGTTGGTATTCGACATAAGTTACTCCGGAAATTTGACGCGCAGCTTTTCGCTGGTGGGCACGGATTGACAGGCCAGCGTCCACTTCTTGGACAGATCCTTGGCATCCAGCACTTCGTTGTGTCGCAGATGTACGCTGCCGTCCTGAACCTGGCACATGCAGGATGCGCACATGCCGGCCTGGCAGGAGTAGGGCACATTGATGCCGGCGCGCAGTCCGGCCTCCAGAATGGTCTCCGTGCCACTGCAGTTGAATTCGTACTCCTCGCCGTCCAGACGCAGCTGCACCAGGGCCTGGTCGACAGCAGCCTCCACGGGAGCAGTTGCCTCCTGCATCAGTTGCAGAGTCTCCTCGTCAGGCAGAGAGACAAAGCGCTCCACATGTACCTGCTCGGCAGGCATGCCGGCCTCGATCATCGCGGCCTGTGCGGCATCCATGAAAGGGCCCGGCCCGCAGATAAAGGCCTGGCCAGCATCGGCCACCCAGGGCGTGGCCCAGGCTGCGAGCTGCTTCTGCGAAGGCGCGCCTTGCACAGAGTCCAGCCAGTGAATGACCTGCAGGCGATCCGGGTACTCGGCCGCCAGCTGCTGCAGGTCCTTCTTGAAGATCACCGAGCGCTCATCGCGGTTGGCATAGAACAGCACCACATTGCCCTGATGCTGCTTGAGTACGGTGCGCAAGATGGAGAACACCGGTGTGATTCCGCTGCCACCGGCCAGCAGCAAAAAGTTCTGAGACAGATTCCGTGGCGAGAACAGGCCCGAGGGAGGCATCAGCTCGATGGAGTCACCCACCTGAACCCTGTCGCAAACCCAGTTGGAGCCTCGTCCCTTGTCGACGCGCTTGACAGTCACCCGCAAGGCATCGTCGAGCATCGGAGCACTGGACATGGAGTAGCAGCGAGGTACATAGCGGCCCTCGATAGGCAGTCGCAGAGTCAGAAACTGGCCGGGACGATAGCTGAATTGCTCAGCCAGAGCCTCTGGCACCTCGAACACAATTGACTTGGTATCGTGCGTCTCGTCAATCACCGCGCGCACGCGCAGCGGGTGATACCGCGATGCGGTTGTTGTGGCTTCACTGCTCATTTCTTCTTACCCCTTACTCACTCACTCTTTTGTGCAACCTTGCACTGGCGCCCCGGCACAAGATCGTCCCCAATCCACGGGGTCAGGAACTGACGCTCTCCACAGCGCTTGCCTGCGGACACACTGCCTGGGCAGCAGGGGACTCGTCCCCTTCCAGTGCAGCCGCCTTGCCCGCTCGGCGGCCCGAGAACACGCAGTCGGCCAGGGACAAGCCGCTCACATAACGCGAGGAAGCCACACCAATGGCGGTGCGCCCCGCGGCATACAGCCCGGGAATGTCATAGCCGGCACCGTCAATCACTGCACCGTTGTCCTCGTTGACCTTGAGGCCCCCCAGGCTCAGGACGGCCAGCGGGAACATCTTCTGGCTGATGGAGATATCGATGGCAAACAGCGAGCCGCCCTTGAACTCATGGCGCATGTCCTGGGACTTGCCCAACGGGTCTTCGATCTCACCTCGTGCAGCGGCATTGGCGCGATCAAACTGGAGCTGCAGCACTGTTGCATCCATGCGAAGCTTTTTGGCCAGGTCAGCGACAGATTTGCCCTTGATCGCGACCTTGTACATCAGCGCCAGCGCGGGCATGGACTGGAAGGCCCACAAGCCGCCAAACAGGCACTGCCACGCAGCCTGCCTGCGCAGCTTGCTATCAATGATGAGCCAAGCCTGTCCCCCCTGCTTTTCCATCATCTCGTAGCCGAGCTTGGCACCGTAGACCTGTTCATTGCAGAAGCGCTCGCCTTTGGTGTTGACCACCAGACCCTTGGGCCAGACCGAGGGTGGGGTGATGAAGCGCCAGGCCGAAATATTGTTCAGGTCCTGAGCGATCCCTCCCACGGATTGCCCGAGGCGCAGACCAGAGCCATCGCAGCCCGCAGCGCCGGTCAGCCAGCCGGGCTTGTAAGCCGGCGCATGCCTCTCCAGCAACTCCGAATTGAAGATATAGCCGCCAGTGGATAGCACCACACCTTTGCGAGCACGGATGTAGCGCTTCTCGCCGATCTCGCTTTCGATCTGCGCAGCTTCACGACGACCCGCCTGGGCACGTGGTGCCTGATACAAACGCCACTTGGCCACCAGCTCATCGAGCTTCTTGTGGCGTTCGGTACGTGGATCGCCTTCGGGCAACACCATCACCTCCACGCCCAATACACGGCCACTGTTCTTCTCGCGCACCAGGCGCTGGACGCGGGCCTGCGTCAATGTGCGGGCTCCGTGCGCCAATGTGGATTTTTGCAGCGCGGCAAAGAACGTCGCACCCGACTGCCCCTTGGCCACCACGCGATGACCGCGCGGTGCAGGCTTCTTGACCAGTTGCGGGTTGCCGTAGGCGGGCACCACCTCGTTGCCCGAGTAGTACAGATACATGCCATCGGTCGGATAGGAGGTCTTGTACGCGGGCATGGTCGACGCAAAGGTAGCGCCCTGCTTTTCCAGCCAATTCAGGTTGGCCACGCTGTCGCGGCTGAAACGAGCCAGTGTCTCGTCACTGACCACACCATTGACCTCATGCTTGAGGTAGGCAGTCATGGCTTCGGGTGAGTCCTCGAAGCCCGCCTCCTTCTGGTACCTGGTACCGCCACCGGCATAGACCACACCACCCGACAGCACACTTGCACCACCGCCACTGAAGCGGTCTATCACCAGAACTTCGGCCCCCTGCTCGCGCGCCTCAATCGCTGCACTGGCACCTGCGCCTCCCCAGCCGACCACCACCACATCGCTTGCATCGGACCACTGAACCTCATCGGCCGACCCCACATCCAAGACTGCACCCACAGGATTGATGGTGCTGACATGCTTTTTGAAATTGGACATCTCTGCGCCTCCAGATCAAACCGTCTTGCCCAGCAGATGCGGGTTCTCGAGGGGCAGGGGCTTACCCACCATGTCAGCCACGGCGCGAAAGGCAAAAGTCATGGCAGGCCCCAAGGTGGAACCAGCGCCTGCGTAGGCCGGCCCCATGACGGAGGCGGAGTTGTTGCCCACGCAGTACAGCCCCTCGATGATCCTGCCTTGCGTGTCGAGCACACGCCCCTCTCTATCGGTAAGCAGCCCTCCCTTGGTGCCGATCTCGCCGGGCCACAGGCGCATGGCGTAGAAAGGACCTTTCTCGATGGGGCCGAGGTTGGGATTCTTGAGACGCGGATCGCCGTAGTAGCGGTCAAACACATTGCCGCCCCGGTCAAAGTCCAGATCCTTTCCGGTTCTGGCGTATTCGGTCATGCGGCGCGCACTGTCCTGCAGGCCAGCAGCGTCCACGCCGATCTGGCGCGCCAGATCTTCCAGCGTCTCGCCCTTCCAGTAGACATTGTTCAGCCAGCTCTTGCGCACCTTGCTATCCGGCACGGCCGAGCCAGGCATCAGCGGCCCCATGGGGTTTTGCGCGCGAAAGCTGGCGTCGAACACAATCCATGCAGGCACGCCGCCATTGCCCTTGGCATGTTCGGCCAGCATGGCCTGCTGAAATTCCGGATAAGGGCCGGACTCGTTGAGAAAGCGCTGCCCTCTGCTGTTGACAACCATGCACCCCGGCAGCGAGCGCTCCACGAAAATGCCGCGAAAGGCCGGCTCCTTGGGAACATCCATGGTGGGCACGCCCCAGGACCAGTCCATCAGCGCCAGCTGCGCGCCCACGGCCTGACCAGCCCGGTGAGCATCACCGGTATTGCCTCCCACTGGGGTGGCCGTCCACTCTGCCTTGGTGGGCTTGTTCAGATACTGGTCACGCATCTCCTGGTTGCGCTCAAAACCACCAGCCCCCAACAACACGCCACGTCTGGCGTTGATCTGCTGGCGCTGACCATTCCTTTCAACGATGACACCCGTCACACGGCCCGATGCATCCTTCACCAGCTCCTTGAGCGGAGAGCTGCGCCACATCTCGACACCGACCTTGTTGGCAGCAGTCAGCAGGCCTGCCACCAGCGCCTGGCCGCCCGTCATGCGACGATCGCGCCTGGTCTTGTTGCGCCAGGGGTAGTCCAGAAAATACTTGAGCATGATGCCCAGGATGGTGAAGCGCGACTTGAGCTCGCGCGAGAGCATGGAATGCGCCTCGAAGGCACTGATGCTCATGCGGCCGAACAACTGATTGCCGGGAGGGCCCGGGCGCATGGTTTCCAGCGCCGTCAGGCCCAGCCTGGCGGCATTGAAGTCAACCGGATCCATGGTGCGACCGCCGGGCCTGGAGCCTTCGATATGGGGGTAGTAATCCGCATACTTGGCCATGGCGCGATAAGGAATCCCGATCTGGCGCAGATACTCGGCCATCTTGCTGGCGGTTTCCACATAGGCCAGCACGCGGTCATCCGTCGCCATGCCTCGCACACAGCGCTTCATATAGCCAAATGCGGTTTCCAGATCGTCCTTGATGCCGGCGGTCTTCTGATCGTAATTGAGCGGAATCCAGATGCCGCCTCCCGACAGGGCCGAAGTGCCGCCGAACAGCTCCGTCTTCTCCACCACCAGAGTCTTGAGGCCCTGCTCCTGCGCGCGAATGGCGCCCAACATGGCACCAGCCCCCGACCCCACGACGATCAGGTCATATTCTTGTTCTGCCATACCTTGTCTCCGTCAATCTTTTGTTTTATGGATGGACTCTCGCAAATACACGCTGGCGGCAGCCTCCGCTGTGAGAGCGCTGCCGCAGCTTGGCCTGAATTCAATCAGACAAAGGGCTCCTGGTTGGGAATGCCCAGCACATGCGAGCCATAGGCGCGCACATAGGCATCCGTGTTGTTCGCAATGTGGGTACGTCCCTGATGGATGTCGCGGAAGATACGCTCGATGGGGTTGTTCTTGAAAGTACCGCTGGCTGCGCAGGCACGCATCAGCTCATTGGCATGAAAGCCCGTCAGCTTGGGAACGTATGACGCCTGAGCACGCTGCAGCAGACGCTCCTCCAGCGTCAGCTGAATACCAGTCTTGGCCGCATCCACAATGCGTGCGTAATTGCGGAAGAGAACCATCTTGAGCTGGTCCAGCGCAATCGTGGCTTCGGTCACGGCCGTCTGGGCGTTCACGTCCTCGGCCATCCTGTTGCCATGCTTTCCAACGTGCGCCGTCGCGCGCTCGGTGAACGACGCGATGGCGCTTTCCAGCGCGCCCAGGCAGGCGGTGGACACCGCACGCTGGAACACATGGGTAAAGGGGATGCGGAACAGCCAGCTGGTGTTTTCCATGCGGCCGGGGCAGCCCACATCGCTGTGGTCGTTGGTGTACTGGATGCGATGTGCCGGGACAAACGCGTTTTCCACCACGATGTCATGACTGCCTGTACCGCGCAGGCCCAGCACATCCCAGTTGTCCTCAATGCGGAAGTCCGCCTTGGGCACCAGAAAAGTCACATGCTCCAGGCCAGGTGTGCCATCACGCTTGGGCAGCAGACCGCCGAGAAACAGCCAGTCGCAATGCTTGGAGCCGGTGGAAAAGCTCCAGCGACCGTTGAACCTGAATCCGCCTTCCACGGGCTCGGCCTTGCCAGTAGGCATATAGGTCGAGGCGATGCGCACGCCGTTATCCTTGCCCCACACATCTTGCTGAGCCTGGTCGGGGAAAAGCGCCAGCTGCCAGGGGTGAACGCCGACCACCCCGTAAATCCAGGCCGTGGACATGCAGCCCTTGGCCAGCTCCATCTGCACGCTGTAGAACACACGGGGATCCATTTCATAGCCACCCCAGCGCTTTGGCTGCAGCACACGGAACAGCCCCGCCTCAGCCATCTCCTGAACGGTTTCGTCGCTGATCTTTCCTTCGCGATCCGCCTGCTGCGCGCGTGCCGCCAGCTTGGGCGCCAGGGCCTTGGCACGCTCGATCACAGCCAGCGCATCAGGAGTGAGGTAGTTATCTGTCATTGTGTTCATTCAGGTCTCCAGTTGCCGCTCCACCGGACGGCTTGTGGTGTGGTGGGCAAGGCCTTTTCGCCTATGACAGAAATGCTCTCACCATGCAATTTTCCGTTCATCGTCCGATCAGACTAACGATGAAGCAGGCGTTTGCGGACTTCTCCAAAGCCTGATCCCGCACAGCAAAAACACGGAGCCTAGGACAAACACCAAGCCCTGTTTTGCGCTGCTAGTCCATGTGAAGGATTCATAAAAGCCCTGTTCGCAGCACTCTTGCACCAAGGAGACATTCACCCCATGCAAAGCACTGCAGCAACCTTCGACCCCAAAGACTTTCGCCGCGCCCTGGGCATGTTTGGCACCGGGGTCACCATCGTCACCACCCGTGCAGAGAATGGCGAGCCTGTAGGAATCACCGCCAACAGCTTCAACTCGGTTTCGCTGGAGCCCCCCATGGTTTTGTGGAGCCTGGCCAAGAACGCCCGCAGCCTGCCTGTGTTCCAGAACGCCGACACCTGGAATGTGCACATCCTCTCCAACGAGCAAGAAGCCCTGTCGAACCGCTTTGCCCGTGCTGGCGAAGACAAGTTCTCCGGCCTGCCGCTGGACTCCGAGGCAGCCCATGCCCCGCTGCTGCAGGACTGCAGTGCGCGCTTCAGGTGCAAGACGGCATTTCAGTACGACGGCGGCGACCACATCATCTTTGTGGGCGAGGTGACCGACTACGACGCCAACCCACACCCTCCCCTGCTCTACGTGACCGGCGGTTACGCCCTGGCTTCACGCAAGGCCAACGCCGTGGCCAGCGAACCTGCCGCAGACACCAATACCGCCTACTCGGAAAACCTGATCGGATATTTGATGGGCCGCGCGCACTTTCAATTCCTGAGCGGCTTGCGCAAGCCCATGGCGGCTTACGGCATGACCGATGCCGATTTTTACGTGCTCTCGCTGCTGAGCATCCAGCAGCCTCAGTCGCCTGCCGAAATTGCGTCTCACATGGCCTACACCGGCACCGACATCGGAGCCGTGGCCCTGCAGTCGCTGATCAGCAAGGGCTGGGTGGAAGAAAGCCGCGGGCGCGCCGAGTCGCTGCAGCTCACGCCCCTGGGCAACGAAGCCATCTTGCGTGTGTTGGCGGCAGCCAAAGCCGTGGAAACCGATTTGATAGCAAGCCTTGGCGAGATGGAAGCAGCCACGCTGCGCAATCTGCTCAAAAAGGCGATTGCCGCCACCGATCCCGGCCTGCCCAAGCTCTGGCAAGCCAGGACTTGATAAGCCTCGTCATCCAAGATTTCTCACCCGAAGGCAGGAGACAGCCTTCGCCTATCCACTCCAAGCATAAAGAACAGAGATGAGCCAATTTTCCATCCCAGAAGGCAAGTATGTGGACATCGGCAATGTGGCCGGTCATCCTCAGCGCGTTCACTACCATGAGCAAGGCTCTGGCGACCCCGTGATCTTTTTGCACGGCGCTGGCACCGGTGCCAGCGGCTACAGCAACTTCAAGGGCAACTACCCCGAGTTTGCTGCGGCCGGCTTTCGCTCCATCGTTCCCGACCTGCTCGGTTACGGCCTCTCGTCCAAGACCGAGGAGCCCAGGCAGTACGACATGGATTTCTTCATCGCCGGCGTCAAGGGACTGGTGGAGCAGCTGGGCCTGAAAAACATCACCCTGCTGGGAAATTCGCTGGGCGGTGCCGTGGCGCTGGGCTATGCGCTCAAGTACCCCGAGGACGTCAAGAGCCTGATCCTCATGGCACCTGGTGGCGTGGAAGAGTTTGAAGCCTATATGGCCATGCCCGGCATTGCCAATATGTTCAATGTCTACAAGTCGGGCAAGACCGGCCCCGAAGCCATGCGCGCCGTCATGAGCATGCAGGTGGTGGACCAGTCGCTGCTGACGGAAGAAATCATCAATGAACGCGCCCCGATTGCGCTGACCCAGACCGAGGCCTCGCGCCAACGCCTGTACATCCCCAATATGACCGAGCAGCTGCCTGATCTGAAGTGCAATGTGCTGGGGTTCTGGGGCATGCAGGATGCCTTCAATCCCGTGGGTGGTGCCGACAAGCTGGCCAAGGGCATCAAGAACTGCCGCGTGGTGCTGGTCAACCAGTGCGGCCACTGGGTGCAGGTCGAGCATCGCGAGATGTTCAACCGCACCTGCATAGACTTCATGAAAAACGGTTGAATCCATGAGCACCACCGAACTTGATCTGTCATTCACCGAAACCCAGGGCCGGCGCCTGTATGACGCGCTGCGCACCGCCAGGACGCTGGCACCACTGACCGAAAGCCACCCCGAAATGACGGTGGAAGACGCCTATCACATCTCCCTGCACATGCTGCGCCTGCGCGAAGCATCGGGCGAACGTGTGATCGGCAAGAAGATAGGCGTGACCTCCAAGCCCGTGCAGGACATGCTGAATGTGCACCAGCCCGACTTCGGCTTTCTGACCGACAGCATGGAATACGAGGACGGCGCTGCCGTCTCGCTCAAGGCAGCCGGTCTGATCCAGCCCCGCGCCGAAGGCGAAATTGCCTTCATGCTCAAGAAGGATCTGCAAGGCCCGGGGGTGACCAAGGAAGACGTGCTGGCCGCCACCGAGTGGGTCGCCCCCTGCTTCGAGATCGTCGATTCGCGCATCAAGGACTGGAAGATCAAGATCCAGGACACCGTGGCCGACAACGCCTCCTGCGGCGTCTTCGTGATCGGCAAGCAGCACACAGATCCGGCTTCGCTGGATCTGGCCGCTGCCGCCATGGAGATGCGACGGAACGGCCAGCCCGCAGGCTCTGGCCTGGGCAGTGCCGTGCAGGGCCACCCAGCTGAAGCCGTAGCCTGGCTGGCCAACACATTGGGCGCTTTTGGCATTCCTTTCAAAGCCGGTGAAGTGATTCTCTCTGGCTCTCTCGCCCCCCTGGTGCCCGCTGCCGCCGGCGACCGTTTCGACATGGTCATCGAAGGCATGGGTACTTGTTCCATTCAATTCACCGAGTAAGAAACCATGACGCAAAAAAAGATCAAATGCGCACTGATCGGCCCCGGCAATATCGGTACCGATCTGCTCATGAAACTGCAGCGTTCCCCCATACTGGAGCCTGTGTGGATGGTCGGCATCGACCCTGAGTCCGATGGTCTCAAGCGTGCCCGCGAGATGGGCATCAAGACCACGGCCGACGGTGTGGATGGCCTGCTGCCCTTTGTCAAGGAAGACGGCATCCAGATCGCCTTTGACGCTACCAGCGCCTATGTCCACGCCGAAAACAGCCGCAAGCTCAACGAGCTGGGCGTGCTGATGATCGACCTGACGCCTGCAGCGATCGGCCCCTACTGCGTGCCCAGCGTGAATCTGGCCGAGAAGGTTGCAGAAAAGGCCATGAACGTGAACATGGTCACCTGCGGCGGCCAGGCCACCATCCCCATGGTGGCTGCGGTTTCGCGCGTGCAGGCCGTGAGCTACGGAGAGATCGTGGCCACGGTATCGAGCCGCTCGGTCGGCCCCGGCACGCGCAAGAACATCGACGAATTCACCCGCACCACATCGGGTGCCGTGGAAAAGATTGGCGGCGCGCAAAAGGGCAAGGCCATCATCGTCATCAACCCCGCCGAGCCGCCGCTGATCATGCGCGACACCATCCACTGCCTGACGGTGGATACGCCCAAGCCTGCCGAGATCGAAGCCTCGGTGCACGCCATGATCAAGGAAGTGCAGAAATACGTGCCCGGCTACAAGCTGGTCAACGGCCCCGTGATCGACGGCAACCGCGTCTCCATCTATATGGAAGTCGAAGGCCTGGGCGACTACCTGCCCAAGTACGCGGGCAATCTGGACATCATGACCGCCGCCGCGGCGCGCACGGCCGAGATGTTTGCCGAAGAAATCCTCGCCGGCCGTTTCGAGTTGGCCGAAGCCGCTGTTGCCGTCTGATCCAGGAGAAGAACATGTCCCTCAAAGGTAAGAAGATCACCGTTCACGACATGACGCTGCGTGACGGCATGCACCCCAAGCGCCACCAGATGACCCTGGAACAGATGAAGTCCGTGGCCACGGGACTGGATGCCGCTGGCGTGCCCCTGATTGAAGTGACCCATGGCGACGGCCTGGGCGGCAGCTCGGTCAACTACGGCTTTCCTGCACATACGGACGAGGAGTACCTGTCCACCGTCATCCCGCTGATGAAGCAGGCCAAGGTCTCGGCCCTGTTGCTGCCCGGCATCGGCACTGTCGATCACCTGAAGATGGCCCACGAGCTGGGCGTCTCCACCATCCGTGTGGCCACGCATTGCACCGAGGCCGATGTCTCCGAGCAGCACATCGCCATGGCCCGCAAGATGGGCATGGATACCGTGGGCTTTCTCATGATGGCGCATATGAACAGTGCCGAAGGTCTGGTCAAGCAGGCCAAGCTGATGGAAGGCTACGGCGCCAACTGTATCTACATCACGGACTCGGCCGGCTATATGCTGCCGGACGACGTGAAAGAGCGTCTGTCCGCCGTGCGCCAGGCTCTGAAGCCCGAGACCGAACTGGGTTTCCATGGCCACCACAACCTGGCCATGGGCATCGCCAACTCTCTGGCTGCAGTGGAAGTCGGTGCCAACCGCATCGACGCTGCGGCTGCCGGCCTGGGCGCCGGTGCGGGCAACACGCCGATGGAAGTGCTGGTAGCCGTGTGCGCGCGCATGGGGATTGAAACCGGCGTGGACGTGTTCAAGATCCAGGACGTGGCCGAAGACCTGGTCGTGCCGTTGATGGACTTTCCCATCCGCATCGACCGCGACGCGCTGACCCTGGGCTACGCAGGCGTCTATGGCAGCTTCCTGCTGTTTGCCAAGCGTGCCGAAGCCAAGTACGGCATCCCCGCACGCGAGCTGCTGCTGGAGCTGGGCCGCCGCGGCATGGTGGGCGGCCAGGAAGACATGATCGAAGACACGGCACTGACCATGGTGCGCGAGCGCCAGAGGCAGGCTGTGGCGGCCTGATACTTCTGACTTCAGGCTCTCTTTGCCACTTTGATCGGGTTCAGCGGCTGCTTGGGGCGGCCGTTGAACCCTTTTTTTGCGGCATCGGCCTGAGCATCAGGCCTCTATCCATCCAGGCCAGCCTGCCCGGGCTACATGGCACATCTTTTCTAGAAGCGATAGCGCGCCACCACCTGAGCCGAGCGCGGTGCGCCCGGCAGGTTGAGGTTGGGCACGCTGCCATGACCGGCCACGATGTAGCGACGATTCAGCAGATTGTTGAGCTTGAGCTGCACATCCCAGGGGCCCATGCGGTAGTAGGCCATGGCATCCACTGTGGTGTAGCCTGGCAAGGTCACGGTATTGCCGGGATTGGCGAACCGGGCGCCGACATAGTTCAGCCCCCCGCCCAGGCCGAAGCCGTGGCCCAGTGCCTTGGTCACCCATAAGTTGGCGCTTTGCCTGGGCGTCAGCGTGGGGCGCTTGCCCTGGACCGGCTGGCCGGAATCGACGGCAGGCGATGTGGTCATCTCTCCATCGAGGAATGCATAGCCGGCCCAGACCTGCCAGCTCGGTGCAATCTCTCCGGCAAACGTCAGCTCCAGCCCATTGGTGCGCTGCACGCCCAGAGGCACCACGGTGTTGCTTGTGGGGTCGACGCTCTTGATATTGGTGCGCTCGAGCTTGAATAGCGAGGCCGTGACCGAAGCCTTGCCGTCCGGCAGATCCCATTTGACTCCGACTTCCTGGCTGGTCGTTTTCTCCGGCGCCAGCTGTGCATTGTTGGCAGCCAGCGCAAAGGTTTCACCTGAAGGCTGGAAGGACTTGCTCCAAGAAGCATAGTAGGACCACGCCGACGAGGGCTGATAGACCAGCCCGACGCGCGGACTCCAGGCAGTGTCCGTACGGCTCAAATCCGGCTTGCCGGGCTGACGCTCATGCGTTTCCTGCTGGAAGCGGTCATAGCGCACACCAGCCAGTGCCTTCCACTGAGGACTGATGGTGACCAGATCCTGCAGGTAGGCGCTGGCCACCTTGAAGACGCTGTGATTGTCCGCCGCAGGCTTGCCGTCGATGCGCAGCGGCAAAGTCGGCAGCACCGGATTGAACAGCGAGACCGTTGCCACATTGGCTCGGCTGTATGACAGCAGATCCTTGCTCTGTCGGCCGAATTCAAAGCCGTACAGCAGCTGATGCTTCATCCCGGCGAACTCGAGCTTCTGGCTCAGCTCGGTCTGGTTGAAAAATCCGCTCTCGTCACGCTGCACATTGCCGCGTGTCAGCGATGCCGTCATCGCCTTCTCGTTGACCGAGCCCACGAGAGTGTTGTTTCTATCCAGCGAATAATCGTAGTAGCGCAAGGCATTGCGCAAGGACAGGCTGTCGCTGATCCGGTGATTCAGCGTGGCCCCCAGCGATGCCACTTCGGCACGGCTTACATCCACATCCCTGGCATTGGCCGCGCCGTAATAGGTACCGGGTGACACATTGACTGGCCGGCCCTGGTACGCGGGGATGCCGAAGTCCGTGAGGCGGCTGTCCTTCAGATAGTCGGCCTGCAGCAGCACGCTGGTGTCCGAGCTGGGCTTGATCAGCACCGATGCCGCAAGCGCCTTGCGATCGAGAAATTGCTGGTCGCGGTAGCTGTCGGCGCGCTCAACGGCGCCGGTCAGGCGATAGGAGACCGCACTGTCCTGCGGCGCGCGCGCCAGGTCGAACTCGCCACGGCGCTGGTTCCAGCGCCCCAGAGTCAAGCCCACTTCGCTGAGATTGACGCCGGGCTTCTTGGTGATGCGATTGATCAGGCCGCCCGACGAGCCGCGCCCGTACAGCACCGATGCAGGACCCTTGAGCACTTCGATCTGCTCGATATTGGACAGATCGCGGAAATACAGCGCGTCATCGCGCAAGCCGTCCACAAACTGGTCGGCAATGGCGGAGAAGCCGCGAATGGTGACCTGATCGCGCTGACCGTCACCATGAGAAAAGCCCACGCCAGGCACGGCCTTGAGAGCGTCCTGCATGGATTGAGCGACCTGATCGCGCAGCAGGCTCTGAGGCACCACATTCACGGTCTGAGGAATATCACGCAACGGGGCCTCGATCTTGGTGGCGCTCGTTGCCGTGGGTGGGTTGTAGCCGGAATCGGGCTGGCGATCGCTGCGGACCTGTACTTCGTCCAGCACCACCTCTGAAGCTTGCTGCGCCCACGCTGCACCGGAAAAAGCCAGCCCCAATGCCGCTGCCAGCGGCGAATACCTCAATGCCATGAATGCCTCGTTATACGGAGTTTTAATTCGGCTTGGCGGGTATCGTCCGCAGCAGGGACTACGGCATCAATTGGCTACAACCTGTGTGCTGTGCAAACGCGTGCGCATCATAAGCGAGAATCGGTCTCATTTACCTGTACTTTACAGTACAGAAATTATCTGGAGATCAAAGTCATGTACATGCTTTGAAAGCAGCAAGAGTCCATGGCTTAACAAAGCCGTATCCGCCCCTCCGAGGCGGGCTGGAGGCGATGCCGATACAACGGCAACTCGCTGCCATCAGGCCGCCGATTTCAGGACCGATCAAGGGAAAACGAGAGGACTCAACCGGCAGAGCTTTCAGCCCAGGGCTCAATAGCCCGATGCAAAAACCGCGTTCCAGGAGGTCTGGGCACTGGCCAGCACGATGCCAGCGGGCAGCTTGACCGCAGGCTCCGCCTGCCCTGCCACAGCGGTACCCTGCGGCAGATTCATGGCAGGCAGGTACAGCGCCAGTGCGGCAGCCACCAGCGACACTGCGCGAAGCGCATTCATCCAGCGAAAAGAGGTTTTCATGCTTGTCTCCTTTACAGGCTCTATGGCCTTTCTGGTTTGCAGTATGGCCAGCACGGAAAACGCAACATCGTCCATTTTGATGAGCAGGTATTTACTTAGGTGGCAACCCCAGATCACCGACCCGATGGCGCCGCCGCATGGCTTTGACTCCTGCCGGCAGAGTTTCAATAATTTGATAGCTGCCATCGCTTTTAAGACATAGGTATAAAGCCAACTTGACTGATATTTATCGCATTCCAACAGAGCCAGGATCCCATCCGTGAACGGCCGCAAAAAAAGGGCTTTGCTTGCGCAAAGCCCCAACCCTTGAAGAAACTGAAACACCCGCCTTCACCGGGCGGGCAACGGCGATTACATGTAAAGAATCACCAGGTCGTTGATGACTGCAGGACGGTCCTGGCCGACCACATGGATGTTGAGCTCCATCGTGGCCTGCACGCCGCTCTTGACCTGCTCCACAGCCTTGATGCGAGCCCGCGCACGGATCTTGCAGCCGGAGGGCACGGGGGTCGGGAAGCGCAGGCGGTCCGAACCATAGTTGACCATGTTGTTGAAGTCCACCACCTCGTAGTCCAGCGGAATCCTGAGCTGACTGGCCAGCACCTGCACCAGAGCGCCGTGGGCGATGGTGGTGCCGAACGGGCTTTTCTCGCGCGCCTGCACGGGGTCGGTGTGAATCCAGTAGTCGTCGCCGGAGAGCTTGGCAAACTCGTTGATGACTTCCTGGCTTACAGTGAACTCGTTGGACCAGGGGCTGTACTCCTCGGACACCAGCGACTTCATGGCCTCGATGTCCTTGACGGAAATCTTGCGCTTGGCTGCGGCAGCCTCCTCCACCACGGCAACCGCAACTGCGGCCTCGGCGTCCGCCTTGATGACAGTCGGGTGGCTGCCCGCACGGGCGGTAAAACGCAGCAGGGTGACCTCGCCGGGGCGCTCGTCAAACACGGGACGCACCTCCATGCCCACCTTCAGCGCCTCGGGATCCACGCCGACCATGGTGGTGTTGATGCGCACGCCTTCACGGAGTTCGACCACGGCCAGGGCCTGGGGCATCTCGTCCGTGAATTCGGGCATGGTGGGAATGCGTGCGATGGTGAAGCTGTAAAGCGTGCCTTCGCCCGACACTTTGTTCCACTTCAGGGTGCGCGATCCGCAAGTGGGGCAATGGGTGCGTGGGAAAAACAGCGAGTGTCCACGATCGCATTGCTGAATGCGCACTTCGTGGGCCTTGAGACCTTCCCAGTACGGCGCAGAAATTTCCGTGGGATGGGGCAGAGGTTTGTTCCAAGCCATGTTCTTATGCTCCCCGCAGGATCAAGGCGCCCTGCTCGCTCATCACGCCACCGGTGCCGGACACATAGGCCAGATCGTTGCGACCCAGTTGCCTGTCGCCGGCACGCCCCTGAATCTGGTGCACCGCTTCAATCACCTGGGACATGCCGCCCGCCGTGCCGGACTGACCGAAGCTCAGCTGGCCGCCATGGGTATTCATGGGGAAGTTGCCCTTGAAGGTGAAATCGTTGTTGCGCAGAAAGTCCATGCCCTTGCCCTTCTCGCAAAAGCCCGCGTCTTCCAGCGTCAGCATCACGGTGATCGTGTAGCAGTCATAGATCTGCGCCATATGCATGTCTGAGGGACGCATGCCCGCCATTTCGAAAGCCTTGGCAGAAGCCGGGCCGATGGGGGTCTGCAGCATGTCGGCCATATAGGTGGGTGACTTGCTGCTCACATGCTCGCCGCAGCCGACGATGCTGACGGGGCGGTGTCTGGTGGTTTTGGCGCGATCGGCGCGCGTGACGATCATGGCGCCGCCACCCGCAGCCGGCAGCACGATTTCCAGCACATGCAAAGGGTCGGCCACCATGCGCGAGTTCAGCACGTCATCCACCGTGATGGGCTGACCGTAGAACATGGCGTCGGGGTTGTGACAGGCATTGAAGCGCTGGTCTACGCTGATGCGTGCCAGAGCGGCCGCGTCGTAGCCATGGACCGCGCCATAGCGCTGGGCGATCATGGCATAGCCGGTGTTCTGCGCCATATGGCCATAGGGCAGGTCCATCTCGGCCTCGGGCGCTCCAAAGCGAGTGCTGTGGCCGCCGAAGCGGCTGGCCTTCATGACTTCCTTGATGTGGTCGTCATGTTCTGAGATCGGTGCCATGCGCGAGGGCAGCACGCAGACCACGGTGTTGCACAGCCCCAGCTCGATCGCAGCCGCCGCGCGCCAGACCATGGCCACGGAACTGGCTCCCCCCAGGTCCACGACTTCGGCAAAGTTCAGGCGCACGCCCAGGTATTCGCCGGCCATGGCCGGCACAAAACAGCTGGCTTCATGAAAGTGCGGAGCGCTGGTGATCAGACCGTCCACCTCGGACAGCTCCATGCCGGCGTCCTCCAGAGCCTGCAGCGTCAGATCGGCCACCTGCTCCAGATGGAACATGCGCGGCGCCGTTGCGTACTTCTGCGGCTTGTACTGCGCGACGCCAACCAGCGCCGCTTTTCCTTGCAAACCCATATGTCTCCCTTACCAAGAAAGTGTGCATTCATTGTGTAAATGAAGCAGACCGAATCCATCGTCTGTAGAGACTAAAAAGCCGGCCCCGTACATACCCCTAATTCTCCGGGCAAACGTCCATTCGGACGATGTTGCTGAAGCTCCAAATCAAGAACCTGCACCCGTGTTTGCAATACATGCACAGCGTGTACGAATCAATAAGGAGACAACGTGAAAACAGCCGTCGGTATAGGCGCAGCAGCATTGGTGGCCTTTGCCTCAGCGCTCGCCTTTGCACCCCGCACACCGCCCCCCCTGGCCCCCACCACCATTGGCATCGAGCGCAGTCACTTCAACACCATCACTCAGGTGGGCGATCGTCTGCTGACAGCCGGCGCACTCGGTGAAATCCTGTACTCGGACGACAAGGGTGCTCACTGGCAGCAGGCACAGATCAAGGAGCAGCGTCAGGCGCTCATCGTCAGCATGGCTTTTGCGCCCGACAGAAAGACCGGCTTCGCCGTGGGGCACGAAGGCTGGATTCTGCGTACCAAGGACGGAGGCAGCACCTGGGAGGAAGTCGCTTTCTCCAAGGAAAACGGAGAGCCTCTGATGTCGATCGCGCGCCTTCCTTCGGGCGACTGGATCAGTGTCGGCGCCTTCGGCCGTGCCATCACCTCCAGGGATAACGGTCAGACCTGGGAGCAGTTGCCCCTGCCCTCAGAGGTGGAGGACAAGCACATGAACCGCATTGCCAGCTCCGAAGATGGCAAGCACTGGCTGATAGCGGGCGAGCGCGGCCTGGTCATCAAGTCCGAGGACTCCGGCGCAAGCTGGCAGATCGAGCCCGGGTTCTACAACGGATCTTTCTACAACGCCATGCCTACACGCGAAGGCGGCTGGCTGATCTATGGCATGCGCGGCAACGCCTTTGTGCAGGCCGCACCGGACGCGCAATGGGTCAAGTCGACGATTCAGGCTCCGGTCTCCTTCTTTGGCCATGCCCAGGAAAAGGACGGAACCATCATCCTGGTAGGACAGGGCAGCATGCTCGGCCTGAGCAAGGACGGCGGCAAGAGCTTCAGCCTGCAACGCGCCAAGGGCCGCGCCACCCTGACCGACATTGTGCTTACCGGCCCCGACAGCGGATGGATGTCCAGCGACGCAGGCCTGCAACCCTTTCCCCCACCACAACAAGCCAAGGCAGCCGCTCAGGCTGACCCAGGAGCGACACAATGACTCTGAGCGAACCCACCAGCCGGCTGGACCGGTTTATTGCATCCACGGCACGCTGGCTGATTTCGTGGAGCAAGTCCATAGTCGTGCTGACGCTGATTGCCACGGCACTGCTGGCTGTCTCGGCCATGCGCACGCACCTGGATCCGGGCTTCAACAAGTTGATCCCCATGCGTCATGAGTACATGACGGCATTTCTCAAGCATTCAGCCACCTTCTCCGGAGCCAACCGCATTCTGGTGAGCGTGGAATGGAAGGGCCGGCAAGGCGATATCTATAACAAGGAATTTCTCGAAGCCCTGCGTGGCGTGACGGACGAGGTCTTCTTCACCCCCGGCGTCAACCGCGGCCAGGTGTATTCGCTGTTCACACCGAATGTGAAATACATCGAGATCACCGAAGACGGCTACGTGGGCGAGGTGCTGATTCCTTCGCGCTTCGAGGCCAACGAACAAGGCCTGGCCCAGGTACGCTCCAACGTGGCCAAGTCCGGTCAGATCGGCTCTCTGGTCAGCAACGATCTGAAATCCGCCATGGTGCGCGCCGACCTGCTCGAGGTCGACCCAAAGACCGGAGAAAAGCTCGACTATCACAAGGTTGCGCAGCGCCTGGAAGAGATCCGCAGCAAGTTCGAAGGCAAGGACATCTCCATCCACATCATTGGTTTTTCCAAGGTACTGGGCGATGTGATGGACGGCCTGACCACGGTGATGACCTTTTTTGCCATCGCCTTTGTCATCACGGCCATCATGCTGCGTCTCTACACCAAGTCAACCAACATCACGGTGGTCGGCCTGGCCGTGGCACTGCTGCCCGTGATCTGGCTGCTGGGCATTTTGCCGCTGATCGGCTACGGCATCGACCCCATGTCGATCCTGGTTCCCTTTCTGATCTTCTCCATCGGTGTATCCCATGCGGTGCAGATGACGGGAGCCTGGAAGCATGATGTACGCGCCGGCCTAAGCTCCAGGCTGGCCGCCGAGAACGCGATTCGCAAGCTGGCCATTCCCGGAGCTCTGGCGCTGCTGACCAATGCTCTGGGCTTCATGGTCATCATGCTGATCGACATCCCCATCGTGCACGAGTTGGGCGTGACCGCCTGCATGGGCGTGCTGCTGATGATCATCACCAACAAGGTGTTCCTGCCCGCGGTGCTGGCCAATCTGCGCCTGGAAAAAAAGGCCATGCAAGCCCCCTCCTCCTCAGCCAATGGCCGTAACCCCATCTGGTGGAAGCTGTCAGCACTGGCCGAAGGCAAGCCCGCAATGCTGACTCTGGTGGTGTCGCTGCTGCTGCTGGCCGCCGGTACCTACGAATCGCGCAATCTGCTGACAGGTGATGTGGGAACGGGCGCTCCCGAGTTGCGTGCCGAGTCGCGCTACAACCGTGATAACGACACCATCATCGGCAGCTATTCCATAGGCATGGACGTGCTGTCCGTCTTCGTCGAAACCTCCAAGCTCGACGAAGGCTGCCTTAACTGGCAGGTGATGAACGCCGTGGAGCGCTTTGAGTCGCGCATGCGCCGGGTTGACGGCGTGCAATCCGTCTCCACCGTCTCCGGTCTGGCCAAGATCGCGGCCTCCAGCAACAACGAGGGCAACCCCCGTTGGGCAGCGCTGCAGCGCACCGAAGCCGCATTGCGTTCGGGTGCCAAGGCACTTTCTCCCGATCTGGGCCTGAACACAGAGGGCTGCAAGGTCATCAATCTGCAGGTCTTCCTCAAGGACCACGAAGGCGCCACGCTGACCCATGTCGTCAATGAAGTGCGTGATTTCATCGCTGCGGACAAGACACCCAACGTCAAGTTCCTGCTGGCTGGCGGCAACGCCGGCGTGGCGGTCGCGACCAACGAAGCCGTGGAACATGCCGAAGTGCAGATGCTGGGCTCCATCTTCGGCGCCATCACGCTGCTGTGCTGGCTGACCTTCCGCAGCTGGCGCGCCGTGCTGTGCATCGTCGTGCCCCTGGCCATCGTCTCCATACTCTGCAATGCCTTGATGGCCATGCTGGGCATAGGTCTCAAGGTCCCCACACTGCCCGTGGTGGCGCTGGGCGTGGGCGTGGGCGTGGACTACGGCATCTACCTGTTCGAGAGCATGCAGCATGAGCTGCGCGAGCGAGACATCACGCTGCGCGAGGCTTTCTATGAAGCCATGCGCCAGCGCGGCAACGCCGCCATCTTCACGGCGCTGACCATGTCCATAGGCGTGGGTACCTGGGCGTTCTCGGCACTGAAGTTCCAGGCCGACATGGGCATCTTGCTGGCCTTCATGTTCCTGGTGAACATGCTGGGCGCGATCTTCCTGCTGCCTGCCATGGCCTATTGGCTGAATGTGGGCGCGGCGGAAGCCAGGGCCCGCATCAAGCGCCTGCACCGGCAGCCCAGACACGCCCATGCGACAGGCAGCGCAGGCGGTATCAGCCATGCGGGCGGCATGCTCAAACCCGAGCCCCAGTCATCCGTGAACGGCAAAGTGTGATGCAGACCGCAGCAAGCACGCTGGAGCAGGTTCTTCTTGAACATGCTCTGACCCAGACCCTGATCCGCTACGCCACGGCCTGCGACACACGCAACTGGGACTTGCTGCAGCAGGTGTTCACACCTGACTGCACCACGGTCTACGGTGGCAGCTACATCTGCGAAGGGGTCGCCAAGGTCCGCCGCATGATCAGCACCCATCTTGACGGCTGCGGCCCCACCCAGCATCTACTGGGCAATCTGGAAGTCGATGCAGCCGACCCGCAGCGCCCGCTCAGCAGGATTCAGGTGCGAGCCGCGCATCAGGGACTGGGCGAGCGCAGTCATCTGCGCTACGACGCCATTGGTTTCTATGAAGACGAATGGGTAAGGCTGCCCGAAGGCTGGCGCATCCAGAAGCGCAGCATGACCATGTTGCTTGAGATCGGTGAGCGCTCCGTGCTGCAGCCCGGCACCTGAGCAGCCACACTCCATCAATCAAGCCGCGCGGCCATGCTGCGCGGCTTTTCTGTTTCCGGACGACTCAATTGACAGAAGCCTACGCTCCATCAAAAAAGAACTTCGGGCAAATTTGACACGTGAAAAAGGCCAGCATTTGCTGGCCTTCTGCTTTTCCGCCGAGTCCTGTCTACTGCTCGAACTTTACCTTGAGAAACTGCAGCAACTGCTTGCCGGCCAGACTGCGTGCGGTTTCATCGCGTCCGGCGATATAGCCCACCTTGACGCAGTCCCCCAGAGCCTTGCCGCTCTGCACCCGAATCCTGTAGCGGGTCTGGCGATCGAACTGAGCCCCGGCGGGAATCAGCGGCTGGCCATTGAGGACGGGAAAGTCCTTGTCATTGAACTCTATCGTGCAGCCGGACAGATAGGGGCGGTTCGTCATCTCTCGTGGCTTGTCGCTTTCCCAATCATGGCCTGCTCTGGCATAAACCACCGTACTGACCTCGGAGCCCGCCTCACGCAGGATTTTTTCCTGCTGTGCACAGGCCACCAGATCATTCGATGCATCCTCCCCCGCTCTGAAGCTGAGCAAGGGCGAACCCGTGGTTTTGCGTGACTGCAGCAGCGCATAGCAAGGCCCGTAAAAGTCCACATGCAAGGCAAAGGGCTGAATGAAAGGCGCCAGCTTGTCGCGAATGCGCGCATCCAGGCTCATGCGTGCCGCAATTCCGCCTTTGGAAAATCCCATCACCCCGATACGCCAGCCATCGATGGCCGGGTGCTTGTTCAAGGCCTTGAGGGCGGCATAGGCATCGGCCACGGCATCGAACTCGGAGGTACCCATGATCTTGAGCGCATAAGGCATGTCTTCGCTGATGCCACGCGGCTTGAAGTTATCAACCAACAGCGCAGCTATGCCGTTGTCGGCCAGCATCTGGGCTGTTTCGCTCTCTCGCCCGGGAATGGCCCCCGCGCCACCTGGCAGGACAACCATGGCCGGCACCTGCTTCTTTTCGCTGGCCCCCTTGGGCAGGAACAGCTTTCCCATACCCATGGTTGCCTCTGCCCTGGCAGGCTGACTGAGCAGCACATCGAGGTCGTACGGACTGCTGGACTTGAAGCGGATATCGCCCTGTGTATCACCATGCAGCTCCGTGGGGGCCATCAAGGGAGCCACCTTGGGCAAAGGAGGCAAAGCATCGAACAGATGCTGTCCTGATGCCGCACTGCTCATCAGGCTCAGGGCTGCAGCTCCCAAAGGAGTTACCCATTTTCCGGTCAGTATTTGCATTCGCTTGCGCCTCTTTCAAACACAAAAGCCCGGAGAGCCGGGCTTTTGTGGTGTTGGCTCGTTGGTGTGGTTCAGAACGAGTACTTGGCGGTAACAGACAGCTGGTCGCGGTCGGCCAGCGGGCGTGCACGCAGGGAATCGGCAGAAGGATTGCCCAGGTAGTTGATGTAGGCCACGTTGATCGAGAAATTGCTCTTGCGAACGAAAGTCGCGCCAATGCTCAACCGGCTGTCGCTCTGGCCGCCGCCGAAGGTGCCAACCAGAGAACGGCCGCGCAGTTGCGACTGGTAGCTGATGGGGATGCTCAGATCCCAGCCTTCGAAGATGCCGGGGTAGCCCAGCGTCAGGGTCGCACCGGCCACCAGGGAGTTGCGGGTCTTGAAGCTCAGGTTATCGGTAGAGCTGCCATCGGCCACACTGATCACGCGAGAGCCGGAAATTTCGGCAGCCAGGGACATGTCATCCGCGATACCGGTGCGGCCGATATTGAAGATACCGCCGACGTTGCCCTGCACCACATCGCCACGCACCGCCACACCATTGCCGTTGAGCACTGGCGTACCTTTTCGATAGCTCGCTTCACCAAATGCAGAGAACTTGCCGAAGGTCGTGCTGACCGTCGTTCCCAGCATCTTGATGTCGTCGAAATAGCGAACCTGATAGCCGGTCGGTATCGCGCCATTCATGTTCACGACCAGCGATGGAGTGCGGTCGTTGTAGTTCAGGTAGTACAGACCGACTTCCGTCTCGTCAGTGACGCGGTAGCGACCGCCGATACCCCACTGACCCGAGCTGCTGGGCCGGATGTCGGTACCGCGTCGCAGGCCGCGACAGGTCGCACCGTTGTAGACGCCCAGGCAGGAGGCGCCGGGACCCAGGGCATTGCTGGTGCTGGTGTACATGCCGGGAGCCGGCAGCAGCGTTTCATGGAAGCCGAACTGGTAGTGACCAAGCAGCGAGAGTTTGGGACTGACTTCCAGCGAAGCCGAGATCTGATCTTCCGGCAGAAGGATTTCCTTGACCTCAGCGCCAGGCGAAGCTGCCTTTGCTGCATCGCTGGGTCCCTGGGCCGCAGCGATATTGGCAAAGTACATGGACTCGCCCCAGTTCACCACCTGCTTGCCCAAGCGTACCGTGGCGCGGGCCTCGCCCATGTTGAAGCTGGTGTAGGCGTAGGTATCCAGAAGGCGCGAATAGCCGCCACCATAGCGCTTGGCGGCAGAGTTGAACTCATTGACGGGACCTGCCGTGCTGATCGGTCCCTTGTTGTCGTTGCGCTGGTGATATACGTCGTCATAAAAGGTGCTGGCATTCAGCACAAAGCCGCTGTCACCTTTTGACAGCTTGCTTTCCCAGACAGCACCCAGTCGGTTCGCCGTCAGAGCACCTTTCTTGAAATTGTTGTTGCCGTCTGTGTTCAGCACCGGAGACGGGTTATCCAGACGAACACCCAGGCCATAGCTCACGTTCAGACGCCAGTCGAACTTGAGGCCATCTCCCAGCTCGACAGTCTCCCCCGCCTGAACTGCTCCCATACCCAAGGACAGCAGTGCCGCCACTGCGATGGGCGTGAGTTTCTTCATATTGTTTTTCATAGTGAGTCGCTCGTTGATAAAACTTAGTTGCCCGCGTTGCGTGCGGCTTCTGGTGTGAACATGGCGGGCACGAGATCACCCTTGTTCAGGATGGGTCCTTGGGGACGCTCCTGAAAAAGGTTGTAGCCCATGTAGCCGCCGGAATTCAGGTCGTGATAGAAGGACGTGCCTGCATGCCAGGCCTTGATGTCAAAGGAGTAGTAGTAGTTGATGAAGGCGTGCTGCCACAACTGGCCACGCGCGTCGTACATGTCCGCGGCCACTGCCTGGCCGGTGTCCTCGTCCACGAACAGCACACGCTTGCCATAGACATGTCGGAAACCGTCCTTCAGCGTGCCTTCCACGGCCCAGACTCTGCGCAGCTCGTAGCGCATGAAGTCGGGGTTGGCATGACCGGGCTTGAGCAGGTCGGCATACTTCACCGTGGGCTGATGGATCTTGTAGTTGTTGGCGGGGATATACATCTCCTTCTTGCCCAGCAGCTTCCAGCTGTAGCGCTCTGGCGAGCCATTGAAGAGACGATCCGAGTCGATGGTCATCTTGCCGCCGGTACCAGCCATGGGCTGGTCAAAGCCATACTCGGGCACCTGGCGCACGCGGCGTGTACCGGGGTCATAGCTCCAGGCCAGGCGCTTGTCCTTGCCGAAATTGACGGGCTCCACCGAGTGGGTCACACCGCCCTTTTCACGCTCGGGGGCCAGCGTTCTGGTGCGGGTATAGGCCATCACGCCCTCGACCGGCTTGCCAAGCATTTCAGGCTTGTTGACCATGTCCAGGTTCAGGTTCTGCATACGCCCAAAGCTCATGCTGCCGTCCGACAGCACATTCGCCATGTCACGCGTGATGGCCTCGGTGTAGGCACGCGTGGGCAGCAGGTTGTTCCAGATCACTTCCTGCCCGGTCTTGGGAATCGGGAAGTTGATCGCACCAAAGCTGCCCTTGATTCCCATGCCGTTATCGACGACCTCGGACTCCAGTGCATTCTTCTTCAACACTGCGCAGACCTCATCGGTGTAGCGGAAATCGCGATGCCCCTTGTAGACCGGAATCTGCATGGTCTTGGAATACTTCTGGAACATGGCTTTCTGACCAGCACTGAGCTTGTCGCCATACTTCTCCATGTTCTCCGCAGTGATCACGAACAGTGGTTTTTCATCGGCATAGAGATCCACGGGGTGCTTGCCACTGGATTGCACATGAGCCACGCCTGCAGGGGCACCGACCCATTTGCCTGTGAACTCTGGAATCGTGCCTTCCTTGTTGCCGGCCTTGATGGCACCCACGCATGTCAATTCCTTGCCCAGCTGTTCTGCCTCGTTCGCCGGCACCTTCGCCCATACCGACGTCGCCACCATCAAACCCACTGCCGCTGCGAGTGGAGTCTTGGCCGTCACAAACTTCATCTCTGTCTCCTAGGTTCTAGAACTTATTTTTGGCGGGTGCTACAAACGAGGTACATTGCCTCGCATCGCCCCATTGGTTTTGCCGTTTGCAGGCAGTTGCATACTGCGCCAGCAGGTCTCTTCAACCATCGTCTGAGTTGACTACTGACAGACCCTAGCGACCTAGTCCACATGGGTCACCTGAAGCGCCGCCCCGAATGAAAAAACCTGCTGGTGCACGAAGCAGCAGCAGGCTTTCGGAGCGTGATCGGGAAAGTCCTAGGACCACCCAATTCCGTGCATCAGGTCAGCAGGTGAGCGCACTCCTTGCGAATCGATGCCTTGAGCATCTTGCCTGCGGGATTGCGAGGCAAAGGCTCCGCGCGCACAACGATCCGACTGGGAACCTTGTAGCCCGCCAGGCGCTGTGCCACGAACTCGCGAAGCAGCTCGGGAGTCACCTGACTCCCGGTCTTCCCGACCACCACGGCAACGACCTGCTCGCCCGTGACCTCATGCGGCATGGAGAACACAGCAGCCTCCTCCAGTGCCTCATGCTGCAGCAGACAGGCCTCGACCTCCGCCGCAGCAATCTTTTCACCGCTGCGGTTGATCACGTCCTTGATGCGATCGACGATGGTCAAAAAGCCTTCATCGTCCAGAACGCCTATGTCTCCGGTGTGGAACCAGCCGCCCTGCATGGCTTTGGCTGTGGCCTCTGCATCACCGCAATAGCGCTCCATCAGGGTCACGCCACGCAGCCAGACCTCACCGGGCTCACCGATAGGCAAGGCTGTGCCATCCAGGTCTGCGATTCGTACCTCGATGATGGGCGACAGCACCCCCGAGCTGCGCGGATGCGCCTCGAACATGCGCCCCGAGCTGCCTGCGCAGACTCCATTGGATTCGGTCAGTCCAAATCCAATGCCTGACATGCGCCCCTTGAACTTGGCCAACACCTCATCGATCAGGCGCGGGTGCAGGCCCGCTCCGCCAAAGCCCACACCGGAGAGGTTGCCAGAGCTTTCAGGCTGCTCGAAGCCGGGCAGTCCAATGAGCTGCTGCACCATGCTGGGCGCACCATTGAACTGCGTGACCTTTTCCTTGCGAATCAGCTCAGCCGCCTTCTCTGGCTCCCAGCGGTGCACGAAGATCAGGCGGCGACCATGGCGCAGGCTGACCAGCAACTGCGCATGCAGGCCGCTGACATGAAACAGAGGAACTGCCGACAAGATCGTGGGCTGCAGCTGTCGCGCCATGATGGCGGCGACGGCGTCCGGCGAAGTCATGGCTGCCACTGCACCGATGAAGTCAATATTGAAGATGCCCTGGCAAACGGCGCGATGGGTGGATTCCACGCCTTTGGCCCGGCTGGTGGCACCCGAAGTGAACAGAATCAGCGCAGGCTCATCGGCACTCAGCTGCGGCGACACGAATCCATCATGACCGCCTGCGGTCAACTCCGACCAGCTGATATCGCCCCCCTCGCCATCCACCACCACCGTCTTAATGGCAGTCTGCGCAATGGCCTGGCTGATGCGAGCATGGCGGTCCGCATCACAGATCAGCATCACCGGCCGGGTGTCCTCCAGATTGGCCATCAGCTCGCTGCTCAGGCCAAAACTGTTCAAAGGCACCGGCACTGCGCCAAGCAAGGCAATGGCAGCAAAAGCCACGGCCCATTCGGGACGGTTGCGCATGGCAATCGCCACCCGGTCGCCGGGCTTGATGCCGCGCTGCTTCTGCAAACGACTGGCCAGTGCATCGGCTGCTGCAAAGAACCTGTCAAATGTCCATCGATCCTCGCCATAGACCATGAACTCGGCCGCACCATGAACCCGGCCGGCGTCAATTACCTGTGCCAGATTCTGAAAGGCATTGCGATAGGCTGCCACGCTGCGCCCATCGGACAGCGTGACCTGCTGCACTTCAAAAGGTGCGCCCTGCGAAGTCAGCTGCGCACGAATGTTCCTGATCTTTTCACCCATAGAAACCAAGGCATCGCTCATCTCAGAAACCTTTCAGTTGTGCAAAGCGATTGCGGTGATAACCACCGTCGCCCAGCAGGCGTTGCAGAACGCGTGCCCGCTTGAAGAACAGGCCAATATCCAGCTCATCGGTCACCCCGATGCCGCCATGCAACTGGATCGCCTCGTTGCACAGCTTCTCGCACAAGTCAGATGCCTTGGCCTTGGCCCCACTGACCAGCTCGGGCACCTTGGCTTCCAAACCTGAATCAATGGCCTCGAAAGCTGCCAGCACACAGCTCTCCAGCAGCTCAAGCTCCACATACAGACGTGCAGCACGGTGCTGCAATGCCTGGAATGAGCCGATCTGCACGTCGAACTGAACGCGCTCCTTCAGATAGCTAACCGTACGATCAAACACCTCACGCATCAGACCCAGAGACTCTGCGGCCAGGCAGGCACGGGCTCGATCCAGCACTTCATCAAGCACCTGAGCAGCAGGCCGGGCCACCAACGCCATATCAGCGCTCAGCTCCACCTTATCGAACTGCACGCGGGCCATGTTACGGCTGTCAATCATGCACATGGGTTTGATGCTGACGCCTTGTGCATCAGCTGGCACCAGCCACAAACCGGGAGCACCTTCGCCAGACGCCGCCAGCACCACAAAGCCATTGGCACCCACGCCATCCATCACAAAGGCTTTCTCACCGCTCAGGCACCAGCCCGTGCCGGTCTGCTCGGCTACCGTGCTCAATCTGGCTGAAAGATGCTGGCCGGACTTTTCATCCAGAGCCAGTGCCAGCCTGGCCTGCCCGCTGCCCAGCAGGGGCAGCCACTGCGCCTGCTGGGCTTCGGAGCCGGCGCGAATCAGCAGCTCAGGTGCGATCACGGCCTGGCTCAGCAGCGGCTGTGCCGACAGGTTTCGGCCGATGGCTTCAAACACGGCGCCCATGCCCAGATAGCCCGCAGCCAGCCCGTCATGCGACTCGGGCAGCACCGCCACGGGCCACCCCATCTCCACCATCTGCTGCCACAGTCGTGTATCAAAGCCCTGTTCCACCTTGTCATCCCGCAGACGGCGCTGCTGGGCCACGGGTGCCTCCTGCGCGAGAAAGGCAACAGCACTGTCCTTGAGCAATTCCTGCTCTTGCGACAAAAGCATGGTCATATTCTTGTCTCCATTTCAATTCGTTATCCTCAGCCTGTGCGACCAGCACTGCCCAACTCAGAGCCGGCGAGCAAGGACCTGGGCAGCCCCGTCGCCCCGCAGCGAGGCTGTCGCCGCACAGCGGCTCAGGGGGTCAAGGCAATTCCAGCACTCGCTTGGCAATGATGTTCAGTTGCACTTCCGAACTTCCGCCTGCAATCGTGTAGCTCTTGGAACGCAGCCATGCACGACCTATATCGATCTCATCGGCTGTGAAATCATCGCCTGCCTCCCAGCCCAGACCGCGCAGGCCCAGCACCTGCTCCAGCAGTTCGTACTTGGCGACTTCCTGCTCGGTCTGCACCAGCTTCATGATGCTGGAGGGGCCAGCAACGTCCTGACGCGCCAGAGCCTTCTCGGTCACCCGACGATGGGTCAGAGCGAAAGACTGTGCATCCATCAGCAGTCCTGCCAGCTTCTCGCGCAGCGCACCATCGCTGATCCGCCCCTGCTCGTCCACCATGTAGGGCAAGGCGGTCTTGAGTGCATCGTGCGACGGCGCGCCACCTTCCGTGAACTTGGACATGGCCGCACGCTCATGCTGGAGCAGCTTTTTGGCCAGCGACCAGCCTTCGCCTTCCTTGCCCACAAGCTGTCGCACAGGCACCCGCACATCGTCGAAGAAGACCTGACAGAAACTGGACTTGCCGCTGATCAGCTCTATGGGCTTGACCGTGACGCCGGGACTCTTCATGTCGATCAGCAAAAAGCTGATGCCGTCTTGCTTCTTGCCTTCGCTGCTGGTGCGCACCAGCGCATACATCCAGTCGCCCTTGTCTCCGTCCGAGGTCCAGATCTTGCCCCCGTTGACGATATAGGCCTCGCCCTGCTCGTCCGTCACGCGCCTGGCCGAGGTCTTGAGGCTGGCCAGATCGGAGCCGGCATTGGGCTCCGAAAAGCCCTGACACCAGCGCTGCTCGCCGCGCATCATGGGAACCAGATGCTCGAGCTTTTGCTCATGCGTCCCCACCTCCACCAGAACCGGCCCCAGCATCCACACGCCCAGGTTGTACTGGGGCTGACGGCAGCCAAGACGGGCCATCTCCGTGTCCAGGATACGGGCTTCCCTTGGGGAGAGTCCACCGCCGCCGTATTCACGCGGCCATGACGGTGCAAACCAGCCACGGTCGCGCATGCGCTCGAACCACAGCTTCTGATCCTCGTTCAGAAACTGCAGCTTGGAGCTGCCCCAGACCATCTCCTCTGAAACAATGGGCCGGCGCATGCTCGCAGGACAGTTCTCCTCCAGCCACTGCGCCACTTCTTGTTTGAATGTTTCCAGTTCCGTCATGGCTTCCTCACCTCAGGCCAACGAGAAATATGCAATCTTGCCCTCACCCGGGGTACGCAGCAGCGTTCCATCCTGGTGAAGCAGGTTCAAATGGGCTATCGTTTCCCCTAGTGCCATCAGGCGATCCACGGGGCTGCGCAGCCTGGGAAAGAGCACGGGCACCAGCTCCGCAGCCGTTGCCCGCCCCACCTGGCCCAGATGTCCGGTCAGCAGTGCAAACTGCTCGGCATGGTGCTCGAGCACCTGCACCAGGCGCTCATGCAGGCCGTAGAAAACGCCCTGGTGCGATGGAAGCACCAAGGTCTCGGCCGGCAGCTCATGCAAACGATGCAGCGAATCGATCCAGAGCTTGAGCGGATTGCCCTCGGGCTCGATGGGGCTGACCATCACATTCGAGGTGATGCGCGGCAGCACCTGATCACCGGCCAGCAAAATGCCGTCTTCCTCGCAATACAGACAGGCATGCTCGGGCGAGTGCCCCTCGCCCAGCACAATGCGCCATCGGCGCTCCCCGATCTGCAGCACCTCACCCGGACGAATGCGCTGGTAATGGCTGGGCTGCCTGGGCATGAACGGATCCTTGCGCATGGCAGCCAGCATGTCGTCCAGCTCTTCGCTGCTCACCCCGGCACGCGCATAGAACTCGCGATGCGCCTCGGGCAGAGGATCGGGCGGCGGCCCCATCAGCGAGCGCAGCATCATGAACTCGCCATAGCTCATGAGCAGCGGCACGCCAAAGCGCTCCTGCAACCACCATGCCGCACCCGCATGGTCGTAGTGACAGTGGGTGCAGATCACACGGGTCAGCGGCTGGCCGGCCAATTTCTCCGTGAAGATCTTCTCCCACAGCTCGAAGGTGCCGGGAATTCCCAGCCCCGTATCCACCACCGCCCAGCCGTCGCCGTCCCTGAGCAGATAGACATTGATATGGTCCAGAGCCATGGGCATGGGCATGCGCAGCCACAGCAGGCCGGGGACGATCTCCACATGGCTGCCATCGGCTGCAGGCGGCGCAAAGGGATAACGCAGCACATCTGCGGGCTTGGCCCGTACGCGCTCCTGCGCGACGGCGCTATCCACGCAGAGCCTCTTCAAGCGTTGCAGCGTTCAGCGGCACATAGGTCTGCAGCTTGTCATTGCGTACAAACAGCGGGTCGCCAGTCTGAGCGCTGTCATAGCCCTGTTTTTGCAGATCCACCTTGCGCAGCTTGTAGTTGCCGGTCATGTCCGGCGTATCCATCAGACGCACGAACAGTGGTGCCGCATAACGCGGCAGACGAGCGATGGCCATCTTCCAGAAGGCCTTGGGATCGAATTGGGCTCCCTCATGCATCACCAACGCTGCCATGCCCGCACGGCCACCGTGACCGGGAACCTGCACACCATAGACGGTAATCGCATCCAGCCCCTGAAAGTCCCCGAGTGCGTCGCTGACCTCCATGGTCGAGACGTTCTCGCTCTTCCAGCGGAAGGTATCGCCGATACGGTCCACAAACCAGCAGTAGCCGTCTTCGTCGCAGCGCAGCAGGTCGCCCGATGTCCACCACACATCGCCCTGCTGGAAGACATTGCGCAGCAGCTTCTTTTCGGAGGCCTCCTCGCTGGTATAGCCTTCAAAGCGCCCGGCAACCACACCGGGATACTGGATGACCATGCCGATGGCCTCGCCGGGCTCGTTCACGCCGGCCAATTGCAAGAAGCCGTTTTCATCTCGGATGTAATCGCCTTTTTCCTGGTCGTAGCGAACCAGGCGCAAATTGGTTTTTTCCCAGAAGGGAACGCGGCCGCAGGAGCCGATGCGATTGTCCAGATTGATGGTATTGGTGTTGGACTCCGTGCCTCCCCAGCCTTCATAGATCTGGAACACGGCGCCAAAGCGCGATGTCCATTGCTGCCAGATCTCGGGCGTGAGACCGGTTCCGGCCATCTTGCGCAAGCTGTGCTCCCGGTCGCTGTCCGTCGCGGGCGCGCTGAGCAGGAAGCGGCAGATCTCCCCCACATACTGGCAAAAGGTAATGCCATGCACGCGGATATCGCGCCAGAACTCGCTGCGGCTGAACTTGCGGCGCACCACGATGCGCGCTCCTGCAGCCATGGCGGTTGCCGTCAGCGACATGGAAGCCGCGCCGTGGTAGAGCGGCAAAAAGCAGTAGAAGCAGTCATCCCGGGTGATTTCCCACAGCAGCTGCATGGAGTCCCCCGCCATCAGCCAGCGTGCATGGCTGATGACCGCGGCCTTGGGCAGGCCGGTGGTGCCGGAGGTGAATATGTACTGCGCCGTATCGCCGGCCACCACGCCCTCGCGCCACTCCAGCGGTACGGCCGTGCCGTCCCGGCTCATGGCAAGAGCCTGCAAATCAGAGCCGAACTGCTGCAGAACTCCCGCCGCGGCGGGGCGCACTTCATCCGGCCAGTGCCAGTAACTCAGCGCGGTGTTCAGTCCTTCGGTCTGCGCAAAGCGCTCTGCACACTCCTCGCCCACGATCACATGGCTGGCGTTGGTCACCTCCAGTGCATGCGTCAGAGGCTTGCCCATCACATGGGTGTTGATGAAGGCCACCACGGCACCCAGCTTGGCCACGCCAAACCAGGCAAAGAAGAAGGCTGGGCGATTCTCGATGGCCATGGCCACCACATCGCCCTTTCTCACACCCTGCTCGTGCAACGCACGTGCCACTTGATTGGCGCGCTGGTTGAATTGCGCATAGGTGTAGCGCACATCGCCTTCGGTCAGAAAGATGCGCTCGCCGAAATCTCGCGCACAGTCCTCCAGACGATCAGCCATGGTGTAGGGCGTATCGGCCAGGTACTTGGCCGCAATGGGCGCGCGACGATCCAGCTTGAGCTGGGTCTGCTCGCGCGACACCACAATCGTGTCGCTCATCACATGTCTCCTTGGTATTTGTTATGTGTGAGATGTCTTCGATCAGCGCTGGGGGCGCGGCATGCCGAGTCCGAACTGGGCAATCAGCTCGCGCTGAATCTCGTTCGTGCCGCCACCGAAGGTGTTGATGGTGGAGGCGCGCAGCTCATACTCCAGCTCGCCCATCAGATAGGAAGCCGCCGAGCCACCACGCACCAGAGCGCTGCTGCCCACGATGTCCATCAATCGATGCAGCACCTCGACCACGCCTTCCGAGCCATAGACCTTGGTGGCAGATGCCAGGCTCACGTCCATGGCACCGGCTTCCAGACTGGCCGCGATGCGGAAGTTGGTCAGTCGCATGGCTTCAAGGCGGGCATAGCACTCCGCCAGACTGCGTCGCACCCAGGCCTGATCGACAGCGCGACGGCCCTGCTCATCCTTGGCCTTGGCCCATTGCAGCACCTTGACGAAGGGGGCGAACACCTTGTCCGACCAGGCCCCCAGACCCAGGCGCTCGTGGTTGAGCTGTGCAGTGATCAGCTTCCAGCCCCCATTGAGCTCGCCGATCAAACGTGCTGCCGGCACTTCAACGTTGTCGAAGTACGTGGCTGCCGTGTAGTTGCCCACGGTCTGAATCAGCGTATGCGAAAAGCCCTTGTCCCTGGTATCCACCACCATGATGGAAATACCCTTGTGGCGAGCCAGTTCCTGGTTGGTACGTGCGGCCAGCCACACATAGTCGGCAGATTCGATGCCCGAAGTCCACAGCTTCTGGCCGTTGACCACGAAATGTCCGGTCTGAAGATCGCCCTGCAGCTGAGCCTGTGTCTTGAGCATGGCGAGGTCGGAGCCAGCACCGGGCTCGGAGTAGCCAATGGCGAAAATGATGTCGCCGCTGGCCATGCCGGGCAGAAACTCCTGCTTCTGCGCCTCGGTGCCATGCTCCATCAGCGCGGGGCCGACGGTGCTGATGGTGACGAAAGGCAGGGGAGCTCCGGCAATATTGGCTTCCTCAAAGAAGATCAGCTGCTCGGTGGCCGACAGGCCCTGGCCGCCGAATTCCTTGGGCCAGCCTATGGCCAGCCAGCCATCGCGCCCCATCTTGCGGATCAGTTCGCGGTACTCGTCGCCGCCCTCTGCACCGCGCATGCGGGCCTTGAGCTCGGGCGTCATCAATGCCTGAAAGTAGTCACGGCACTTCAGGCGCAGCGCATGCTGCTCGGGAGTCAGGTCAATGAACATGAATGTCTCCCTTGCAATCAGGCCTCGTCGCCCAGAATCAGGCCGCTGGTGGGCACGCCTGTACCGGCGGTCACCACCATGTTGTGCACGTCCTTGACCTGATTGACGGAGCTGCCACGGATCTGGCGCACGGCTTCGGCAATGCCGTTCATGCCATGGATATAGGCTTCGCCCAGCTGGCCGCCATGGGTGTTGATGGGCATGGAGCCGCCGCGTGCATGCTCGCCGGCGCGAATGAAGTCCTTGGCCTCGCCGCGCTTGACGAAACCGAACTCCTCGAGCTGAGGCAGCACAAAGGGCGAAAAATGGTCGTACAGCACTGCGCTTTGCACATCCTTGGGAGTCAGGCGGCTTTGCTGCCACAGCTGGCTGGCGACATGCCCCATTTCAGGCAGGCCGGTGATGTCCTCGCGGTAAAACGAGGTCATGGACTGCTGACCGTCAGAGATACCCTGGGCTGCCGCCTTGATGTAGACCGGCTTGGCCTTCATCTCACGGGCACGGTCGCTCGATGTGATGACCATGGCCACGGCCCCGTCGGACTCCTGACAGCAGTCCAGCAGGTGCAGCGGCTCGCAGATCCAGCGGCTGGCCTGGTGCTCCTCCAGTGTGATGGGCTTGCCGTAGAAGAATGCGTTGGGATTGGTGGCTGCAAAGTCGCGCACGGCCACGGCCACGCGGCCGAAGTCCTCGCTGGTCGCACCGAAGGCATGCATATAGCGGCGGGCAAACATGCCCACCCAGGATGCCGGCGTATGAAAGCCGTGGGGCATGTACCAGCCATAGTTCACGTTGTCAAAGAATGGCGTGCTGCCAAAGCCATAGCTGCCGGTGCCAAAGCGGTACCAGCTGCGCTCATTCATGGCGCGGTAGACCACGACCGTCTTGGCAACGCCCGTGGCCACGGCCATGGCCGCATGCAGCACAGGGCCGCAAGCCGCACCACCACCATGCGGAACCTGCGAGAAAAAGCTCACATTGCGAGCCCCGAGCAGGCGGGCGATTTCATACTCGGGAACCTTGTCCACGGAGTACGAGGAAAAGCCGTCCACTTCCTTGGGGTCGATGCCGGCATCGCTCAGCGCAGCCAGCGTGGCTTCCATGGCCAGACGCAGCTCGGTACGGCCCGAGTTCTTGGAAAATTCTGTTGCACCCAGACCCACAATGGCGGCGCGACCGGAAATATTCATATCGTTCACAGGAATGTCTCCGCTTGTTGTTCTTAGGCCAGGGCCACTTGCACAGTGCCGCTGACGTGAGAGCCCATGGAATTGCTGCCCTTGAGCGTGATCTGAACGCTGCGCGTGGCCTCGTTCTTCTCGGTCACGGAGCCCGTGAACTTCATGGTGTCGCCGGGATAGTTGGGCGCGCCCAGGCGAATCTTCAGATCCATGAGACGCGCATCGTCGCCAGCCCAGCTCTCAACAAAGCTCTGCACCAGACCGTTGGTGGTCAGGATGTTCATGAAGATATGGGGTGAACCCAACTCTCGCGCGGCATCGCGGTCATGATGTCCGGGGAAATAGTCACGCGTGGCGATGGCGCCGCCGGCAATCAGCGGCACGGTGATGGGCACGCTGACGGGCTGTAGTTCGTCACCCACGTTCACCGACTCGAAGCGAATAGATTGGTTTGCCATGTTGTTGTCTCCTTAGCGGTCTTCGGGCAGGTCGTACTTCCAGCCGAGCGTGTCGTTGTCTGCGAGCCACTGGCCCAGCGCTTGCAGGTGCTGCTCGGCACTGCCGGCCTCGGCAGCCAGTGCACGACACCAGAACATGAAGCGGTGAATGTGATAGGTCACATCCACGCCCATGCCGCCATGCACATGCTGTGCAACGCGGCCTACCTTCAGGCCCAGCTCGTTGGACTGAGCGCGCACCGCGTGGGCCTGCGGCGTGCAAGGCAGGCCGGCATCCAGACGCCAGACCAGCTGGCTCAGTGCGCTGCGCTGCGCCTGCATGAGGATGTAGCCGTCGGCCATCTGGCCCTGCACCAGCTGGAAAGTCCCGATGGGACGGTCAAACTGCTTGCGCTCGCTCACATACTCCACGGTGCGGCGCAACTGCTCCTGCGTCACGCCCTGCTGCAGGCTGGCCAGGCAGGCGATTGCCATTTCGTTGACCCAGTCCAGCGCACGGCCGCCCAGCACGGCCAGCACCGGCGTGTTGCGAAAGCTGATGTCTGCTACCGCACAGTAGTCTTCGCGCATGCCGGCCACGCGGCTGACGCCATCCGCCTGCAGGCTCACCAGCACCAGCTTGATCTCATCGCCCGCCGCCGCCGCCACCAGAGCCACCCTGGCCTGTTCGCCCAGCGGCACGGCTTGCAGCTGGCCCTTGAGTCGCTCACCCTGCAGCTCAAGCGCCGGCCCGCGTGCAGCCACTGCGGCCTGCAGCGACAGAGCCAGCAACTCGCCCTCCATGGCGGACTGAACGACTGCGTCCTGTCCCTCGGCAAACCTGGCAATCGCGGTCGCAGCGACCTGCTGCTGCCACAGCGGGACCTGCGCCAGCGCACGGCCTTGCTGCTCCAGCACGGCCAGCATCTCGCTCATTCCCAGACCCAGGCCGCCGGCAGCTTCCGGCACCAGGATGCTGTGCAGGCCCGCAGCCACGCACTGCTGCCACAGATCCTGCATGAAAGGCTGACCCGAGGCATCGTGCTCGCGCAGCTTGTCGTCGGTGCAATAGTCTGCAAACAGGCTTTGCGCCATGTCTGCGAATGCACGCTGGTCTTCACTGAGTTGAAAGTCCATGACGGTCTCCTCGCATCAGCCCACGGGACGGAACTGGGCCAGAGTCAGATCACCGTCGAAGGTGTTGAACTCAACCTGAACCTTCTGACCGATCTGCACCTCGCCGGGCTTGACGCCGACCAGCTGGGCAATCAGACGCACGCCCTCCTGCAACTCCACCAGACCGATGGGATTGGGGTGGTCGAAAGGCGGTACTTCGGGGTAGTGCATGACCACGAACGAGTACACCGTGCCCTTGCCGCTGGCCTGCACCGTGTCCCAGTCGAACGAATGGCACTTGGGGCAGACGGGACCCGGTGGATGGTGCAGATCGCCGCAGCTCTTGCAGCGCTGAATCAGGAGCTTGCCTTCCTTCAGGCCTTCCCAGAAGAAGCGGTTGTCATCGCTCACGCCGGGAGCGGGCCGCTTTATCTTCGGGGCGGCCGCCTGCGCGGGTTCGGCCTTTTGCACATTGGCAGGACGGAACTTGAAGACGCGGAACATCAACTGGCCGACCTTCTCGTCTTCGCCATTCGCTGCCTTGATCGAGAAGTACTCCATGATCTGCGTGACAAAGTAACCCGTGCCCAGGGCCGTGGTCTTCTCTTCGCTGATGGCTTCCAGGCGTGTCGTGTAGTACAGGTCTTCACCTTCGAGCACATCGCGCTCGAAGCTCAGCTCGGAATTCACCGCCACGGTGGAAGGAAAGTCGTGCGCTTCGATCAGCTTCAGAACTTCATAAGGATTCTCTGTCGTGGAGCCTGGCGGGTAGTTGTTCTGCACCGGCCCTTCCATGCACCAGACCTGCAGCATCGCGGGAGGGGCAATGGTCTTGCCATCCTTGTTGGTCTTTACGGCCACCCCCATCAGCTCGCTCCACTGACGAATCATGGGGCTGTTGACCTTGTCCCAGGCATAGACACGCCCGTATTGCTTGCCCACGTATGCGCGGACCTCTGCCATCCAGTCTTGATCGGTCAAGATTGTCTCCTTTGAAATTCAGTGTTTTTGTTGCACGGATTCCGAGTTCGATGCGCTCAGAAATGCGGGGCGCTCACCACCGCCATGCAGCAGCAGATTGGTGCCGCTCATGTAAGAGGCGTTTTCGGAAGCCACATACAGACAGGCATTGGCAATGTCCTGCGGCTCGGCCAGACGCCCCGCAGGAATGGTCCCGGCGACAGAGGCAATTCCCGCCTCATCCCCGAAATGCAGGTGCGACTGTTCGGTGCGCACCAGGCCGGGGCTGACCGCCACCACACGCACCTTGGGCGCCCACTCCACGGCCAGAGAACTGACCAGGCTCAGCACTGCAGCCTTGGCCGCTCCATAGGCTGCCGTACCGGGGGAAGGACGCAGCGCGCTGATGCTGCCGATGCAGACAATCACGCCACCGCCATCCTGCTGCTGCATCACGGCATTGGCGGCCTGGGAGGCGTGCAAGGTCGAGAACAGATTCAGACGCAGCACGCTTTCATGAAAGCGCGGAGACACCGTAGCGGCATCCACATGGGGGGCGCCACCGGCGTTATTGACGAGAACGTCCAGACGGCCATGGCGGCGCTGCACCTCATCGACCATGTCCTTGACGGCCTGGGCCTCGCGCACATCGCATGCAACGAAGTCTGCGCTGCTGCCATTGATGCTTGGCAACGCTTCAGGTTGCTGACGGCCGCACACCACTACCGTGGCACCTGCCGCGAGAAACGCCTGGGCAATGCCCTTGCCGATGCCCTTGGTGCCGCCAGTGACCAGCACTACCTTGTCTTGAAAGCTTTTGTTCGTATCCATGCCTGCCAATTTAGGTTTCGGCACCAGCAGCAGATACGTCCAAAAGGACGATGTTGCTCTATCCCTTGAAAACGACCATCGTCTCTGTTCAACTCCTTGGGAATTCCTATGTCGGCATCGCTTTCCGCTATTGAAAACATGGACGCCGCGCAGCGAGAGCTACTGGTTCGGCATCAGGACCATGGCGTGGCAATCGTTCAGCTCAACCGCCCCGAGGCAACGAACGCGCTGAGTCTTTCTCTGCAGGCTGCGTTGTCCAGGACCTTCGCCGAGCTGAGCGCAGACGCCAGCGTGCGCTGCATCGTTCTGACCGGCGGCGACAAGGTGTTTGCGGCAGGCGGCGACATCAAGAGCATGGACTCCTGCGGCCCCATAGAGATCATGAAGCGCCACACAGAGCGCGTCTGGGCCCCCATCGAGAAGTGCCCCAAGCCCATCATTGCAGCGGTCTGCGGCTATGCCTTTGGCGGCGGAGCCGAGCTGGCCATGCATTGCGACATCATCATTGCCGGGCAGGGGGCCAGCTTTGCACAGCCCGAGATTCGCATCGGCATCATGCCCGGTATCGGTGGCACCCAGCGGCTGGTGCGCGCCGTGGGCAAGTTCCAGGCCATGCGCATTCTGCTGACCGGCAAGCCCGTCAGCGCCGACGAAGCCTATGCCATGGGTCTGGTCAGCCTAGTCTGTGCAGACGATCAGGTAATCCCTGAGGCGCTGAAAATGGCAAAACTGATTGCCAATATGCCGCCACTGGCCGTGGAGCAGATCAAGGAAGTGGTGATTGCCGGCATGGACGCATCGCTCGATGCCGCCCTGATGCTGGAGCGCAAGGCCAACCAGATCCTGTTTGCGACCCGCGACCAGAAGGAAGGCATGAATGCGTTCATTGAGAAACGCCAGCCGGTGTTCAAGGGGGAGTGAACGCATCAAGCCAGGGCCGCAACATCGCCTTGCACGAGGCCTGTGCAGCAGCCCGAGGGGCTAAGGCGGCCCTCAGTCATTGCGCATGCAGCCACCGGCAAAGCTTGACCACAAAGGCTGCGACTCCAGATGTGTATGCTTTTGCTTGAGAGCCGAAAAAGGCGAGTCCAGCGTGCCCAGTGCGATACATATCCAGTCGGCCCAGTCACCGGCCTGTCTGGACCAGAACAGGGATGAGCCGCAGTGCTGGCAAAACTGCCTGTGCACGGAAGCCGACGATGCATAGGATTTGATGTCGCTCTGCCCGGAGACTATGCACAAATCCTTGCGCGGCACGGCGCCATAGCTCGCGAACGCAGCACCATGGCTTTTACGGCACTGCCCGCAATGGCAGTGGGTCACGGCCCTGGGCGGCGACAGCAGCCGATAGCCGACTCTTGCACATAAACAGCTTCCCAGATAGTTATCGGGCACGACTCGGTCTCCAAATCCTCTATCCCCAACACCTGGTCCGCAGGCATCGAATATCTGCCGCTGCGTGTCTGCATGCATCCCATATGCCTTGACCGTCCCGGCGCTGCCGGGCAAGGCCGCGTTCCGAATGGAGTTGCCCGGCATACGCTCAGAGCATCATGCCACCAGACACTTCAATGCGCTGGCCCGTGACCCAGTTGTTGCCATCGGCAAGCAATGCGGCAACCGCGGCGCCCACATCGTCGGGGCGCCCCGCCCGGCCCATGGCGGTCAGGCCGCTGATATGGGCGTTGAGCTGTGCATTGTCGCGCACCACGCCGCCACCGAAATCCGTCTCTATGGCGCCGGGTGCAATGGTGTTCACGGCGATGCCGCGTGCGCCAAGCTCCTTGGCCAGGTAGCGCGTCATCACCTCAATGCCGCCCTTCATCACCGCATAGGCGGCATAGCCGGGGAGACTGAAGCGTGCCAGCCCGGACGAGGTATTGATGATGCGTCCACCGTCCCGGATCAGGGGCAGCAGTTTCTGCGTCAGAAAGAACGTGCCCTTGAGGTGAATATCGAAGAGCAGATCGAACTGTTCTTCCGTGGTCTCGGCAAACGGCGCCACCAGGCCGATGCCGGCATTGTTCACCAGATAGTCGAACTGCTCGCGCTGCCAGGTGTCGGCCAGCACGCGCCTGACACGGTCGGAAAACGCGGCAAAGCTCTTGCTGTCGCCCACGTCCAGGCGCAGCGCCACGGCGCGACTGCCCTGTGCCTCGATGCGGGATAACAGCTCCTGCGCATCGCTTTCGCTGTCCTTGTAAGTGATGATCAGATGAACGCCGAGCTCGGCCAGCTTGAGGGCTTCGCTACGGCCCAGGCCACGGCTTGCGCCGGTGATCAATGCGATACGGGGTGCAGATGCTTGCATGTCGGTCTCATGGAGGATGTCAACAAGCCAGCACTTTAGGTGTTCTCCATTCATGAATAAACACTTTGAAAAAGATCGCACTGTTCACTTTGAAAATACAATAAAGCCATGGATTTCAATGCGCTTCATGTGTTCACCCGCGTTGCCGAACTCTCCAGCTTCACCCAGGCCGCAGAGCAGCTCGGGCTGACCAAAAGCCGTGTGTCTACCGTGGTGCAGCAGCTGGAAAAGCAGCTGGGAACCCGTCTGCTGCAACGCACCACGCGGCATGTCCGGCTGAGCGCCGATGGCGAGCAGTTCCTTGAGCGCAGCAAGGAACTCATGGCCGACCTGGAACAGCTGCAAGCCATGTTCCAGCCTGCCGCCAGCGGGCTGCGAGGCAGTCTGCGCATCGATATGCCCAACTCTCTGGCCCGGGATGTCGTCATTCCGAAACTGCCCGAATTCCTCTCGGCCCACCCTTTGCTGGAAGTAGGCATCAGCACCAGCGACCGCCGCGTGGATGTGGTGCAGGAAGGCTTTGACTGTGTGGTGCGCATCGGCCCGCTGGCAGATACCGACCTGATCGCCCGCACCATCGGTGCAATGGAGATGTGCAATCTGGCCAGTCCCGCCTATCTGGAGCGCCACGGCACGCCCGCAACACTGGCCGATCTGTCACGGCATCGCATCATTCACTATGCGAACCAGCTCGGGCGGCATGGCGCGGGCTGGGAGTATCAGCACGGCAAGGAGACCGCCCTGCTGCCCATGCACTGCGCCCTGGTGGTCAATGGCACGGATGCTTACCAGGCCGCCTGCCTGGCCGGTCTGGGCCTGATTCAGGCACCCGTCCGGGGTGCACGCCATCTGCTGGATCAGGGCCTGCTGGTCGAGGTCATGCCCGACTTCAAGGCCGCGCCCATGCCGGTATCCCTGCTCTACCCGCATCGCAGACATATCGCGCCGCGGGTCACCGCGTTCCTGAACTGGATCACCGAGGTGCTGGAGCCCCATCTGGCAGGCATGGACCGCTCTTGATGCCTGACCCCAGGCCCAGGGCGAGCATGGTGCATATGCATAATTCGGCGATGACTTCCATTCGAGCTTCCCGCCCCGACGAAGGGGCACGAGCGATCGAGATCTGGCGCCATGCCGTTGATGCCACACATGACTTTCTGAGTCCGCAGGATCGCGCAGAGATTGACGAGATGGTGTGCAGCTTTCTGCCAGACGCCCCGCTGTGGTTCGCCGTCGACGAGCAGGACTATCCCCTGGCATTCATGCTCATGGACCAGGGCCATATGGAAGCGCTGTTTGTGGACCCCGACTTCAGGCACCGGGGCCTAGGTGCGGCGCTGGTGCGCCACGGCCTGGCACTGCATCCCGAGATGAGCACCGATGTGAACGAGCACAACGCTCAGGCGGTGGGCTTTTACGAGCACCTGGGCTTCAGGCGCACGGGCCGCTCCCCGCATGACGGACAAGGCCGCGCCTACCCGATCATCCATCTCAAATACGCCAATCCCTGAATGGCCGGCCGGCTGGACTACGCACGCCGACCCGGCACGGATCGCAACATCCAGCGCTTCAAACGCTATATAAACAAGAGCATATTACGCCTGTCTTTTATTGACTATGACCACAAAGCATTCGAAATTCGAATGCAGTCAGGCGCAAGCAGCTTCTGAATACAGAGCATCGCAGCCGCCGGCTGCTGCTGTGTTGCAGCGCCGGCGCCATGGCTTATCCGGCTCCGGGGCAAGCGCCGCACGCCACACCACAGGCTCGCCATAGACCGAGCAAAGAGATGCGAGATCAGCGCTGCGCCTGCGCAGCAGAATCCGCTTGCCTAGAATCGGCGCCTGTGTCGAAAGAACCGTCATGGCCCACGCCGTGGCCATGAAAGGCTTTCATTCTTGCAACCGTCGGTGTTGAAGATGAGCAAGCCTTTCATATCCCTGTGCCCGGAAATCACGCGGGCCAATGCACTGAATCTGATGGACTGGTTGAGCGACGAAGACGTCGTGCGCCACCTCAGCGATTCGCGTCATGTCTCGCGTCACATAGAGCAGCTCATCGACCGGGTTCAGCTGCCCATACTCACCCATCTCTTCAATCAGGGCGGCCGCTTCTTCATGGCCTACGACCGCGACGACCTGCCCGTGGGCTTCGTGCGTCTGATCCGCAATGGACCGGACTGCGAAATCGTGCTGGTCATCGGCAAGCGCGACAACTGGGGGCGCAAGCTCGGCGCCAGCGCCTTGCACGAGGGCATGAAGCTGGCCTTTTTCGACATGCGTGCCGAAAGACTGATTGCGAGGATCCATGCCGACAACACGCGCTCGCTCAAGACCTTTGCGCACAACGGCTTTGTGCTGGAGAGTGAAACGCCCGCACTCAAGTCCTATGCGATGACGGCGCAGCGCTACCTCCAGCGCTTGCGCGCCGGGCTGCCGGGAGCGGCGGGCTGCATTTGCATCACCGCCGTGGATCAGTCACGCCTCAGAGATCTGCTCGCCCTGGAATGGGAGTCGCAAGCGGTCGATCTGGAGCATGAAATCGAGCGTGCCGCCGTCGTCGATGCCCGGCAGGTGCAGCGCAATGTGGTCACGATGAACTCCAAAGCCTTGCTGCGCCTCGATGAGGTGGCCGTCGAAGTGGCCCTGGTCTATCCCGAGGATGCCGATGACAGTGCAGGAAGGCTCTCGGTTTTCTCGGGCGTGGGCACGGCCATTCTGGGCTGTCGGGAAGGAGACCGCATCGACTGGCGGATTCTCGATCGCACCTGCCATATCCGGATCGAGAAAGTGCTTTACCAGCCCGAGGCAGCCGGGCACTTCCATCTGTAAGCCGGCTCAGGCTGGGGGCATTCGCTGCACCGCCTTGAACAACAAAATCAATAGCATCTCCCGCTTTATATCAATGGATTTCAGATTCAAAGAGTCTTGTAATCCTTTTAAATCAGGCGAAGACTGCTTCCATATCAGAAGCAGTCAAGCGCCTGACTCTCATGAGGCGGCGGCGTGAATATTCTTCTCGCCAAACAAGGCGCGCATGCTCACCACCTTGCCCGCGCCATTGAAGCGAAAGTGATCGATGGGCGCAATCACTGTCTTTCGGCCCTGATACTCGAAACTGACGGTGAAAGCAAAGGCCGCCTCGTCGGCAACCGCGCGCACCTCCTGCGTCAGCTCCACCGCTAGCGGCAGCTTGAGCGAGTTGGCGTAAAACGCACGAATCGCAGCCGTGCCGCACCTGGGTTCGGAGCCCACGGGGTCTTCCACCGTGGCGTCATCGGCAAACAGCGCGACGATGCCGTCCAGATCGCCGGCGTTCAGCGCAGCCACATAGCGCTGCACAACCGCGGTCATATGTTCTGGGGTATTCATCTCAAATCATCCTTTTAGCAAGCGCCGTTGAAAACCGGCAATGCCCAAACAAGGGACGGCAAGCAAAAAAAGCCTCCTTGCGGCGAGGCCATAGTCTCCCTCCCACAGAGAGAGGGGGAAGACGCAGGGCCTGCCTCGGGGGATGTCAGAACTGTGTCGGACGCATCACCGCATCAATGCCGCCATCAATGACGATCTGCGCGCCATGCACATAGCTTGCGGCCGGGCTCATCAAAAAGGCGATGACCGACGCCATCTCGGACGGCTCGGCTCGGCGGCCCATGGGAGGCACGAACTTGGCAATGGATTCGCCATAGCGCGGATCCTGCAGACCCGCCTGCAGCAAGGGAGTCTCGGTCGCGCCGGGGGCGATGGTGTTCAGGCGCACGCCGGCCTCGCCCCAGGCGGCGGTGCGTTTGCGCACAGCCACCGTCAAGGCATTCTTGCTGCCCGCATAGGCCAGATTGCCGCCCTGCTCTCCCGCTTGTTCGACAATGGCGCGGGCCTTGGCTTCCTCGCCGGCCTCCAGTGCCGGTGCCAGTGGGTTCTTGTCAAAAGCCAGATGCGCGGAAGCCACGGACGAGATGACGACGGCTGCGGGCTGCCGGCCCTGCTTCAGCAACGGCAGAAAAGCATCCATCAGCTCGGTCGCGCCAAAATAATTGACCGAAACCACATTGCCGATCACCTTGGTCTGCGGCCCCAGGCCGGCGCACAGCACCAGGCCGTCCATGCCCTTGCTGCACTTCGCCAGTACATCGGCAATCGCCTGCTTTCGACCTTCGGCCGTCGAGAGATCGGCAATCACTTCCGCATCGCGTATATCGATGCCTACGATCTGGTGGCCGGCCGCCTCCAGGACCTTGCGCGTAGCGGCCCCAATGCCGGTGGCGCAGCCGCTCATCACGATGATGGACATGTCTTGTTTCCTTTTGTCTGGGTGGTGATGGCGCACATCTAAGCCCATCATGAACAGCCAGACTACATGCAAACGGACGATGTAATTCCCCTAGGGAAAATTTACCGTGGCCCTTCCTACACTGGCGCAACATCTGCGCGTGAGGAAATTCAGCCATGTACCCCCATCTCTTCCAGCCCATCACCATCGGCCATATCACCCTGAAGAACCGGGTTCTGATGGGCTCCATGCATACCGGGCTGGAGGATCAGGCGCAGGGTTTTGAAAAGCTGGCCCTCTTCTACACCGAACGTGCACGGGAAGGGCTGCAGCTCATCGTCACAGGGGGCTTCGGCGTCAACGAGTACGCACTGGGAATGCCCGAGCATGCCGAGTTCTCGACACTGTGCACGCCAGAGCAGGCGGCGCGGCACCGCCTCATCACCGATGCGGTGCATGCCGAGGGCAGCCATATCCTCATGCAGGTACTTCATGTGGGCCGCTACGACCACGGCAGCGGCGGCGTCTCGCCCAGCAGCGTGCTCTCCAGGCTCAGCAACCGCAGCTCGCGCGAACTCAGCGCGGCCCAGATCGAGCAGATCATTGCCGACTATGTGCGCTGCGCCTGCCTGGCCCGCGAAGCCGGCTATGACGGCGTGGAAGTCATGGGCGGCGAGGGCTATCTGATCAACCAGTTTCTGGCGCCGCTGACCAACTTCCGCACCGACGAATGGGGCGGCGATGCCGCCGGCCGCAGCCGCTTTGCGCTGCGCATCGTGCAAGGCATACGCGCGGCTGTGCCCGAGAACTTCGTCATCAGCTTTCGCCTGTCTCTGATGGACCTGGTCGAGCATGGCAGCCACTGGAAGGAAGTGCTGGACCTGGCCCGCCAGCTGGAAGCCGCTGGCGTGAACCTGTTCAACACCAGCGTGGGCTGGCATGAGGCGCGCATTCCCACCATCGCCATGATGGTGCCGCGCGCTGCATTCAGCTGGGCTGCCGAGCAACTCAAGCAGGCAGTCAGTGTTCCCGTGGCGGCCAGCAACCGCATCAATACCCCCGAAGTGGCCGATGACCTGATTGCCCAGGGTCATGCCGACATGGTGGCCATGGCTCGCCCCTTTCTGGCCGACCCGGCCTTTGTGCGCAAGGCGCAGGCGGGCCAGAGCAGCGCCATCAACACCTGCATTGCCTGCAATCAGTCCTGTCTGGATCGCATCTTCACGCGCCAGCAGGTCAGCTGTCTGGTCAACCCCAGAGCCTGCCGCGAATGGGAATGGCCGCAGGAAAAAGCCGCAGTTCCGCGCAAGATCGCCGTGCTCGGTGCTGGACCTGCAGGACTGGCCTGCGCGCGCGAGGCGGCCGACCGAGGCCACAAGGTGACGCTGTTCGAGCCCGGCATCCGCATCGGCGGCCAGTTCTTTCTGGCGCAGAAGGTGCCCGGCAAGCAGGAGCTGGGCGAGACGCTGCGCTACTTCGAGCATGAGATCCAGCGCCTTGGCATAGAACTGCGGCTCAACACCACACCGGACATCAACACCCTGAGCGTCTTTGATCACGTGGTCGTGGCCACGGGAGTGACACCGCGGCGCAGCGGCATCGAGGGGGAGAACAGCTCCAAGGTGGTGGACTATATCGAGGCCTTGCGCAGCCCCCGCTTTGTCGGCGAACGCGTGGCCATCGTGGGCGCGGGGCCGCTGGGCTTTGACATGGCCGAATTGCTGGCCCATCACAAGGCCGACGACGGCAGCGTGGCCGCCTTTGAGCGCGAATGGGGCATTGATCCAAAGCGCGAGCAGCGCGGCGGCATCAAGGCCAGCGAGAAAGCCGATTCGCCGCGTCAGATCTGGCTGCTTCAGCGCAGCAAGGCGGCCATGGGCAGCACCTTGCCAACCACCACGGGCTGGATTCGCCGCGCCCGGCTCAAGAACAAAAGCGCACGCATGTTCAACGATGTGGAGTACATCCACATCGACGACAACGGCCTGCACCTGCGCATACGCGGCGAGCAGCGCTGCCTGAGCGTGGACAACATCGTGGTCTGCGCCGGCCAGGAATCACATGACCCCTGGTCATCAAGACTTCAAGCACAAAACATTGCGCACACAGTGATTGGGGGCGCGCGCAATGCCCACAAAATTGATGCAGCGCGCGCCATCGAAGAAGGGGCCGAACTCGGCCGAAAACTATAGGAGACAGCGAAACAAAATGAGCAATCCCCACGCATCAATGCTGGAGCCGGGCCGTATCGGCACCATGGAGCTGAAGAACCGCATCATCATGGCCCCCATGGGCGAGAACTACGGCGGCACCGACGGTATCTGTGGCGAACGCGCCCAGGACTATTACGAAGAGCGTGCCAAGGGCGGCACCGGCCTCATCATCATGGGCACGGCCGCCATCTCCTGGCCCACCGGCACCAGCGAGCCGCACCAACTGGGTATCTCCAACGACAGCTTCATCCCCGGTCTGGCCGAAGTCACGCGCCGCGTTCACTCGCACGGCGGCAAAGTCGCCATCCAGATCAATCACAGCGGCAAGGTCGCGGCCAATGACCGCACCCACGGACGCGAGATGTGGGTGTCCTCGATTCCGCCCGACGGCCCTGTGGCCGAAGCCATGCGCACCGTCACGCCCAAGGAGTTCTCGACCTTTGTGGGAGTTGGCCCCTACCCCGACCGCTACCGCGTGATGGACAAGGCCGATATTGCACAGATGGTGGAATGGTTTGCTGCGGCCGCCCTGCGCGCCAAGCAGGCCAACTTCGATGCTGTGGAAGTGCACTGCGCGCACAACTACATGATCGCCAACTTCCTCTCCCCCTTTTTCAACAGCCGTACCGACGAATACGGTGGCAGCTATGAAAACCGCAGCCGCCTGCTGCGCGAAGTGCTGACTGCCGTGCGCGAGCGCGTGGGCGCCGACTTCCCCATCTGGGTGCGTATCGATGCCGAGGAAATGCACACGCCCGGCGGCATCACCATGGACGAGGCGCTCAAGACCGCCAAGCTCTGCGAAGAGCTGGGCGTGGATGCCATCAATGTCTCGGCCTATGCGCGCCTGCCCACAGGCACGGCCTTCACCGATGCACCGATTCCGCAAAAGCAGAATGCCTATCGCGAATTTGCCACCGGCATCAAAAAGGCTGTCGGCATTCCCATCATCTCGGCCGGCCGCTGGGAGCTGGATGCCGCCGCCGCCGCCATCAGCAATGGCGAGATTGACTTTGTGGCCATGGGCCGCAAGCTGCTGGCCGACCCCGACCTGGCCAACAAACTGCAAGCCAACGCCGCCCAGAGCGTGCGCCCCTGCATTTATTGCTATGCCTGCGTAAGCGAGATTTTCATCAACAAGGGCATCAAGTGCGCGGTCAACGCACAGACCGGCCACGAGGCGAGCAGGACCATCACCTTTGCCGAAAAGCCCAAGCATGTACTGATCGTCGGTGGCGGCCCTTCGGGCATGGAAGCCGCCCGCGTCGCCGCCCTGCGCGGCCATCGCGTGACGCTGGTCGAGCGCAGCGACCGCCTGGGCGGCACGCTGTTCTTTGCCGCACTGGCCTATCCCGAGAACGGCCGCCTGCTCGACTATCTGGTGCGGCAGATGGACCACCCGAACATCCAGCTGCGCTTGAACACCACGGTCGACGCCGGGCTGCTGGCCGAGCTGCAGCCTGACGAAATTCTGGTGGGCACCGGCGCCAGGCGTGCCGCGCCCGCCATCGAAGGCGCGCAGCAAAGCCATGTCTGGAGCGGCGACGAACTGCGCCGTCTGATGACGGGCGATCGCGCCGAAGAAATTGCCAAGGCCAAGCTGAATCTGGCCGAGCGCGCGCTGTTCAAGGCCGGCGGCATGTTCAAGGTGACGGACAGCACGGCAGCGATCCAGAACCTGTCCAAGCTGTGGATGCCCCTGGGCAAGCGCGTGGTCATCATCGGCGCAGGCCTGGTCGGCCTGGAACTGGCCGAGTTCCTGCTCGATCGCGGCCGCGAAGTCACCGTACTGGACCCCGGCACCCATCCCGGTACCGAGCTGGCCATCGTGCGCCGCTGGCGCGTGTACGACGCCGTGAAGAAGCACGGCAAGCTGCTGATGCAGTCCAACGTCACTCGCATCGATCGCAAGGAAGTCGTCTGGACGGACAAAAAAGGCGAGGAATACCGCACGCCAGCCGACTCCGTGGTGCTGGCCATTGGAGCCGAGGCTGACTCCGCCGTTGCCGACCAGCTGCAATCCCTTACCCGGGCTCCCGTGCGCCGCATCGGCGACTGCCAGGACCTGGGCTATATCGAGGGCGCCATGCATTCAGGCCATCAGGCCGGACGCGAAGTCTGAAGATACTCCTTGATAGCTGAAACCGCCTGCGCGCTCCATGCACGCAGGCGGTTTTCTATTGGAGTCATCGCATTTCGGTAGAACGGAGCAAGAGGCTTAATCTGGCCGGAAGCTGGTTTTCGCAACTGAAGCAAAATAGGCTCGAACCTGCCTCTCACTTTTGCTCCACCAAGGATTGACTGTCCCGATATTGACTGTCCCGATGCCTACGCCTGAGCGCTTCGTTGCGGATGTCCTCCAAAATATCAACAATCGTACGATTCTTGAACGCTGGGATGATTTGAATCTTCCAGATGGCTGGCTTGTTGCAGGCTGCTTATTTCAGACAGTGTGGAATTTGCAGGCGCAGCGGAATCCAGAGGATTCCATCAAAGACTACGATCTCTTCTACTTTGATCCATCGAGCACCACTGACGGTGCGGAGCAGAAGATGCAAGCACATGCCGATCGCGTTTTACGCGACCTGGGCATCAGGATTGAAGTCACGAACCAAGCTCGGGTTCACTTGTGGTATGAGTCATATTTCGGTCGCCCATATAAGGCACTGCGAAGCTCTTGCGAGGGAATAGACCGATTCCTGATCCCAGCTACCTGCGTGGGTCTTCGCCCAGGCGGCCTCTATGCCCCGAACAGCCTGGATCTGATCTATGACGGAGTTTTGGCACTCAATCCATTGACCCCGCATCGTGAGCTTTTCCAGCAAAAGGCCGAGTCTTACCGAGCGCGTTGGCCATGGCTGCGAATCGTTGCCCAGGGTCATCAGCCTCAGAGAATTGATGCACGCTGATGTGTGCGTACATGTCCGCCCTGGGTCGTGCTGGGACGGTGGCCTACCGGCCACGAGCAGACCTTACACTTCGGTGCAGACCGTTCAATTTACTCACGGCTCGCACTATGAAAAGTCTTTACCATGTCTAAAAGTGACGCTGCAACAACTGTCGTAGTAAGAGAAGTCCAACCACATGACTTTGAAGCCTGGCTTTCACTCTGGGATGGCTATAACGCTTTCTATGGAAGGGCCGGAGCTACCGGACTGGCGAAGGAAATTACCCAAAAAACCTGGGAGCGATTCTTCAATCCCATCGAACCTGTATTTGCGCTGGTCGCTGAAGATGCAGGAGAAGTGGTTGGTCTAGCGCATTACATATTTCACCGTAGTACTACGAGACTTGGTCCGGTCTGCTATCTGCAGGATCTTTTCACGGCCCCGAAAAGGCGTCAGCTTGGAGTTGGCAAGGCCCTGATCAGCAGCGTCTATAAGCAAGCAATACTGGCTGGCTCAAATCGCGTCTATTGGCAAACACAAGCAACCAATGAAGCCGGCCGAGCGCTCTACGACAAATTAGCCAAACATAGCGGTTTCATCGTGTATAGCCATGAACTGTAGTCTCTCACTCCAGATGGACGAATGAGGTTCGTCAATTGATGGTGGCTTGGGGTTGACTCGATGCTCGAATGCAGCCGCTGCTTTCAACCAGGACGCTCTTGCCCAATGCCGGCCTCTGCATCGACCTGGTCAGGGCATGCATAGCCCACAGCGTCCAGCTCGAGATAGACCCAGCCTCACGAGCTGTATAAAGAAACAGTAGACTTTGGACTTGATAGCTCCAGGAAAAGTCCAGACATGCCAGCAGAACTCGAACCAGAAGACGTCTCCATCTTCGAAGACCGCCTTTGGCACCACAAGGGCTGGGAAGCCCGCGTCATCAAGAATGAAGACGACGATGGATGGGCGGTGTCAATGACTCAGGACGGCCAGGCGGAACCTGCTCTGGTCGGCCCATGGACCATGGGGCGCGACAAGAAGAATCCCAAGCCTCTTGACGTGTCGGCCTTCAACACGCTGGTGAAAACTGCCAGCGAAGTGATACGTCGCCATGAGCAGCACCAGGCAGCGCTGTTGCACAAAGCCATACAGATTGAAGTTCGCGGATTGCGCGTGACGGTGGCTCTCGATATTGAGCCCGATGAGGACAATCCCACGGCGACTCTCACTGCCACTGCAGCGGACGGCAGCGAATTGGCCAAGGTACGAGTCCGGCCGGACCATAGTCTCACCCGTGCTTCTGCACAGCGCTGGGCAGACGCAGGCTACCCGCGTGAGAGCGAGGACTGAACCGCCGGACAAGACCCTTGCTCAGAAGTCGGGGGGCCCTTTCAGGGCGACCAATGTCCGTAGCATGGCCTTGGCTGCTTGTGGAAGCTGGCTTGAGCACCGGAAGAAAGTAATGCCGGAGAAATTGAGCACACCACCCAGCCGGCCTTGACAGGCATGCCCGACACTGCGGAGCCCCGGTCAAGGATCTGCATTGACCCGTTGAAACCACAGCCGTCAGCGGACATTGGCTATCGCACCACATCTTCGGACTGCATGAGTTCGCTCGAAAATCAGCCAGATGCCCAACCTCGACCTGTTTGATATCCATCTCCACCGCTGGAGTGCGAAGGCGGCTGGTGACCCCTTCACAACTCATACAAGTGACCTTCTGCCAGTCATCCTTGCAAGGAACTGGGCAGATCTTCCTGCGATGATCAAGATCACGCGAAACCTTGACGAGCGCATCGGAGGCAGAGTGCTTCAATGGTGGGACGGCAATGGAGCAGCGCGAGTCTATGCTTGCGACCAAGATTCAGGAGCGCTGCTGATGGAGCGCGCAACCGGCTCCAGGCATTTGCTGCACATGGCTAGAGAAGGCGAAGATGATGCAGCGACAAGCTGTATCTGCCGCACCATCGAGCAACTGCATTCAAAGAGGTCCTCGGCACCACCCGAAGAACTGCTGCCGCTGACGGATTTTTTTAGGTCACTCGCGTTGATGGCGCAGCAGGAAGGCGGCTTGATGGCCGAATGCGCAACGGTGGCAGCTGAGCTGCTGCATGAGCAGCGCGAGCCTGTCGTCCTGCATGGCGACGCGCACCATGGCAACATACTCGATTTCGACAGACGTGGATGGCTGGCGATAGATCCAAAGCGCGTCACAGGTGAGCGGTACTACGACTACGTTAGCGTGCTGTGCAACCCCGACCTGGAGACTTGCACCGACCCGGGGCGCTTTGCGCGGCAGCTTGCAGTAGTCATCAATGTCACGGGGCTGGAACGTTGGCGTTTACTCAAATGGGTTATGGCTCACGCCGCTTTGTCGGCAGCCTGGTTCCTGGAAGACGGAGAGCGCACCAGGGCCAACAGGCAACTGGCCGTTGCGCATCTCGCCCGACAGGCACTGGGATGAGGCTTCCAGCTCTGCCGCCAAAAAGCCGGCTCTCGGACGGCCGGCCTCGGGTTCACGCGCCGGACCGAGCGCGCAGCGCCGCTTCGAACCGGGCCAGCTCCTGCTGCAGCGTGCCGCGCTGCCTGAAGCGCAGGCCTGCCCGCTCATACCAGTTCTCGGCGTCCTCCAGATCGCCTTCCTGCAGATGCAGCAGTCCGTGCAGCCAGGCCGCGAGCAGGCCTTCATGTCGCTGCACGGCATCGTGCGCGGCATTCCATTGCCCGGCTCGCATCAGCGACAGAATGGCTTGCAGCTGCGCATTGACTTCGCTCATGACAGGACTCCGTCGCGCTCAGGCCAGCAGCGCCTGCTGCACCAGGTGGCTGTCCACATACTGCTCCATGCTCGTGATCCTGCCCTCCTTGAGCCGGTACAGGTGAGCGAAGCCCGCCGTCATCGCCTTGCCCGTCTTGCGGTAGGTTCCCGAATAGACGCCGAAAGCTGCCACACGGTCGCCATCGGCCAGGTAGGTGTGGACCTTGGCGCTGTAGCCGTCCCACTCCGTCGCCAGCCGCTGGAACACGCCCGCGACGATCTGCTGCGGGCCGACATAAGTTCCTGCATAGGGAAAACCGGCGGCCTCGGTCCATTGGGCATCGGGCGCCAGTGCTGCCAGCAGATTCCTGCCGTTCTCTTCGGACGAACCTTCGTAGGTCGCGCGGATGATATCCAGATTGGTGGTCATGGTGTGCATCCCGGGCTTCAGCCCCACTTCATCTCACCCATGGCCACCTTTGCGCCGATCTGCAGCGCGGCGGCCAGGCCGGCGTCAGGGTAGCGCTTGTTCATGGCTGCGATCAGCGCGTCGCCATTGGCCGCCCTGGCCAGCTCCTGCTCGAAGGCCAGCAGGTACTCGCGGGTGTAGTTCACGGCCGAAACATCCAGCGTTCCATGGGCACCGAGGTGGCCCGGCACGATCACGGCCGGATTGCGGGCGGCGATAGCTTCCAGGTTCTTTACCCAGGCCGCGCGAGAGGCTGCCGTCGGGGTATCGGCCGTCCACACATGCAACCCGGAGAAGATCAGCACGCCACCGAAGACCGCATTCAGCGAGGGGACCCACAGGTAGCGGCGGTTCTCCAGTCCTTGTGCCTTGACGATTTCGATGGTGTTGCCTTCCAGCATCAGTGCAGGGCCGTCATAGGCTTCAGGAAAGACGATGTCGGCGAGCTTCTGCGGCCCGTTCTCCTTGAGCTGGGGCGCCCAGGTAGCTATCTTCTTTTGCACATTGGCACGGATGGCGGCAATGGTGTCGGAGGCTGCCAGCACCCTGGCGGCGGGGAAGGCGGCCTTGATCGGGCCCAGGCTGAAGTAATAGTCCGGGTCGCTCTGGCTGACGTAGATGGTGGTCAGCTGCTTGCCCGATGCCTTGATGGCTTCGGCCACGGCGCGTCCATCGGGCAGGGAAAAGCCGCCGTCGATGAGAACGGCCTCCCTATCGCCCGAGAGCAGCACGGGCGCACGGAAAAAGCCTTTGTCGCCTGCGGGAAAGTGCTTCCATTGCAGCCTGGAATGGCCGCTCACAGCTGCGGCGCAACCAGCCAGGCCTGTGGCAATGCCGACAGCGGCAGCGGTTTGAACAAAGTCTCGGCGATTCATCATGATGGTCCTTCAGTGAATTTCAAAAATGGCGGGGGTCAGACGCGAAAGGCTCAGGCCGCGCTGAGCTGCTCGGCAAAGGCCTGCGGGTTGGAGTAAGCGGCACTGGAGTTCAGCAATTGGCGCTGGCCATTGGTTTCCAGAATGAAGCTTGGAACTCCACGTGCACCAAGCTGGCTCTGCAGCGCCTTTGCACTCTCGATGCGGGCTCGATTGGCAGCCAGCAGTTCGCCATCGGACCGGCGCAGGCTTGCAGCAGCCTGCTCCAGCCCCAGGGCCTGCAGAACGGCCATCAATGTGTCCGGTTGCGTGATGTCCTCGCCATTGACGTAGCGGGCATGCTGAATGGCCTCAAGGGCGTCAAGCTCACGCTCTGGGGTGCACAGACTGACAGCGCTCAGCGCCAGGGTGGCCGGGCCGCTGTCGAACAGTTGCTGACGATCCGACAGCACATGGCTGCGGTAGCGCTCGCTAAAGCGCTGGCCCGTCAGGCGCTCGATTCGCTGATCGTTGCTCCAGGCATAGGCTGCAAAGCCATCGTCCATGAGACGTGCACCCGCGCCTGCGAAAAGGCCGCTGGGCAGCAGGCGCAGTTCGACCTCAGGCACTTTGCCCAGGGCCGCCACCGCTGCGGCGGCACCGTAGCACCAGCCGCACAGGGGGTCGAATACGTAATGCAGGGTCTTGGTCACCGAGGGCTCCGTTGCTTCAATACCGTGATCGTAGGAACAAAGCATTGACAGAAAAAGCCTGATCGAATAGATAAACTGTATGCCAATAGCAAACAATTCAGAAAAATCCGTCGCCGGCAGGCTTGCCAATCTCAAGCGCCTGGCCTACTTCGCGGCCGTGGTGGAAACCGGCAATTTCACGGCGGCCGCGGACCGTCTGGGCATCACCAAGGCCGTGGTCAGCCAGCAGGTCGCAAGGCTGGAGCGCGAATTCCACACGACGCTTCTGACCCGCACCACCCGCAAGGTCGTTCCCACCGATGCAGGCCGGATCTTTTATCAACGCTGCGCATCCATCCTCAAGGAAGCGGGCGATGCTTTCGACGAGCTGGGGGAAGTTGCGGCCGAGCCTTCGGGAACCTTGCGTCTGACCGCCCCGCTGGACTATGGCATCACGGCAGTGGTGCCAGCCATCACCGAGTTCACGCGGCACTACCCCCAATGCAAGGTGGACGCCGTGTTCAGCGACCAGCCGCTTGATCTGATGTCGGGGCAGGTCGAGCTGGCAATCCGCGTCGGCTGGCTTTCCCACTTGAATGTGCAGGCCCGTCAGATCGGGAGCTTCAGGCAATTGCTGGTCGCCGCTCCCTCATTGCGCCGGCAAGTGACGCAGCTCAAACAGCCACAGCACATCAGCGAGCTTCCCTTTGTCGCGAACACGGCCTTGCGTGAACCCTGCAACTGGAGCTTCTCGCGCAGCGAGCTGGAGCGCCAGAGCGTGACAGTGCACCCTGTGATCTCGCTCGATGCGACACTGGCCGTGCGCGAAGCCGTGCGTCATGGGGCGGGCTTGTCGGTACTGCCCGACTTTGCCGTGGCCGATGATTTGAAAAGCGGCGCGCTGATACAGGTGCTGCCCAGTTGGTCGCTGCCATCGGGGGGCGTTCATGCCGTGTTCCCGACCGCACGATTCCGACCGGCAAAGGTCAAAGCCTTCGTGGACCTGATGCAGGAGCAAATCCGCTCCAGGGCATGACCAAGGTCGGCCATCAGACAGCTGACAAGCGGCTCAGGCGATGGCATGCTGAAGACACATCGGACCACCACCGCACAGCAGCCACGCCATCCGGGCAGCAGCTTGCAGACCTTGCAGTTGCGCTTGACCGGGAACGCAGCGGCTCGATTCCCGCTGCGGATCGAGTTCAAGCGACATCGTCAAGAGTGCATAGAAAAAGGGAGCCCAAGCCCCCTTTTCCTGTGCGAGGCGGTCGCTCCCGCCCGAGCGATGCCATCAGACTCAGAAGTTGGGCGCCTCCACACCTCCGTCCACCCCCAGCACTTTGCCGGTCACCCAGCTCGATGCGGGGCTGGCCAGAAACAGCGCGGCACTGGCGATGTCTTCGGGCTGGCCCATGCGTGCCATGGGTGTGGTCTTTTCCATGCGCTCCTTGCGATCCGGCGTGAGAAACGGCGCCAGTGCATCGGTCATGATGGTGCCGGGCTCGATGGCGTTGATACGCACCCTGGGACCGAAGTCCTGCGCCAGGCAGCGTGTCATCTGGTTGAGAGCGGCCTTGGCCGCACCATAGGCGCTGAAGTACTTTTGCGAGTAGCGTGCCGCCGTCGACGAGATATTGACCACGGCTCCGCCGCCCGCAGCTTCCATGGCCGCGGCCGCCTTCTGGATCAGCGTGTATGCAGGCACCACATTGAACGCCAGCATGTCGCCCACGGCCTTGCCCGCCACCTTGCGCGGGTCGTTGGGGCCGCCACCGCCCACATTGTTGATGAGCACATTGATCTTGCCCAGCTCCTCCACAGTGCGGACGATGAGTTTGTCCAGATCTTCGTCCTTGTTCACATCGCCCTGCACGGCAATGGCGCGGCGGCCCAGCGCTTCAATTTCGGCCTTGACTGCCTTCAGATCCGCCTCGGTGCGCGCAAACAGCGCCACATCGGCGCCGGCCTTCGCCAGCGTGACAGCGCATGCACGGCCGATACCCTTGCCCGCGCCGGTCACCACGGCCACCTTCCCCTCCAGCGAAAACTGGCGAAAAATCTCGTTCATGTCTCTTCCTATGATTGCGTTCAGACCCGCCCATGCTCTGCACGAAACGCGTTCAGGACATCAGCCAAACGGACCATGGGACAAGTCCCATGGCCTGCCCCTGCAGCCTGCGTCAACACGCGAGCATTGAGCCCTTGAAATTGATAGCGCTGCACCAGGGCAGAGCCGCGAATCAGACAAAGTCCAGATCAGGGACTGCGAGCAAGGATCTAGACAGCCCCGCCGCCGCGCAACGGCTCAGGGGGTGACTGCTGCCTGCAGCATCTGTTCGAACTGCTCGTTATAGGGCGGCAGCATGCCCCACTCGCGACGCGGGTCGTGGTTGCCGGCCTTGTAGACGGAGCGGGCATGGCTGAACTCGAGAAAACCCTCGCGGCCATGATAGTGGCCCATGCCCGAAGCGCCCACGCCGCCAAACGGCGCATCCTCCAACGCCGGATGCATGACCACATCATTGATGGAGACACCGCCGGACAGCGTGTTGTCCAGCACCCAGTTCTGCTCCGTCTCGTCGCTGCCGAAGTAGTACAGAGCCAGCGGGCGCTCACCGGCATTGATCGCGGCCACGGCGTCGCGGATGTTCTGGAAGCTGCGCAGCACCACGGCCGGGCCAAAGATTTCGTGCTGAGAGATTTCGGCTTCAGCTGGCGGGTTGACTACCAGCGCCAGCGGCAGGCGGCGGTCTGCGCCGGCTTGCGCGGCGCCGACTTCCAGTACGGTCAGACCGCGCGCCTTGGCATCATCGACATAGGCTTTCACGCGTGCGTGGTGGCGCTCGTTGATCACGGGCGTCATGTCTGCGTTACCTGTCACCGAGGGATACAGTGCCTGGTATTGCGAAGCAATGCCATCGGCCAGCGCCTGCAGGCGGGATTCATGGACCCAGACCACGTCGGGTGACACGCAAAGCTGGCCGGAGTTGAGCGACTTGCCTACGGCGATGCGCTCGGCCGCATTGGCGATGTCGGCGGAATCGCCCACCAGCACGGGAGACTTGCCACCCAGCTCCAGCGTCACGGGCACCAGGTTCCTGGCGGCAGCAGCCATGATGAGCTTGCCCACGCTGGTGGAGCCCGTGAAGACCATATGGTTCCAGGGCTGCTCGGCAAACGCCGCAGCCACTTCGGGGCCTCCCTGCACCACGGCCAGCACCTGGGGATCAAAGCGCCTGGCCACGGCCTCGGCCAGCACCTGGGCCGTACGCGGCGCAATTTCGGAGGGCTTGAGCACGGCCCGGTTGCCCGCCGCGAACGCGCAGGCCAGCGGCGACAGCAAGGTGAACAGCGGCGCGTTCCAAGTGCCGATGATGCCGATCACGCCCTTGGGCTGGTACTTGACCCAGGCCGTGGCGCCAAACATGTCAAAGGGTTTGACGCTGGGACGTTCGGAGTCACCCAGCCAGTCCCTGAGGTGATCGCGTGCATGCTTGAGCGAGGAGAGCGAGCCAAGAATGTCATTGGCCAGCGAGAACACGGCGGGGCGGCCACCAAAGTCTTCGCCCATGGCCTGGCAAAGTTCCTCCTTGTGCTCCACCAGCATATCGATGACTTGCTGAATGCGCTGCATGCGCACATCGGCGCTGACCGCAGCCTCTTCGATAAAGGCCTGTTTTTGCATGTCCAGCAACTGGCGAATGCCGATGGACGAATTCGTCTGGGTCATTTTGTCTCCTCGATATTTCTCTTGAAAGCCATGAACGGAAGGCACATGCTCAGACCTCCGGATTTCGCGGTCGTCGTCCAAAAAGACGATGGCATAACCCTAAGCCCCTCGCACGATGCAGCGCATGCACACCCCTCAAACTCCGCCTCCCGCCGTCAGCTGGCGCACTCATCTCAGCCTCGCCCTGCTGGCGCTGGTCTATATTTTCTCCTTCATTGACCGACAGGTTCTGTCTATTTTGCTGGAGCCCGTCAAACAGGAATTCGGCGCCTCCGATACCGAGATGGGTTTGCTCACGGGGCTGGCCTTCGGTCTGATCTATGCCATGCTGGGTGTGCCTGTGGGGCGTCTGGCCGACACACGCAACCGCCGCAACATCGTGGCCCTGTGCTGCGGGATCTGGAGCCTTGCCACCGCTGCCTGCGGCATGGCCACCCAGTACTGGCACATGCTGCTGGCCCGCATGAGCGTGGCCGTGGGCGAAGCCGGCGGCATGGCGCCCTCGGTGTCCATAGTCTCGGATCTGTATCCTCCCAAGATGCGTTCGTTTGCCATCAGTCTGTTCATGATGGGACCCAACCTGGGAACGCTGCTGGGACTGGTCATAGGCGGCATGGTGGCCCAGCATTACGGCTGGCGCTCCGTGTTTCTCGCCTTCGGCATTCCGGGCGTCATTCTTGCGCTGCTGGTGTATTTCTTTGTCAAGGAGCCGGCACGTGGCGCCTATGAAAGCATCAAGCCTGCAGCTCAAGACAGTGCTCCGCGCGAATCCATGTTTCGCCAGATAAAGCGCCTGCTGGGCATGGCGCCGCTGCGCTATATCTGCATCGCCTGCGGCGTGGCCGGTATTGCAGGTTATGGCTACGGTGTCTGGGCGCCGAGCTTTTTCATGCGCATTCACGGCATGAGCATCTCTCACGCCGGCCTGGTGTTCGGCCTGGCCAGCGGCCTGGGTGCCGTTTTCGGCGCCATGTTCTGCGGCTGGCTCAGCGACAGATTGACCCAGCGCGACTCGCGCTGGCAGCTGCGTCTGGCCGCCATGGGCACCTTCTGCGCCGTGCCTGCAGGCGTCGCCGTGTTTTTCTGGCCTGTATCCGACTTCTGGACGGTTGCCGGCATCAAGGTCCCCTATGCCATGGCATTTGCCCTGCTGTTCGGCTTTTTTGCAAGCTGGTTTGCCACGCTCTCATACAGCGCCGTCAGCCAGATGGTGACTGCAGCCGAACGCAGCGTCGCCTCGGCACTTCTCAATCTTTTCATGACCTTGCTGGGCGTGGGCCTTGGTCCGCTGGTAACCGGCATTCTGTCGGACTACTTTGCCCGGACCCATGGCTCCGAAGGCCTGCGCTGGGCGCTGATGGGCGTGACCTCGCTGCTAGTCATCACTTCGCTTTTCTTCGCGTTGGCCATCCGCCCCTATAAGCAGCGCCTGCAGCAGTTGCAGATGAATGCCGCCTGATCATCAAAAATTGGAGACTCTCATGAGCCGACCCGTAGTTCTCATCACCGGTGCCAGCCGCGGCATTGGCGCTGCAACCGCCGTCTTCTTTGCCACCAAGGGATGGCGCGTGGCCATCACCGCCCGCACGCTGACCGAAGGTGCGCAGATGGAAAACCAGCTGCGCCTGCCCAACGGCCAGCTTCTGTCCGGCAGTCTGGAGTCCACAGCCAAGGCCATTGAGGCCGCTGGGGGCGAGGTGTTTCCGCATGTCATGGACCTGATGGACCTGAGCAGCCTGGACAAGGCCGCCGACGCCGTGCTGACACGCTTTGGCCGTGTCGATCTGCTGATCAACAACGCCGTCTACCAAAACCGCGAAATCAACCATCTGATCCCCGAGATAACGGCCGAGTCGCTGCAGCGCTCCATGCTGGGCAATGTCATCGCCCCTTTCCATCTGGCTCAGCGCCTGCTGCCGGCCATGGCGGCACAAGGCGGCGGCCGAATCATCAATGTGTGCTCGGCTGCGGGCCAGTACAACCCGCCCGTGCCCGCCGACCAGGGCGGCTGGGGCTTTGCCTATGGAGCCTCCAAGGCCGCCATCGCGCGCCTGGCCGGCTGCATCAACACCGAATACAAGCAGCAGAATGTGCGCGCCTTCAGCGTCAACCCCGGCGTGGTGAGCACCGAGGCCGTCAAGGCCACGCTGGGCGACGATGGCCTGCTGGCTCAGCGCTATGGTGCCTCCACCCCCGAAGAAATTGCGGCGGCACTGTTCTGGCTGGGCACTGAGAAAGACGCTCTGCCACTGGCCAAGAGTTACACCATGATTGACCTGCAACCACTTCACAAAGAGCGCGTGGCTGCGACCATGTGAGCCGCAGGTAAGCGTGCGCAAACACCCGACCAAGGGCAAACCCTGTGCGGTTTGCGCCAGATCAAAGCCGCGCCTTCACTCGTCCAAACAGAGTATGCGCGGCGACGCCGCTTGCCAGAAGATTCATCCGTCCAAAACTAAATACGGAGACCTCTGCAATGGCAACCACGAAGGACTACCGCCTCGGTGAATTCACCTACCCACGTGGCTGGTTCATGATTTCCGAGGCCAAGGCGCTCGACACCCACAAGCCCGTGGCCGTGCGCTTCTTCGGCCAGGATTTCGCGCTGTACCGTGGCCGCGAAAGCGGCAAGGTCGTGCTGCTGGACGCTTACTGCCCCCATATGAAGACCCATCTGGCAGCGCCCAATGCCACCAGCTATGTGGTGATCGACGGCGGCGGCAGCAATGTGGAAGGCGACGGCATCCGCTGCCCCTATCACGGCTGGCGCTTCGGCGCGGACGGCAAGTGCAACCACATCCCCTATCACGACGGAGCCATTCCGGCAGCGGCTGCGGTCAAGAGCTGGAAGGTTGTCGAGCAGTACGGAGCCATCTGGGTCTGGTTCGATCCCGAAGGCGGCGAGCCCGACTACGATCTGCCCACTTTTGGCGACTGGCATGACGAGACCTATGTCAACGGCCAGTGGGACTACCTGGGCGAGCTGAACCAGCACCCCATGGAGGTCGTGGACAATATTGCCGACTATGGTCATCTGAGCCCCATCCACGGCTCCACCGTGGCACGCTTCGAGAACGAGTTCAAGGGCCACAACGCCATCCAGCGCCAGTGCGGCGGTCACCGCACCCTGGTGGGCGAAGGCGGCGCCAGCGCCGATCTGCACACCGACACCTGGTACCACGGCCCCTCCATCCTGGTCTCCAAGGTCAGCGGCATGTTCAACTCCTTCATGATGATCATGCACACCCCCATCGAGGACGGCAGGATCAAGGTCTGGCACAACCTGCTGGTCAAGACTGCACACGGCGGCCTGCCCACCAAGGCGGACGAAATCGCGGCCAAACAGTACCAGGAGGCCAGCCGCCTGGCCTTTGCCCAGGACTTCGAAGTCTGGTCTCAGAAGGCGCCCTGCCTGAACCCGCTGTTCATCCCCAGTGACGGCGCCTTCCTCAAGGCCCGCATCTGGTACAAGCAGTTCTACAACCCCCGCGCCAAGGCGGCCGAGTATCTGGACCAGTGCGAAGGCAGGTACATTCCTCGCGGAATGGTGGCCTATACCCAGGAAGCCGAGGAAGCGACGGCCTGATCCCGAGAATCTCCAAGGCCAAAGGCCCATGCGCTTGCATGGGCCTTTTTTTGTCGGGGTGAAGGTCTGCCTTTTAAAACCATAGCTTCCAGCGCTTTATCTCCATGGAAATTCAATACAAAACATATTGAAATCCTTATTCATAAAGCGCAAGCAGCTACTATCTTTTCAATCCCTCAAGGTCTGGCATGTGTCACCTCCGTCAGCATGAAGACATGCTCGCCCCAGCCGAACTCGCCGTCCTGCGCACGGGCCGAGACATCGAGTGAAGCCGCTGCCGCCTGCGCCTGCTCCACCGTGTCAAACCACCACTCGACCACATGGCGGTAGCCGTAGCCGGAAGGAGGCTGCTCATCGACGGTGTTGCAGACAATGCGGCTGGCCAGGCCCAGGGCAAGGCTTTGCCACTGCGGTGGACAAATCTCCGGCAAGGCCGCAGCCCCGCGCCAGACGTCGCTGCGCTGCAAAAAGCCGATCAACATGACTTGTTTATGCTGCGGCAAGACATCTGTGCACAGGCTGCCACGCAACACCTGCTGACGGCATAGCAGCGAGAAATTGCGAACATAGTCGGCAAACACGCGCGGCTCGTCGGGGCGCATGACGGCCAGAGTTTCGGGGTCGCTCCAGATCGCAGAGCCCGCTTCGCGCTCGGCCAGCACCATGAGGTTGACGCCGTCATAGTCCTTGCCCAGCTCTGCGGCATCTGCCTGCAGATGTCGTGAGCACTGGGCCACGGCCTTGACGCGCTGGCCCACGTTGCGACACTGGCGGCCCAGCGCGGAATGCTCGCGCCATGCCTGCGCGAACTCCTCCGGGCGCAGCGCCGGGTTGCGCCGCGCCAGATAGATCATCTTCCAGACGACGCAAGAATCCTTCTCGGTCACTTTTTCCGCCTTCATGCGGCAGCGACCACGGGCGCGTGGGCCTTGCGATAGGCGCCGGGGTAATGCTGCAGAGCACGGTAAAACGCCCATACCGCGGGCAGCAGCGTGCACATCATGATCGCCATGGCATAGCGCAGGCCTTCGCCGGGCGCAACAGTGTTGAGCACATCACTGAGCCAGCCGGCCACAATAGGCCCCACTCCGTTGCCCAGCAGGGCTCCGGCCATCAGCACCATGGCGCTGGCCGTGGCGCGCCGCTCGGTCGGCACGACCAGGCTCAAGGCAGCGTAGGTGGCCGGAGCCCACCAGGATGTGAAGAACGAATAGATCAACATGCAGGCCATGGACAGCATGAACATGTCCGAGCCCACCAGCAGATAGCCGAAACCCAGCACCATGGCCAGGCTGGTGCCGATCACGGGGATGCGAATCTGCCAGCGCACATCGCTGCGCGCCAGCCGGTCCGTCAACCAGCCAGAAAAGAGGCTGCCCGAGACCGAGAGCACAGCGGCCCCTGCAGAAATCGTCCCCGCCTGTTTGAGACTGAGATCGAAACGCCGCGCAAGCAAAGCCACATTCCAGGCGCCGATCGAGATTCCCGCGATCAGGACACAAGCAGCGCCCACGATTAGAAATCGGGTCACGGGCTCTCTCCATATCAAGGCGACGGCAGATTTGGCCTGCTGCCGGCCGTCCTGCGGCTCGGAGATCACCTGCGCGATGGCCCGAACGGGTTCGCTGATGCTCAGGCGCAGCACCAGGGACAAGACCATGATGGCCACACCGATGATGACCATGGTCACACGCCACCCCCACCACTCGGCAAACAACGGCCCCAGAAGCAAAGCCAGCAAGGCGCCCATCGCATTGCCGACACCAAAAACACTCATGGCACGCGAGCGCTCATGGGGCTTGTACAGATCGGCCAGTATGGACATGGACGCAGCGCCGCCACCGGCATCCCCCAATGCGGCACCGGCGCGCGATGCAGTCAGTCCACCCGAGCCAGTGGCCAGCGCGCCCAGCGCCGCCACGCTGCCACCAACGCCACGGCACCAGGCAATCAGGCTGCGGCGCTCTTTTCTGTCTGCCAGTCGTCCCAGAGGAATGCCCAGCACTGCGAACGTCAGCGCAAAACCGAGTCCGGTGATCAGGCCGATCTGCAGGTCCGAGAAGCCGAACTCCTGCTTGATGGGCTGCAGCAGCACAGCCAGGATCTGCCTGTCCATGAAGGTCAGGGCAGACAAGGCCGTCAGCAGCGCCAGCACATACACTCTTGATGAGCTTTGATGATTTTTGTTTGTCATTGTTTTCTTGGTTTTTTGCATCACGTCATGGCTCTCGCCGCTGTTCACGCCTCAGCAGCGCTGTCTGCCCTCGGACGGAAGGAGCGCGGGAGCAGGTCTTTGCGCACGTCTCGCATCGCGGCCGCATCCATGTCCAGTCCGATGGCGCCGCCTTGAGCATCGTGGTCATGAGCAGCCGCCCTCACATCGTCCCAACGGACGATTCCCTAACCCGGATTGGCCTTGGGTGCGGATTGCCTCTTAATGGAATGCGGCTGCGGGCTCGACCGCATGCCAGAACCTCAAGGAGACTGACACATGCCGCATTTCGACTTGCTGATCCGCAACGGCCGCATCGTGGACGGCACCGGCGCCCCTGCTTACCGCGCAGACCTTGGCGTGCGCAACGGGCGCATCGCCGCCATCGGCCAAGACCTGGGAGCCGCCGCGCAGCAAATCGATGCCGACGGATTGCTGGTGACACCGGGCTTTGTGGATGTGCATACCCACTTTGACGGTCAGGCGACCTGGGATGAAAGGCTTTGGCCAAGTTCCCAGCAGGGCGTGACCACCGCAGTGATTGGCAACTGCGGCGTGGGCTTTGCCCCCTGCCGGCCCGAGGACCGCGACACGCTGATTGCGCTCATGGAGGGCGTGGAAGACATCCCCGACACCGCGCTGCATGAAGGCCTGCCCTGGAACTGGGAAAGCTTTCCTGAGTATCTGCAAGCCTTGGCAGGGCGGCACTACGACATCGATATTGCAGCCCTGCTGCCTCACGGTCCGCTGCGCGTCTATGCCATGGGAGAGCGCGCCATACGGCGCGAGCAGGCCAATGCCGAGGACATCGGCACCATGCAGGAGCTGATCAAGCAAGGTCTGGCCGCCGGTGCCGTTGGTCTGTCAACCTCGCGCACCATGGCCCACCGCTCCAAGTCGGGGGACTTCACCCCCATGTACCAGGCCGTGAGCGAGGAGTTGCTGGAGCTGGGACTCTCGCTCAAGAGCTATCCGAACAGCGTCTTCCAGATGATCTCGGACTTCGAGCACATCGAGGACGAATTCGGCATCCTCACACGCGTCAGTCAGGGCACGGGCTGCGCCGGCACTCTCACCGTGCTTCAGTATCCGCACCGCCCGCAGCTGCACCGAGAGCTGCTGCAGCATATTGAAACAGCCAATGCCGGCGGGCTGCGCATCATGGGCCAGGTGCTCAACCGCCCTGTGGGCGTACTCATGGGGTTTGAATGCAGCCTGAACCCCTTTTCCAGCAAGCCCAGCTATGAAGCGCTGGCACAGCTCAGCCCGGCAGAACGCATCAAAGAGCTGTCCCGACCAGGCACGCGCAGCGCCATCCTCGGCGAGAAGGACCGCAATCCCCATTTGTTCATGGAGTATTTCGGCCAGAACTTTGCGGGCATGTACCCCTGGAGCGGCCAAGAGCCCAACTATCTGCCGCAAGAAGGCGATTCGGTTCAGGCTCTGGCCGACGCAGCCGGCCAGCCACCGCTGGATTGGATGTATGACTTCATGCTGGGCAATGAAGGTCAGGCACTGGTCTATCTGCCCATGGCCAACTATCTGGACCATGACTGCAGCGCCCTGCACGAGCTGCTCGGCCATCCCCACACCGTACCCGCCTTGGGCGATGGCGGTGCCCATGTGGGCACCATCTGCGACGGCAGCGCCACGACCTTTCTGCTCACCGAATGGGTGCGCGAGCGCGGCCTGTTCAGCATCGAGCAGGCCGTCCATATGCTGACGCAGCGGCCGGCTTCGCTCTACGGCTTTGCCGACCGAGGAGTCCTGCAGGTCGGCAAACTGGCAGATCTCAACCTCATCGATCTGCAGGCACTCAAAATTCTGCCGCCGCACATAGCTCGCGACCTGCCCGCCGGCGGCAAGCGCTTCCTGCAAGGCGCGCAGGGCTATCGCTACACCATCAAGTCCGGCCAGATTACCTACCGCGACAGCATGGCCACCGATGCATTGCCGGGCCGCTTGCTCAAGCGCAGCGAGCACAGGGCCAACTGAGCGCTGCCGATCCTACCCCCAGGCCTCGAACCCGGCTCTTGAGGCCTGCGCTCGTTTTTCATCCCCTCCTCATCCAAAAACGGCCCCAATCCGTCAGACCCGCCCTGCTTGCGAGCAGCCATCCTCCCTGGCCTCCTTCGCAGAAATAGGGCGCCTCGACCAAGCGCCTTGAGCAGGCACATCGAGCAGATCGTGTTCACTCCATGCGGATGCCAGCGATATAGTGACCCCGTCATCTTCCACGTCCATACCCCATGCATTTGCGCAAGTTCCGTATCCCGCCTCAGATCTGGCTCATGCTGCTGAGCTTTTGCGTCATGCCTTGCAGCGCGCAGGAAGCTGCGGCCTGGGAAAAGCAGGTCACGGGCCGCACTTCCATCACCAGGCTGGGCACGATTGACTACGAGGTGGGCTACAGCAGCGCAGGCTTTGACCATTTCTCTTCTGAAATCGTGGCCAGATGGAATGACGGGGGAGCGCAGGAGCAGACGCTGTACGAAGGCATTTACGACCGGCCGCCCGCCAAGGTCTGGGGGAACGGGCCCCATCTTTGCATTGCCATGCAGGCCTGCGCGCGGTATTCGGATCGCTGCAGCCGGTATGTGATTGCACACCGCTATGACACGCAAGCCAAAGCCTTTGTGGCCCTGAAGTCCGAGAAGACTGCGCGCCGGATCTGCGCTGCGCCACGCTGAAGATAAAAAAAAGAAGGAGGCCGGAGCCTCCTTTAAATCCCGTCGTCAGGCGCGACGAACAGGGTATCCCTTGTGCTGTCTGTAACTGTTCTTCCCTCCGGTTCAGGCCGCTACGGCGCTCAGCGGTTCATGCTCCGCCGCATAGGCCTTGGCCCAGCGGTAATCCGCCTTGCCTGCCGGGCTGCGCTTGACTTCAGTGGCCAGATACACGGCGCGCGGCAGCTTGTAGCCCGACAGATTGCTGCGGCAGATCTTTTCGAACTCCTGCAGATCAAACTCGTGGCCCTGCTGCACCTGCACCACGGCCACCACCTTGCTGCCCCAGCGTTCGTCAGGAAAGCCCACGACCACCACATCCTGAACCGGCGGGTAGCGGCGCGCGGTTTCCTCCACCTCTTCGGGGTAAACCTTCTCGCCTCCTGTGTTGATGCACTGCGAACCACGGCCCAGCACCACATATTCACCCGTGGTGTCGATGCGGGCCCTGTCCCCTGTCAACACCCAGCGGCTGCCCTCGACCATCACAAAGGTCTCGGCCGTTTTCTTGGGATCTCCGTAATAGCCCAGGGGCATGTGACCACGGCGCGAAAGAATGCCTTCCTCACCTGGCTGCGTCAGAATGCGCAGATCTTCGGAGATCACGCTGAGGTCGGGACGCGGCGAGATGCGCATAAAGCCTTCGCCCTCGGGCGTTTTCTCCCCTCCGCCCAAGACACCGGATTCGGAGCTGGCCATGCCGTTGTTGAGCACCAGATGAGGCACCTGCACCAGCAGCCGCTCCTGCAGATGACGCGAGAACACGGCACCGCCGTTGCCGAAGATCATCAGTGACTTGAGAGGCCAGCGCCCGGGGTTCTTCTCCAGCGTCTGGATGATGGGCAAGGCCATGGCATCGCCGACCACGGCCATCACATTGATCTGGTGATGCTCGATAAGATCCAGCATGTGTACGGGATCAAAGTTCTTGCGATCATTCACATAGACCGGATGTCCGGAAAACAGGCTGATCAGGGTGGCCCACATGGCTGCGCCATGCATGAGCGGTGCCGCCGCCAGATAGGCCAGTGCCGGGCCGTTGGGTACCAGTTGCAGCAGCTCCTCCGGCCTTTCGATGGGAGGTCTGCGGAAGTAATAGCCGCCACCGCCCAAGGCCCCCATGAACAAGGATTTATGCGGCCACATCACCCCTTTGGGCAACCCCGTGGTGCCGCCGGTGCAGAGCATGAAGATATCGTCATCGCTGCGCTCGGCGTCCGTAAGCTCCCGTCCACCTTCGGCCAACACGCGCTCGTAGGGTTGCACTGTCCTGGGCAGGCCATGGCGCTCCTCGCCAACCCGCAGCGCCAGACGCAAAGTGGGCACCAGGGCAATGACTTCCAGCACCGACGCATCGAAGTCCGCACCATAGACCAGGCCGCGCAGGTCCAGGCTGTTGAACAGCCCCTGAAGCTCATCGGCCACGTAGCGGTAGTTGACGTTGACCGGCACGGCACCGATCTTGCAGCAGGCGAAAAAGGCCTCCAGATACTCGGCGCAGTTGTAGAGCTGGATGCCGACGTTGTCGCCCCGTCCTACGCCACGCGCACGCAGCGCATTGCCCAGCTGATTGGCTCGCTCATCGAGCTGTTTGAAGCTGAGCTTCTGGCTGCCGCAGCCAAAGGCAATGCGATCCGGCACAGCTTGCACCACCAACTCAAAAATATCCGCCAGATTGAAGGTCCGTGTCATCTCTTGTCTCCGTCTGTCTTCCCGTTTTTACGAATCCACTTGTCCCGCAGGTGCTGCAATGCTCGACGACGGTCTGTCCACATTCATCGTCCGCTTGAACCTGGTGCAGACCCTTGTGGTTTCGAGGGGGCATGCTCGCAGATAGGCAAGCCGCACCCAACAGAACCTACCCTTAAAAAACTTCCGCCATGGCATTTCCCAAGACTTAGTCGAAGAAAGCACAATCTCAGTGGAAACTCTCTCCATCGTCTGTTTCCAGATCGCCTCAGGCGATCTTTTTCGCAGTCACCATCGATGCATAGGGCTTGATGGTCCAGGCATAGATCAGCAGTGCCAGCGCATAAAAGGCGAGCATGCAGACCAGCGCCCAGCGCAGCGATTCACTGCCCGCCCAAACGATGAATGCATCGCTGAGCAAACCCACCGTCAGAGGTCCCAGACCACCGCCAACTGCAGTCAGCAGCAGGTTGTAGATGGACAGAGAAGTCGCCAGACGGCTGGAGGCAATCACATTGGTCAGTGCAGCAAACACCGGCGCGGCCCAGAAGCTGGAGAAGATGGAGAACAGGCCGTAGTAGGCAATCGCATGCGGAATCTGCAAGCCGGCCAGCGTCCACTGTCCCGCAGAGTCATTCAGATAGAAAGCCAGCCCCAGCGGAATCGAAATCAGCGTCCCCAGAACCGGAACGCCAATCTGCCAGCGCACATCCCTCCTTGCCATCAGATCGGTGACCCAGCCACTGAGCAAAGCCCCGAAAATCGCCCCCGGCCCGCCGATGAATCCCATGATGGCGCCCGCGTCCTTGAGCTGAAGACCGTGGGAGCGCACCAGGAACGCGGTATTCCACATGCCGATCGCATAGCCCGAGAACGCCATCAGCATGCTGGCCAGCCCCAGGCCCACAAACGCCTTGTTGCGCACCAGGGCTGACATCACCTCGCTGAACTTCTCGGTTGCTGCCTGCACCACGGCACGCCCCTCCTGCGCGCCGCGCACAGGCTCACGGCAAGTCATGCGCAGCACCAAAGCGATCAGCACGCCGGGCACAGACAGCCACAGAAAGGCCGCACGCCAACCATGGTGCTGGGCAATCCAGGCTCCCACGCCCAGGCCCACCAGCGAGCCCAGATGCGGGCCCAGGCTGAACACGCTCATGGCTCGGCTGCGCTGTTCGGGCGGGTAGACGTCGGCGATCATGGTGGTCGATGCCGCCGTGCTGCCCGCCTCGCCCACAGCCACGCCCACACGAGCAGCCGTCAGGCTCCAGAAGCCCACCGCCATGCCGCAAAGACCCGTGGCAACGCTCCAGCCGGCGCAGCACCAGGCAATCAGGTTGCGGCGGTTGGTACGGTCGGCAAAGCGGCCAAATGGCACTGCCAGAATGCTGTAGAACAGAGCAAAGGCCAGACCCGTGAGCAGGCCCATGGCACTGTCCGAAACCCCCATCTCCTGCTTGATGGGCTGAATCAGCACCCCCATGATCTGACGGTCTATCATGCTCACGCCATAGACGAGCAACAGCACCAGCAGCAGATAGTGACGACGCCAGCCCGTCACATTGCTGGCCGGCATCACCCTGGCCGAAGCGGCTTGCGGCACACGGGCCACAGCAGATGCACTCATTTCCTGTCTCCTGAAAAACGTGATCTCCGCCACGTGGATTGAATGGAGTCTTGTATGCCCAGTAAAAAGGACGCGGCACATTGCGGTGTGCCGCGCCAAGTCACTAGGCAAGCAGTTCGCAGAAGGGCAGGTCCTTGTCCGCACGGGGCTCGGCAGCCAGCCCCAGCACGCGTTCGCCAATGCTGTTGAGCACCACCTCGTCGGTACCGCCCGCAATGCGCATACCGGCAGAGCCGAACCACAGGCGCTCCACCATGGCAAAACGCTCTCCAAGTTCGCTGGCGGCCAGCACACCTCGCTCGCCCAGCAAGTCGATGGCGAAATAGCTAAAGGACTGCAGTGCGGCAGCGGCCACGTTCTTGGCGCCGCTCATTTCGGGGCCGGGCTGACGACCCTTGCTCAGCGCCGTCAGAGCGCGGCACTGCAGCAGCCATAGCGCCTGCTCCTTCAGATAGAGGTCGGCCCAGCGCTCGCGCAGGCGACCGTCCTGCAGCGCCGGCCTGCCGTCAAATCGATGATCGGCCAGCAAGCCAGCCGTGGTGCGCCACAGCTCGGCGGGCATCACTCCGCCAATGGCCAGGCGCTCTGCCATCAAGCCTGTCAACGTGACCTTCCAGCCACCACCCAGCTTGCCCACCATCTGACTATCGGGCACGAACACGTCCTCGAAGAAGACTTCGTTGAACTCGGACTCTCCCCCTGCCTGGCGAATCGGGCGCACGGTAATGCCCGGCGACTTCATGTCCAGGAAGAAAGTGGTCAAGCCTTCAAACTTGCTGGCTTGGGGATTGGTACGAGTCAATACCAGACCAAACTGGGCAAACTGCGCGAGAGAGGTCCAGACTTTCTGGCCGTTGACGATCCATCCCTCGCGGCCATCGGTCGCACGCTCGGCACGGGTACGCACCATGCCCAGGTCAGAGCCTGCGCCGGGTTCACTCAGCAACTGGCACCAGAGGTTTTTTCCGCCCAATGCCGGTGCCACATGCAGGGCCAGCACTTCGGCGCTGGCGTGCGCCATCACCGATGGCAACACCATGCCCAGGCTGACATTGAACATGCCCGTGGGCACCTTGACCTTGCCCTCCTCCTGGCGCCAGATCAGCTCCTGCATGGGTGTACCGCCCCGGCCACCCAGCACCTTGGGCCAGGTAATCGCACCAAAACCTGCTGCAGCCTTCTTGCCCTGCCAGAGCCGGGCTGCCTCCATGCGCTGCTCGGCAGTCATGTCACGACCGAAGTAGTCGTCGGCATTGGCCTTGGGCTCGGCATTGGCTTGCAGCCAGGCGCGGCATTCGGCGCGGAAGGCGGCCTCTTCGGGCGTGTCCTCAAAGTCCATGGACTGGCGGTCAGTCGCAGCCGAGCTCTGCACAATCGTCTCTTTCGCAGGAGCAAGCAACCGCTTTTGCAACTCGGCCGCCACCTGCTCGCGCCAGGCGTGGATACTGCCCAGCTCCACGGCCTGCTGGCGCGCACGGCGGTAGAACAGATGGCAATCCAGCTCCCATGTATAGCCCATGCCGCCGTGGGTGTGCAGGTTTTCCTGTGCAGCATCCGACAGCGCCTGAGTGCTGCTCACGCGTGCTGCGGCGGCTGCGCCGGGCAGCTCGGACGCACCATCAGCCAGAGCCATGTCTGCCGTCAGCGCCCAGGCTCCGTAGTAGCAATGCGCACGGGCCAGCTGGTTGTTGGTGTAGAGATTGGCCAGCTTGTGCTTGATGCCCTGATAAGACCCAATGGGCCGGCCAAAGGCCTTGCGCTCCCTGGCGTAGTGGCAAGCCATCTCCAGCGCGGCGTCGGCTGCTCCCAGCTGTTCAAAGGCCAGCATGACGGCAGCACGATTGCGCACGCGTGACAGCACCTGGGCAGCGCTGCTGGCTCCGTCAAGTTGCTCGGCCGCCGTGCCGTCAAAGCGCAACAAGGCATAGGGCTTGGAAGGATCCAGCGTCTTGAGCTTCTTGCGCTGCACCGAGCCGTCACACCTGAAAGCCACCAGCACATCCGCCCCCATCGCATTGCGCGCCAGCGCCACCCCCCATTGCGCGGCCATGCCATCGGCCACCAGCGGACACTCCCCCTTCAAGGTCTTGCCGTCAAACAGGGGCAGAGCGTATGGCGGCTCCTGCCCGTCCGTCGGCGCTGCCAGACAGCCAATGCTTCCACCCGAAACCGGTAGCAGCCATTGCCTTCGTTGCGCGGACTGCTCCTGTGTAGATAGCAGGACGGCCTGCACCGCCAGATACATGGTCGATGCCAGAGGCACGGGACTGAGCTGGCGGCCCACTTCTTCGGCCACCACGCACATCTCCATGGCACCGAGGCCGATACCGCCACAGTCCTCCGGCAGCATCAGGCTGCTCACACCCAGCTGGGCCATGCCGCTCCATACGTCCTGGGCATGGTGACCCTCGCCCTCGAGCAAGGCACGCGCCTGCGTCAGCGGCGATTCCCTGGTCAGGAATTTTCGTATTTCGTTGCGCAATGCGCTCTGGTCGTCACTGAAATCGAAGTTCATCTTTTGTCTCCGCCCATTCTTCCAAAGCTCAGACCGCGGCGGCGGCGCATGCGCCATCCGGCAGCACGGCTGCCACACTCCACCGCCTTGCAGCAGGCGGGGCCAGGCCCAGCACCAGATCCGCGCCCTTGTCGCCAATCACCACCGATGCCGCATTCGTGTTTCCCGACACCAGATGCGGCATGACCGAGGCATCGATCACGCGCAGGCCCTGCACGCCCTTGACCCGGAGGTCGGGCGTGACCACGCTTCGCGGATCGGCCGCATGGCCCATGCGGCAGCTGCCGCAGGCGTGGTGGCCCGATCCCATGTACATGGAGATCCAGTCCAGAAGCTCCTCGTCGCTTTGCAGGCCAGGTGCCGGGCGCGTCTGCGCTTCGATCAGGCCGGCCAGCGCGGGCTGGTGGGCAATCCTGCTGGCCATGCGTACTCCATGGAGCAGCGCCTTGCGGTCACGCTCGTCATGCAGATAGTTCATGCGAATGCTGGCCAGCTCCTCGGGCTTGCTGCTCCTGAGCCTGAGCTGGCCGCGTGAATAGGGCCGCACCTGATAGGGCGCCATCGTCATGCCGGGGAAGGCCTCGGTGCGGTAGTTCTTGCCGCCCTGCATATAACCCTCGATATCGCCGGTCACGGGCAGGCCGTGAATCTGGATGTCGTTGTAGGGCAGGCTGGAGTCACTGCGGAACCATGCGGCAAACTCCGAGGCTGGCATGGCCATGGCTCCCTGCCTGGTCAACAGGTACTGAATGAGCGAAGCGCCAATCCCCAGGCCGCGCAGCGAGCGGTTGAGGCTGGGCGTTCCGGCCTTCATGCGCCAGGACATGGGGACAATCGCATGGTCCTGCAGATTGGCGCCCACCCCGGGCAGATCCACCTTGACCTCGATCCCCATCTCCTGCAGGTGCGCTGCCGGGCCGATGCCCGAAAGCATCAGCAACTGGGGCGACTGCAGGGCCCCTGCACACAGCAGGACTTCCTTGCTTGCGCGAGCTGCATGGCTTGCGCCGGCCTTGTCCCTCCAGTGCACCGTGCTGGCGCGCAGCCCGTCCAGACCTATGCGGGTGACCAGCACCTGCATGCGCACATCCAGATTGAGCCGCCGCATGGCGGGCTCGATGGCGTTTTTGGCCACCGACGAGCGCTGACCATTCTTGAGATTGACCTGAAACAGCCCTGCCCCGTCAGGATGGCCGTTGTTGAAATCCTTGCATGCGGGCATGCCGGCTTGAATGGCAGCCTGCACCATGGCCAGCGATACCGGATGGGGATTGTGCAGGTTGTTCGCTGTCAGCGGCCCGCCGCGCCCATGCCAGGGCCGGGTGAATTCTTGTTCGCTGCGCTGCTGGTCTTCGGTGCGCACAAAGTAGGGCAGCAACTCGTCATAGCTCCAGCCCGCCGCCCCTTGCTCAGCCCAGCTGTCGAAGTCCGCGCGATCGCCGCGCACATAAATCATGCCGTTGATGGAAGATGAGCCTCCCAGGCGCTTGCCTCGCGGCAGGCTGATGCGGCGCCTGGCTGCGTACTGCTCGGGCTCTGTTTCGTGCCCCCAGGAATAACGGGAACTGTTGATCATCTGGCCCCAGCCAGAAGGCATGGAGACCAGCAAATCCTTGTGGCTTGCGCCGCCTTCCAGCAGCAGGACCTTGTGCTGTCGGTTCTCGCTCAGCCGTGCAGCCAGTGTGCCGCCCGCCGAGCCCGCGCCTATGACGATGTAATCGAAGACTTCATCCATGGCTTGTCTCCATTGATGTATTTATCGGATGAGTGTCTGCACATGGGGCGAGCCCTGGCCCGCCCCTAACGGCACATTTGTGCTCTTGTCAGGCTCTTGCGCTCTTGCCGTAGAAGGTCTGGCCCCTGGCCGCCATATCGCGCAGCAGCTGAGGCGGGCGCAGTTGCTCGCCAAACAGATCTGCCAGGCGATCGGCCTCGGCCACGAACTGCGGCAGACCTATGCCGTCGATAAAGCAGAAGGGGCCGCCGGTATAGGCGGGAAAGCCCACTCCCAGAATCGAGCCGATGTCGCCATCGGCCGGCGCCAGCAGCACGCCTTCTTCCATGGCACGCGCTCCTTCGACGGCCTGCACATAGAGAATGCGCTGCCTGAGGTCGTGCGCGCTGGGCTGCAGGTCTTTCAGCGGGTAATGCTCGGCCAGGCCCGGCCAGATGCGCTTGCCGCTTTCATCGTAGTCATAGAAGCCCTTGCCCACCTTGCGGCCCAGACGGCCCAGCTCGAACAGCTTGCCGATCACCGGCACGGAGCGACCGGGCTTGTATTCCCCTGGGAACTCCCTGGCCTGGGATTCGCCCGCATGCTTGGACAGATCAATCGACAGCTCGTCGGTAATCGCCAGCGGCCCCACGGGCATGCCCGCATGCTTTGCACAGTTCTCTATCAATGCAGGGGCAATGCCTTCTGCCACCATGCCGATGGCGTCATCCACAAACGCGCCGATGAAGCGGCTGGTGAAAAAGCCGCGCTTGTCGTTGACGACAATGGGCGTCTTCTTGAGCTGAGCCACGAAATCCAGTGCCTGCGCCAGCGTGGCATCCGATGTCTGCTTGCCGCGAATGACTTCCACCAGCGGCATCTTGTCGGCCGGCGAGAAGAAGTGCAGGCCGATAAAGCGATCGGGCCTGTCGCTCGCCTGCGCCAGCAGGCTGATGGGCAGGGCCGAGGTGTTGCTGGCCAGCACGCAGCCAGGCGACAGCACGGTGTCCAGCTTACGGGTCACTTCAGCCTTGATGGCACGGTCTTCGAACACGGCTTCGACCACCATATCGGCATCTCGCAGCAACTCGTAATCAGTGCCGGGAGTGATGCGAGCGAGGATGGCATCGGCCTTCTCGCGGCTCTGGCGGCCCTTGTCCACCTGCTTGGCCAGTGTCTTCTCGGAGTACTGCTTGCCCTTGTCCGCAGCTGCCTGATCCCGGTCTATCAGCACCACCTGAATACCGCGCTGGGCGGCCACCAAGGCAATGCCCGCGCCCATCATGCCTGCGCCTATCAGACCCAGCTTGCGGCATTGGAAGGGCTCCAAGCCTGCAGGACGGTGCATACCTTTCTCGGCCTTGGCCTTGTTGACAAAGAGCGTGCGAATCATGCCGCGCGCCACGGGACTGCGCGACAGCGTGGCCATGTATTTGCTCTCGATGCGCAGGCCCTTGTCCATGGGCAGCTGGCAACCTTCGTAGATGCAGCTTTGAATGCACAGCGGCGCCGGCATATTGTGAAAGGTCCTGGCCTGCAGCATGGTGTTGCCCACCACGAAAGCCGGTGCCACGCGCGCATCCAGCGGGCCGCCACCGGGGATGCGAAAGCCTTTCACATCCCAGGGCTGCACCGCCGTGGGACTGGCCAGCAGCCAGGCCTTGGCAGCGCCGAGCAACTGCTCGGGAGCCACCACCTCGTCCACCAGTCCGGCCTCCCTGGCCTTCACGGCCTGCAGCTGCTTGCCCTCCATGAGAAAAGGCATGGCGGCCAGAATGCCGATCATGCGCGGCAGACGCTGGGTGCCGCCGGCACCGGGCAGCAAGCCCACTTGAGCCTCGGGCAGACCGACCATGACCGTGGGTGCATCGGCTGCAATGCGGTAGTGGCAGGCCAGGCAGATTTCATAGCCGCCGCCCAATGCCATGCCGTTGATTGCCGCCACCAGCGGCTTGCCCAGGGTCTCCAGTTTGCGCAGCAGCCTGGACAACGATGCGCAGGAGGCGAACAGTTCCTCGATGGGCATGTCCGCCATGGCGTCGATATTGGCCTCCATGCCCATCAGGTCGGCCCCCGCGACAAAGCTGTCCTTGCCCGAGGTGATGATGCCGCCGCGCACCCGGTCGTCGCCGTGCATGCGTGCGATACAGGCTTCCAGGCTGTCCATGAAAGCCTGGTCGATCACATTCATGGTCTTGCCGGGGTAATCCAGCGTCAGCGTGGCAATGCCGTCCTCATCTACGGCGTAGCGAATGATTTCCGTTGTCATGACTTGTGCTCCCTCACTCACACGCGTTCGATGATCATGGCCGAGCCCATGCCAGCAGCCACGCACAGACTGATCAGCGCCGTGCGCTTGCCAGTGCGCTCCAGCTCGTCCAGCACCGTGCCCAGAATCATGGCGCCGGTGGCCCCCAGCGGATGGCCCATCGCGATTGCTCCGCCGTTGACGTTCATGCGCTCATGGGGAATGTCCAGCTCCTCCATCATGGTCAGCACCACCGTGGCAAAGGCCTCGTTGAGTTCCCACAGATCAATGTCCGAAGCCTGCATTCGCGCCCTGGCCAAAGCCTTGCGTGCGGCATGGGCCGGGCCATCCAGCATCAAGGTCGGCTCGGAGCCGATGCTGGCAAAGGCGCGGATGCGGGCCCTGGGCTTCATGCCCTGCCTGGCGCCGGCCTCGGCCGTGCCGATCAGCACGGCAGCCGCACCGTCGACAATGCCCGAGCTGTTGCCTGCATGGTGATGATGGTGAATCTGCTCGACCTGCGGATAGCGCTGCAGCGCCACGCTGTCATAACCGTATTTCTGGCCCATCTCGGTGAAAGCGAGCTTGAGGGCGGCCAGCGAATCGGCGGTGGTCTCGGCTCGAATGGTCTCGTCCTTTTCCAGCAGCGTCATGCCCAGGAAGTCTTTGACGGGAACGACAGACTGGTCAAAGCGACCTTCCGTCCAGGCCTTGGCCGCGCGGCGGTGGCTTTCGGCCGAGTACTCGTCCAGATCACGGCGGCTGTGGCCGCGCAGCGATGCCAGCAAGTCTGCCGAGATGCCCTGCATCACGAAATAGGTCTTGCTGGCCAGCTGCGGGTCCTGCGCCCAGGCGCCGCCATCGGAGCCCATGGGTACGCGGGACATCATCTCCACGCCGGCGCCAATCGTCATGTCGGCCTGGCCGGCCATCACCTTGGCCGCGGCAAAGCTCACCGCCTCCAGGCCCGAGCCGCAGTAGCGATTGAGCTGCACGCCGGCCACGCTCTGCGCATAGTCGGCCTGCAGCACCGCCATGCGGCCCACATTGCCACCCTGCTCGCCCACGGGCACCACGCAGCCCATGATCACGTCGTCCACCACCGCCGTATCGAGCCGATTGCGCTCACGCAGCGCCACCAGCGGCTGCGCGGCCAGCCAGACCGGCGTCACCTCATGCAGTGCTCCATCCGGCTTGCCCTTGCCTCGGGGGGTTCGGACATGGTCGAAGATCAATGCCTCCATCTGCTTTCCTCAAATCACCAGGTTGTTATCGAGTTCTTTTTCAGATTGCCATACGGCTTTTGCCCAAACCTACCTGATTCGGACTAGGGGCAGACTATGAGAAAAACCGGCCGCAACCGCCCCTGGTGGCACATGGCTTGCACCGCCGGGCGCGAAAGCTGGTTTGCGCCGCCAGAATGCCCGCACCGGAGGCTCTGTCGCCTTCGCTGCCACAACTCGCGGTCCCATGAGTGACAAAAAAGCCTTCCGGCTTGCACCGGAAGGCTGTTGAGGACGGCTGCTGAACTCAGGCCACCAGACCACCGCCGTTGACCGGCAGCACCTGGCCGTTGACCCACTCAGCCTCGGTCGATGCCAGATAGCTCACGGCCGCACCCACATCCTGGGGCGATCCTGCCCGGCCCACGGACGTACCCTTTCTGGCAATCTTCTCCGAGCCTTCCCAGTTGTTCATGGTGCCCAGCGACAGAGCGTTGGCCGTCACCCCGTGCGGGCCCACTTCGCCCGAGAGATTGCGAATGAAGCCAATCGCGGCCGCCTTGGCTGCACCATAGGCGCACAGCCCCATGCCCGTGGCCGTGCGCGCCGCGTCGGAGTTGATGGCCACAATGCGCCCCCAGCCCTGCTCCTGCATGGAGGGCAGCAGAGCCTGGCAGGCATGCATCAACCCATGCAGATTGAGCTGCAGCCAGGCGTTCCATTCGGACTCGGGCGACTGCAGAAACGGCGTGTAGCCCCAGCCCTGGGCCGGGATACCGGCGTTGTGCACAAAGATATCGACCACACCGACCTCGTCCCGAATGCGCTGCACCATGGCAAAAATGGCGTCGCGATCCGTCAGATCCGCCGCCTGTGCCGATGCCTTCAATCCCGCTTCGCGCAGCTGACTTGCCGCACTCTCGGCGCGGTCCTGATGAAAGTCGTTCACCACCACATGCGCGCCCTGCGCGGCCAGCGCCTGCGCGATGCCGAACCCCATGCCGCGCCCGGCACCGCTGACCAGCGCCACTTTCCCATCCAGCCTGAACATGTATTGCTCTCCTTTTTTTATGGAATGTCCAGTGTTGGCCTGGCTTTCACCCCGGACATACTCCAAACGGACGGGTCCAAAACCGGCAGGATCCACAAGATAGAAAAGTCGCAGACAAAAACAGGAGACCGACTTGAGTACAGAACACCCTTTTCAAGGCCAGAGCCCGGGGCCTTTGAGCGGAATGCGCGTCATCGAATTTGCAGGCATAGGCCCTGCCCCCTTTGCCGGCATGATGCTGGCCGATATGGGTGCCGAAGTGATTCTCATCGAGCGCAGCGCAGACCATGCTGCGGCATCCCGCTACCCGCGCATGGCGCAGAACCGGGGCAAGAAATCCATCGCGCTGGACCTCAAGTCCGAGGGCGGACGCGCCGCCGCCTGGAAGCTGATCGAGTCTGCCGACGCGCTCATCGAGGGCTTCAGACCCGGCGTGATGGAGCGCCTAGGCTTCAGTCCCGAGGAAGTCGCCCGCCGCGCGCCGCGCCTGGTCTTTGGCCGCGTCACCGGCTGGGGGCAGACCGGCCCCCTGTCCCAGGCCGCAGGCCATGACATCAACTATGTGGCGCTGACGGGCGTGATGTCCACCTCCATGCGCCCCGGCCAAGCTCCCGTGCTGCCGCCCACCATCGTGGGCGATATGGCGGGCGGTGCCATGTTCTTGCTGTTCGGAATCATGTGCGCCATGCACGAGGCTCGTCAATCCGGCAGGGGCCAGGTGGTGGACGCAGCCATGATCGACGGAGTGAGCGCCATGAGTGGTCTGATGCACCAGATGCGCAGCGGCATGGGCTACTGGAAGGACGATCCCGCACAGAATCACTTTCTCAACACTTCACCCTTCTATGAAGTATTCGAGTGCGCAGATGGCAAGCACATCACCCTGGGCGCCATCGAGCCGCAGTTCTATGCCTTGCAGCTGCAAAAGCTGGGCCTGAGCGATGTGGACCCCAGGCGCCAGTACCAGAGCTCCGACTGGCCCGAAGTCAAGGCCCGCGTGGCCGAAATCGTGCGCAGGAAGACGCAGGCACAGTGGAGCGAAGAGCTCGAAGGCAGCGATGTCTGCTTTGCCCCGGTACTGAGCCTGGCCGAGGCACCCGCTCATCCACACAACGCCCAGCGCAATCTGTTCGTCGATCTGGAAGTGGACGGCAGTACCCAGCGCCAGCCCTCACCGGCCCCACGCTTTTCACGCACCCCAGCGCGCCGCCCCACACCGGGAACCAGGATCGGGCAGGACACCGATGCCGTGCTCGCATCCCTGGGCTATGCCAGGGCAGATATTGCGGCGCTGCGCGCCAGCAAGGCATGCGCCTGAGCAAGGCATGCGCCCGAGCAACTGCCTGAGACAGCCACTATCAAAATAAAAGCTGCCAGCACAATATATCAATGGAATTCAGATACTTTCAATGCTGCCATCTATTGATATCAAGCGCTTGCAGCTATTAGTTTTGTATGCAGTTCTCCTTGCCGGGCAAATGCCGTTGGCCGAGAACCGGGGTGCATGCTTCAACGCAAGGCAAGTCCGGTAGGCACCAGGCCCCTTGCGCCACGCCGGTAAGCCAGGCAAGGGTTTGCGGAGCACTATTATGAATACGCGCTTGACAAAGCGACCTTGTTACGGCCCGTCATCTTGGCGCTGTACAGCGCCTTGTCGGCCGAACGCAAAATCGTCGGCATATCCAGATCTCTTGCCGGCACCCAGGCAGCACAACCTATGCTGACCGTGACGCACCCGAATTCGCTTCCAGTGTGCGCAATGGCAAGCTGTGCGATCGCCGCACGAATATTCTCGGCAATGAGCGCCCCTCCATCCAGGGGCGTGTCGGGCAACACCACGATGAATTCCTCACCTCCATAGCGTGCCGCACTGTCTTCCGGGCGCCGAATATTATCGCCAATGCATTTCGCCACGGTCGCCAGAACAGCATCCCCGGCCTGATGCCCGTAAGTGTCGTTATAGGCCTTGAACCAATCGATATCCACGAACAACAGCGAAAAAGCGCTGTGATTCCTTTTTGCCCTGCGCCATTCGTGATCGATGATTTCATCGAGTTTGCGGCGGTTGCTCAAGCCAGTCAGGCCGTCGGTACGTGCCAGCATCGCCAATTCAGACTCTGCGCACATGCGGCGTTTGAGCTGCACTCCGAAAGCGAAGGACAGGCCAATGAAAGCCATGGTGAGCATCCCCATGACAGAGGTAATCAGCAAGGCTCTCTGTCGCCAGACCGCGTAAATATCGGAATGCGCCTTGGCCACCATGATGATGAATGGCAAGCTGGGCAGATTCTTGAAGTAATACGCCCGCTGGGCCCCATCAAGGTACGACGTATCCGAAAAACTGCCTTCGGGTGCCGACATGAACTGCTTGAACGTGCTTGCATTGCGGATATTGCGCCCGATGACCTTTGCATCGAAGGGCTGCCGCATCATCATGGCTCCGTCTTTCCTTATCAAGGCCAGCGATCCGTGTTTACCTAGCGAAAGCGCAGAAAACAGTTTCTGAAAGTACTCCAGCTGAACATCTATCAGCACAATGCCGGCAAAAGAGCCGTCCGCATGGGAAATCCGACGACTCAGAGGAATGCTCAGGGAGCCGCCATGCAGCGCGGATGAATAAGGGTCCCCCACGTAGAGCCCGATGCTTGGGCTTTCTTTGTGCACCTTGAAAAAGTCATGATCCGAGTAATGCCCATTCACCGAATTCTCGACCCCTGCATTGAGGGCAATTTTTCCGTCTGCGTCAAGAACCAGGATGGATCCCAGATAGGTCGCGGTCGCGGCCTTGTCGAACAAGGCCGCATTACGCAAATGCGGCGAGGCGGCCATCACCTCGGAGTCGTTGAGTCCATCGACCACGGCTTGCAACGACAGTGCATAGAGCTCGAAGTTCCGAACCACGTCATTTTCAGCAAGAAGGGCAACATTGCGTGATGTTTCTATCGCATGCTCCATTGCATCCAGCCGACTCTGATAGAGGACGACGGTACAGATCACTGTCATCGACAGCGCAATAATCCCACCCACCAAGAGCATTGCATAGGGCGCACCAGAAATGAAGTTGAAGTGATCAAGAGCAGGCTTGCGAAATAGTTTCATGTCGTTGCTGTATTTGAGCGAGCCGGTCACATTTCTTCTGTTTAGCCATGCAAGTGCTTTCTTCCGTAGGAACACCGGATACTCACCCTCGCGCACGTCATTCTGCCTTGGTTTCTCTAGTGAGGGGCGGGGGTTATCTTGCTCTGGAAGGCATTCGCACCGCGACCGCCAGCTTGTTTTCAAACGATTGAACTTGCGCGGATGAAATATATGAGAAGCAAGCCAGGGAGACCATGTGGCCATGCTGCGCGGACAAGCTGTGCGCAAGCAAACTCCAGGGCCTGGAGATTGATTTCGCCAAGGAATGCATGGACCACAATCGCTGGGCTTGCCTGCAACCGTAAAGTCATTTCTGCATAGGCGCCATTTCGGCCTGACCTGACCTGGCCTTCAATGAGTCGAGGCTGCTCCACGCCCGATCACAAGCGGCCTGAATCCGGGCCTCCCATCGACATGCTGTCGCGAGGAATTTTCCACGGTCAGGATTGAAAGCAGACTGCCCGGCTCTGCTCCATATACAAAAAAACGGGCCGAAGCCCGCTTTTTATTTCCACCAACCGTGGTCACTTGTTCCCCAGCCAGGCCACGCTGTTGAGGAAGATGCGCACCAGCTCGGTCTGACGGCGCACCCCCGTCTTGGAGAAGATGGAGCGCAGATGGGCTCGCGCCGTGTTGCGGCGGATGTTGAGCGCTTCGGCAGCCTCTTCAAGCGACAGGCCGTTGGCCAGTTGAATGGCCAGCGAAGTCTCGGCCGGCGTCAGCTGGAACAGCTGCTGAGCCAGCTTCACGGGAGGGTCGGCCTTGCCGCCGGTGTCGCGTACAAAGACGGCGACACTGGGACGCTGCTTGCCCTCGGTCCACTCGTCGGGAGAAATGCTTTGCACCACCACGCCCCAGTTGAGCTGGCCGGACTGCCGGCTGACCGACATGCCTTCGGTCATGGACAGGCGCGAGACCTGGGTATGCATGAGCGCATCCTTGATCAGGCGCTGCAGCTTGCGGTTGTCATTGGCGTAGTTGGCCTCCAGCATGCCGCCGGAGATCTTGAGACCGTCCTGCATGTCCAGAATGCTGGCCGCAGCGGGATTGCACTCCAGCACATTGCCGTTCTGATCGAGGATGACCACCCCCACCATCAGCTGGGCCGTGGCCTTGCTGTAGAGGGAGATGACCTGACGGTCCTGGTTCACCGAAAGATGCAGGTTCAGCGCGCGCTTGATATGCGGCAGCATCATGGCGCCAAAGGCACGCTCCTGCTTGTTGAAAGCCGGGGCACCTTCGGGCCGCGTGATGCGCAGACCATAGACGCAGCTGTCCTTGGTGACGATGTCGGCAGCCATCACGTGGAACACCTGCAACTGCTTGCACCAGTCGTTGTAGTAGCTTGAGGCGCGCCACTCGGACTCGGGCATCACATCCCCCACGGTCACGATACGATCGGTAGGCATGCTGCGAAACGGGCTCATGCTGATCTTGGGGCAGTTCGGCATCAGATCGCGGCGGTCGCCTGCGGCCGAGACGATCAGCCCCACATCATCGGCGGAGCCTGGGCGCACTATGAGCGAGGCGTAATTGCCTCCCAGTTGCAGACGCAGAGTCTCCAGAAAAGGCTTCCAGCCTTCCGGATCCATGGCAGCTTCATAGAGCTGACTGATCAGCGCACTGAACTGCTCGGCGCTCACGAAGGGTGCATCGGCCGATGCGCGCACGGGGGCCGGGGTGTCGAATATGGGCACATCCTTGATCACGCAAGCGATGGAGCTTGGCGTGTAGGTGGAAAAACCCATCTTGGCGAAAGCGCTGTCCATCATGTTCAACTCCTTGGTTGAAGGTTGGTTGCAGACAGATCGGATCAGCTCAACTCAAACAGGCCGGCAGCGCCCATGCCGCCGCCAATACACATGCTCACCACCACAAAACGCACGCCGCGGCGACGCCCCTCCAGCAGGGCGTGACCAACCAGACGTGCGCCCGACATGCCGAAGGGGTGGCCGATGGAGATCGCGCCGCCGTTGACGTTCAGGCGCTCATCGGGAATGCCCAGTTTGTCGCGGCTGTAGATCACCTGGCAGGCAAATGCCTCGTTGATTTCCCACAGGCCGATGTCGCCAACCGTCAGCCCATGCTGCTTGAGCAGCTTGGGGATGGCATAGACGGGGCCGATCCCCATTTCATCGGCACGGCAGCCTGCCACGGCCACGCCGCGATAGATGCCCAAAGGCGCGAGGCCGCGACTGCGGGCTTCGTCGGCACTCATCACCACACAGGCGCTGGCACCGTCAGACAGCTGGGATGCATTGCCGGCCGTGATGAACTGGCCTTGCTCCACCCACTGGCCGTTCTTCCATACAGGCTTGAGCTTGGCCAGACTCTCAAGCGTGGTGTCCGCACGGTTGCCCTCGTCGCGGGTCAGCGTGACTTCCTCGCTGCCGGTGACATTGCCTTCCTTGTCAAACAGCTGCTTGACCGTGGTCAGCGGCACGATTTCATCGTCGAACAGACCACGGGCCTGTGCGGCTGCCACGCGCTGCTGGCTGCGCAGCGAGTACTCGTCCTGGGCTTCACGACTGATGCCGTAACGCTGGCTGACCAGCTCGGCCGTCTCTATCATCTGGATGTAGGCTGTGGGCTCTGCGGCCAGCACCGCCTTCGATTGGGCCCGGTACGAGTTCTTGTACTTGTTCTGCACCAGGGAAATGGACTCCAGGCCGCCGGCCACAGCGATATTCATCTCGCCGGTCATGACACCCTTGGCAGCCGTGGCAATGCTCATCAGGCCCGATGCGCACATGCGATCGATCACCATTCCGCCCACGGATTCCGGCAGGCCGGCGGTGTAGCCGCACAGACGCCCCAGGTTGTAGCCCTGCGTGCCCTGCTGCGCGGCAATGCCCAAAATGACGTCATCCACATCCGCACCAGCCACGTTCGCCTTGTTGAGCGCCGCGCGAATGACGTGTCCGCCCAGCACCGGGGCTTCGGTGTCGTTGAAGGCACCACGGTAAGCCTTGCCTATGGGGGTACGTGCCGTCGAAACGATGACTGCGTCTTTCATGTCTTTGTCTCCTAACTTTCTTGTCGTCGCGCCCTGGGCAGCTTTTGCTGCCGTATCGAGGTCGGCTACTCTGTCGGCAGCTCATCCCTCTTCACAAAAAATGCAATCGCCCACCGAAGCAGGCGCTTGCACACACTCAATTTTCCTGGATAAAGAACAGCCTGCTGATGGTTTCAACCACACAGCCGGGTTTATCCTGATTCCTGACCTGTACGGTGATTCGGATCGTGACCTGTACGCCGTCTTCCCCGATAGGCGTCGCCGCCACCACCTCGCCGCTGCCACGCACGAAGCTGTTCACCAGCACCGGAGCCGGAAAACGCACCTTCTCGCAACCATAGTTGACGCCCATCTTCAGCCCCTGATAGCTGACCAACTGAGGTAAAAACAGATTGGCCAGAGACAGCGTCAGATATCCATGAGCCACGCAGGCGCCGAACGGGCCGTTCCTGGCCTGCTCGGGGTCCACATGAATCCATTGGTGATCGCCCGTGGCATCGGCAAACTGATTGATGCGCTCCTGCGTGATCTGCACCCATTCGGTCTCACCCAGCTGACGCCCCACCGATGCCTGCACCGAGGCTGCCGAGTCAAACAGCATCTTGCCTGCGACTGCATTCATGCTCAGGCCCTCTGCGAACTGACGGACACCACTTCACCCGTCATGTACGAGGAGTAGTCGCTGGCCAGGAAGATCATCACATTGGCTACTTCCCAGGGCTCGGCACCCCGACCAAAGGCTTCCTTTTCGGACAGCTTGGCCAGCAGCTCTTCAGAGGCGGACTTCTTGAGAAAGGCGTGGATGGCGATGGAAGGTGCCACGGCGTTGATGCGAATGCCGAATTCGGCCGCTTCCAGCGCCGAACAGCGTGTGAGGGCCATCACGCCCGCCTTGGCGGCCGCGTAGTGAGCCTGCTCGGTCTGAGCGCGCCAGCCCAGCACCGATGCGTTGTTGACGATCACACCCTTGCCGCGTGGCTGCATCAGCCTGAGCGCTGCGCGCGTCATGCGGAAGGTGCCGGTCAGCGTGATGTCGATGACCTTGCTCCACTCGTCATCGCCCATGTCGACGACCTTGCAACTGGTGCCCAGACCCGCGTTATTGATCAGCACATCGATACCGCCCATGGCGCTGTCGGCTTCGGAGATCAGCGCCTGAACCTGCTCTTCCTTGCTCACGTCGCAGAGCTTGCCAAAGACCTGGTGTAAACCCGTATCCTTTTTGATCTGCTCCACGGCTTCGGCCAGCCGACGCTCATGCACGTCGGAGATGAACAAGGCCTTGCAGCCCTCCTCTGCTGCCCGTTTTGCAGCTGAAAAGCCGATACCGGCGCCAGCAGCAGCGGTAACGAGCACAGTTTTGTCTTTGAGCAGGCCGTGGGGAGCAACGTAAGAGGGAGCGCTAGTCATTTGTCATTCAAAAGTAGTTGCCTCGATCTTCCGATCGCCGCTGCGCTGCAGCATCGTCACTTTGGACGATAGGTCATTCCCTAATGTCGCTGGGAGGACATTTCAAAGGAGAAAATGCTGCAAACCACCAGGGAGAACCCGCGGTTCACAGCATCTTCTTTGGAGCCACTCAGCGTATTCACCTACTCCAATGACCAAAGGAGCAGGCGCGCTCGATCAGCGCGGCATGCCCAGTGCACGTTCGGCCATGAGGTTCATCTGAATCTCGTTGGTGCCTGCGTAGATGGTGTCGGCACGGCTGACCAGCCATAGCTGCTGCAAAGCGCTGAACGCGGGATCCCTGAGCACCAGTTCGCCCTGCTCGCCCAGCACATCCATGGCCAGCTCGCCCAGATCACGGTGCCAGTTGGACCATGCGTATTTGGATACGGAAGCCACACGGAAGGGCGTGCTCTCATCGCTGGAGCGCAGCGCATGGGCGCGCAGAGTCTGCAGGCCCATATCGGCCTTGGCCAGGCGCTGACGGATCAGCGGATCGCGGGCAGCGCCATTGCGCTTGGCCAGGTCGATGATCAGGTCCAGCTCATAGCGGAAATGTGCCTGCTGGCCCAGAGTGGACGCACCGCGCTCGCAGCCCAGCAGATACATGGCGACCTTCCAGCCATCGCCCACGGGGCCCAGATGCAGCGCGCCTTCGGTGCGTGCGCCGTCAAAGAACACTTCGTTGAACTCCGAAGTGCCGGTGATCTGGCGAATCGGACGCACCTCCACGCCGGCCTGCTTGATGGGCACCAGCAGCAGCACCATGCCCGCATGGCGGGGGCTGGCAGTGCTCGCTCCGACCTCGTCGGTGCGAGCCAGCACAAACACCCATTCGGACTCATGAGCCCAGGAAGTCCAGACCTTCTGACCGTTGATCACCCACTCGCCCGTGACCGCATCACGATGGGCTTTGGTACGAATGCCCGCCAGGTCGGAGCCCGCACCGGGCTCGGAGTAGCCCTGAGCCCAATAGTCGGTACCGGCCAGAATGCCGGGCAGAAAACGCTGTTTCTGCTCTGGCGTGCCAAAAGCCATCAGCGTGGGGGCCAGCAGGGTCTCGCCGATATGACCGATGCGGCCGGGACCGCCGCAGCGCACATACTCCTCGTGGAAGATGACTTGCTGGGCCAGCGGGACGTTGCGGCCGCCGTACCGGGTCTCCCAGCCCAGGCCTGTCCAGCCGCCCTTGGCCAGCTCCTGCTCCCATTCCTTGGCCAGTTGCGCGTCATAACCTTCGGCACCCAGACCGCTGGCATGCTTGAGCGGGGCAAACCGCCCTGTCAGATGTTGCGCCATCCATTCACGCACTTCAGCGCGAAAGGCTTCATTGATTTCCGACTCCTGCATCTTCATGCTGCCTCCGTCACGCTCTCGTCCAACAAACGCGCAGCCACCAGCTCGCGCCACTGCTCCACCGTGCCCATGCGCTGGCTGGATGCCTGCGCGCGGCGGAAGAACAGATGCGGATCAAACTCCCAGGTGAATCCCACTCCGCCGTGCAACTGAATGCTTTCGCGCGTGGAAAAGAGAGCAGCCTCCGTTGCATCTGTGCGAGCTTGAGCCGCGAAGTAGCTCAGATCGCTTGTGACATCGGCGCTATCAGCTATGAAAGCTGCTGCATAGACAGCAGAACGAGCGGTCTCCACCTTCACCAGCATCTGCGCTGCCCGGTGCTTGACGCCCTGAAAACTGCCCACGGCCTTGCCGAACTGCTGACGCTCCTTCGTGTATTCCACGGCCAGATTCAGCGCGCGCTCGGCCACACCGACTTGTTCAGCCGCCAAACCGATGGCCGCCAGATTGCGGGTCTGCGCCCACAGGCTCCTGAGCGCCTCGCCATGCATCAGCACGGCAGCGCCAGTCAATCTCACATTAACGGCCATGACATCGGCACTGCTGCGTGTGGCGTCCACCGTAGTCAGCGCCTGCACGCTCAAACCTTCTTCCTTGGCGTGCACCTCCAGCAGGCCCAGCGAGCCGCAAGGCAGGGTAGCGGGCAGCAGGAACACATCGGCATGTGCTCCTGATCCCACCTGACTCCACTGGCCATTGAGCACCAGCGCATCGCCTTCGAGCTTCACGGTTGCGGCCGCGGGCAGCTCGCCACGCACCGTCATGCCCAGCACGCAGATCCGGCCCGAGGCCGCCAGGCGCTCCACCACACCCAGGCCCTGCCCGGTCTGGCTCAACGCTTGCCACAACGGCGTCACTGCGACGACAGCGTCAAAAAACGGCACGCAGGCCAGGTGATAACCCATCTGCTCCTGAAGCAGAACCAGCTCGCGCCAGCCCAGACCCATGCCACCTGCGGCTTCGGGCAGGGCCACGCTGCACCAGCCCATGTCCAGCACTTCCTGCCACAGGGCACGGTCCAGCCCGCCCTCGGTTTCAGAAACCTTGCGCACCTGCGCCGTGCTGCATTTTTCCTGCAGAAACACCGCGGCGCTCTCGGCGATCATTTTTTGTTCTTCGTTCAGACTTAAATCCATGATGGCTCGCGTCCTGAGTTCTTCATCGAATGGGAAGGCCGGGCCCATGCCCCGGCTGATTCTTCTGCTTAGGTCCCGTAGACCTTCTGAGGGGCCTTGCCCTCGGCGATCAGCTGATCGACCACACCTGACAGCTCGGCAGGCTCCCAGCGCGCCTGCTTGTCATTGATCTTGCCGGTGAACCAGCCGTCGGCCACGGACAGCTCGCCGCCCTTGGCTTCAAAGCAGCGGCCCGTCACATGCCTGGACTGCGCGCTGCCCAGCCAGACGACGATGGAGGCCACGTTCATGGGGTCCCAGACGTCGAAACCTGATTCGGGCTTCTTGACCATATCGGGCATGGCGCCTTCGGTCATGGAGGTGCGCGCAGCAGGTGCCAGACAGTTGGCGGTGATGCCGTAGCGCGCCAGCTCCGCGGCCTGCACCAGTGTCAGACCGGCGATGCCGGCCTTGGCTGCGGCATAGTTGCTCTGGCCTATGGAGCCTTGCAGGCCCGCGCCCGAGCTGGTGTTGATGATGCGTGCATCCACGTCCTTGCCGGCCTTCTTCTGATCGCGCCAGTAGCCGCCAAACACCTTGGCCATGCAGAAATGTCCGCGCAGATGCACGCGCATGACCATATCCCAGTCCTCTTCGGACAGGCTCAGGAACATGCGGTCGCGCAGCACGCCCGCGTTGTTGACGATGACCTGCACATCGCCAAAGGCGGCCAGTGCCGCATCGAGAATCGATTGCGCCCCGGCCACAGTGGTGATGTCACCGGTGTTGGCCAGCGCCTTGCCACCAGCAGCCTTGACTTCCTCGGCCACGGCCTGGGCGGCTTCGGCACGGATGTCGTTGATCACCACATTTGCACCTTCTTGCGCGAAAGCCAGCGCATAAGCGCGGCCCAGGCCACCGCCTGCACCGGTGATGACGACGGTTCTCTGGTTGCAAATACCCATTTCTTTCCCCTTTTGCTTGCAATGCAGACAACCTCATGGCCGTCTGCCTTTTTGAAATTACGCTTTAAAAACCGACAGATCAGGCTGACGATGTGCCCAGGGAACGGCTTGCTCCAGCTGCGCGGCGAGCGCCAACAGGCGCCCTTCGCGGCCGAACGGCGCAGCGAAGTGCGCGCCCACAGGCAAGTTGTCCCTGGTCCAGTGCATGGGCACAGACATGGCAGGCTGGCCTGTCATATTGAAAAGCGCGGTATAGGGCGAAGCCTTGACGGCTTCGCGCGCGAATGAGTCATAAGGCTGGTCCAGCGTCAGCACGCCCAACAGCGGTGGCGGCACGGCCATCACTGGGGTCAGAATCAGGTCGTACTTCAGAAAGAATCGGTCCAGAATCTGGCCGGCCGTATCGAAGTTGGTACGCGCCATCAGCATCTGCTCGGCGGTATAGGACTTGGCCTTTTCCAGATACAGCCAGTCCATCTGCTCTACCTCATCCTGGCGCACGGCGCGACCCAGCAGCTTTTCGCGGGCGCGGATGCTGGCCATCATGCCCACGGATGTCACCACGCCCAGGCCCGAGAACACCTCAGCCACAGGCAACTCCGGCATGTCCTCCACGATTTCATGTCCCAGCGCCAGGCAGGCCTTGATGGCCTTGTCCACCGCAGCCTGACAGTCCGCATGCACGGGAATGCCAAAGTAGTTCCTGGACCAGACGGCGATCCTGAGCTTCCTGGGTGCCTGCTTGAGGGCGTCCAGATAGCTGCCCTCCACGTCGCGCGGCGGCACGGTGCGCGAGCCCGGCTCGCGCCCCTGCGTCAGATCGAGCAGGTGAGCGCTGTCGCGCACGCTGCGACTGATGACATGGTTCATGGACAAGCCCATCCAGCCTTCCATATTGGCCGGACCGGCGGGCAGACGGCCGCGGCTGGGCTTGAGGCCAAACAGGCCGCAGTGCGAAGCGGGAATGCGAATGGAGCCGCCTCCATCGCTGGCATGGGCCACGGGCACAATGCCTGCGGCAACCACCGATGCCGCACCGCCCGAGGAACCGCCCGTCGTGTGGGCAGCATTCCATGGATTGGGCGACTTGCCGTAGAGCAAGGACTCGGTCGTGGGCGTCTGGCCGAACTCGGGCGATGCCGTCTTGCCAAAGATATTGAGACCGGCCGCCTTGTAGCGCGCCACCAGGGTGCTGTCATACTCTGCCACGGCCCCCTTGAAAAAGCGGCAGCCGTTGGTTGTGACCGTTCCCTTCAGATACTGGTTCAGATCCTTGAGCAGAAAGGGCACGCCCCACATGGGCGCCCTGGCTGTGGCTTCGGCACGTGCAGCGCTGCCCAGAGCCGACATCTGCCTGGCCTGATCACGTGCCAGATCGTAGTCCTTGATGACCACTGCATTGAGCTTGGGCAAGGCCTCCGTACGTGCAATCGCCGCTTCCAGCGCTTCCAGCGGCGTGATATCACCCCGGCGAATCTGTTCTGCCCAGGCGTAGCCATCCACCGCCGTCGCCTCATTTTTCTTCTGTGCAGCCATTGCCGGCATGGCTGTTGCTGCGGCCACGGCACCTGCGCCCTGAATAAAGCCACGACGATCCACACCTTGATTCACTGATTCCATGCTCTCCTCCTTCTTGTTGCTGGACATTCAAGCCTTGAGTGCGGACAGGTCCGGCACGCGATGTGCCCATGGCAAGGCTTGCTCCAGCTGCGCCGCCAGACGCAGCAAGCGGCCTTCGCCACCAAACGGTGCGACAAAGTGGGACCCCACAGGGAGGTAGTCTGCCGTCCAGTGCAGCGGCACGGACATGGCCGGATGACCGCTGATGTTGAACAGCGAGGTAAACGCGGAGGAATTCATGGCCTCGGCGGCATAGCTTTCATAAGGCTGATCGAGTCGCAGCGCGCCCAGTTTCTGTGCAGGCACCACGGTGGTGGGCGTCAGAATCAGGTCGTACCTGGACAGGAATGCATCGATCAATTGCCCCGCCTTGTCGAAGCCTGCGCGGCCGCGGTACAGATCCAGCGCCGAGGCCTTCTTCGCGGCCTGCAACGCAGCCCAGTTCAGCGGCTCCATCTCGTCTTCGCGCACAGCGCGGCCCAGCTGCTTCTCACGGTATTCAATGGCGCTGAGCAGACCTGCCGACATGCCTGCACCCATACCGCCAAAAATTTCGTTCACCGGCAGCTCCGGCATGGCCTCTTCAACAAAATGCCCCACGGCCTCGCAGGCCTTGGCCGCTTTGTCCACAGCCTCCAGGCATTCGGCATGCACGGGAATCCCGAAGTAGTTCTTGCGCCAGACGGCAATACGCAGCTTGCGCTCGGGCTGGTGCATCGCTTCAAGGTAGCCCCGAGAAACATCAGAGGGAGGTCGCACTCGCGAGCCGAACTCGGGCCCAGCACTCAAGTCCAGCAGCAAGGCAGTGTCGCGCACGCTGCGGCTGATGACGTGGTTCACCGACAAACCTGTTGCGCCATCCAGCGCTCCTGGCCCTGCAGGCACACGTCCACGACTGGGCTTGAGTCCGAACAGGCCGCAATGTGCGGCCGGTATGCGGATGGAGCCGCCACCATCGCTGGCATGACCCACGGGCAGAATGCCGGCCGCCACCACAGCTGCAGTCCCACCGGAAGAACCGCCCGTGGTATGTCCGGTGTTCCAGGGGTTGGGCGTGGCGCCGTAAAGCTTTGACTCCGTGGTAGTCGTCATGCCGAACTCGGGAGATGCCGTCTTGCCAAAGATGTTGAGACCCGCAGCCTTGTAGCGCATCACCAGCGTGGAGTCCTGCGAAGCGACAGCATCCTTGAAGAAGCGACAACCATTGCTGGTCACGGTTCCTGCCATGCTCAGACCCAGGTCCTTGAGCACAAACGGCAGACCCCACAGCGGAGCTTTGTCAGTCGCCTGTTTGCGTGCATCGCGGCCCATGGTCGAGAGCTTCTTGGCATGCTCGCGGGCCAGTTCGTAGTCTTTGATGACCACGGCATTGAGCTTGGGCAAGGCTTCAACGCGCGCAATGGCAGCATCAAGAGCCTCCAGCGGCGTGACATCGCCTTTGCGCATCTGCGCTGCCATGGTGATGGCATCGGCCTGCGCAACGGTCCTGGTGCCGACTTGAGCTTGCGCTGCTGGCAGACCCAGCGCTGCCGCCGTGGCAGTTGCTCCGGCCAGGAATGCTCTGCGATCTGAATCCGTCGCTTTGTCTTGCATGTCTTTGTCTCCGTTGATATTTTTGTGGATGACTTGCCAAGCTGCCAACACCGGATCTCCAACGCAATACAGGCACCCAGGGGTGCCTGCATGTCTGCCGTCAGAGTCTCTCGATGATGGTCACATTGGCCTGTCCTCCACCTTCGCACATGGTCTGCAAGCCGTAGCGCCCGCCGGTGCGCTCCAGCTCGTGCAGCAGCGTGGTCATGAGCTTGGCGCCTGAGGCTCCCAGTGGATGACCGAGCGCAATCGCACCACCGTTGACGTTGGTCCTGGCATGGTCGTAGCCGGTCTCCTTGAGCCACGCCATGACCACGGAAGCAAAGGCCTCGTTGATCTCGACCAGGTCGATGTCGGACATGGTCATGCCCGCCTTCTTGAGCGCATATTCCGTGGCTGGAATCGGCGCGGTCAGGTGCCAGATGGGGTCATCGGCGCGCACGCTCATATGGTGAATGCGGGCGCGTGGCTTGAGGTTGTAGCGCTTGAGCGCTGCTTCGGACACCACCAGCACGGCAGCCGCCGCATCGCAGGTGGAGCTTGAGACGGCTGCAGTGATGGAGGGATAGTCGGGGTCCACCGGCTCCAGCGTGGCCATCTTCTCCAGAGTCGAGAGGCGAGCCGTCTCATCCATCCTGAAAGCGCCAAAGGGGATGATTTCACGGTCGAAGCGGCCCTCGGCGATCGCATTCAAAGCGCGGTCGTGGCTTTCCTTGGCAAATACTTCCATGTCGGCACGACTCACGCCCCAGTGGTCGGCAATACGCTGGGCCGCGTAGAACTGATTGACGGGTGCGTTACCGAAACGCGCCTGCCAGCCTTTGCTCTCGGCGAACGGCGTAGTAAAGCCCAGGGGCTGACCGGCGAGCATGGCCGAGGAAATGGGAATGGCGGTCATGGTCTGCACGCCACCGGCCAGCACCACGTCCTGCGTGCCACTCATCACGGCCTGGGCCGCAAAATGAATGGCTTGCTGGGACGAGCCGCACTGGCGATCAATCGTGGTGCCTGGCACGTTCAAGGGCATGCCGGCTGCCAGCCAGGACGTCCGGGCAATGTCGCCAGCCAGAGAACCTATGGTGTCCACGCAGCCAAAGATCACGTCGTCGTAATCGGCTGCGGGAATGTCGTTGCGCTCGACCAGCGCTTTGATCACATGGGCGCCGAGATCGGCACCGTGCACAGTGGCAAGAGAGCCCTTGCGCTTTCCGGTAGGAGAGCGCAGCGCATCAACGATATAAGCCTGGGCGCTCATGCAGCCACCTCTTCCGCAACGTTCTTAATAGCATCTTGCGCAGAGCAGGAGGCACATGAATCGATTTCTCGATCAAAAGTCGATCCGGGGCCCACCGGGGCATTGGGACTGCGCAGCAAGCCCTGAGTCAGGCGGGCCGCGTGGTATGCCTTGTCGCCCCAGGCAGCGTCCAGCACCCAGGCGCGCTTCATGAACATCTGCAGATCGACTTCCCAGGTGTAGCCCATGGCGCCATGCACCTGCAGACTGTTGCGTGCCGCAAACCAGCTCGCTTCACTGCACTGGAGCTTGGCGTGCGAGATACGCACGGCCAGATCGGGTTCACCGTGCTGCAGCGCATAGAAGGCACGGTAGAGCACAGGTTTGGCAAACTCGATCTTGGTGACGATGTCCGACAGGTGGTGCTGCACGGCCTGAAAGCTGCCGATGACCTTGTCGAACTGCTTGCGCTGCGCTACATAGTCCACCGAGAGATCCAGCATGCGCTGAGCCTGGCCCAGCATCTGGGCAGCTGCGGCGATTGCACCGCGCTCGCCGGCAGTGTCCCAGACCTTCTGACCCTGAGTGCCGTCGAGCAAACGGGTGGCATCGGATGCCGTCCAGCGTACCCGTGACAGACGGCGCGAAGAGTCGATACTGCTCAGCGCCGTGATCTCGCACTGTGCAGGCCTGACCAGGTGCAGCTCCAGGCCGGTGGCCGTGGCATGGGGCAGCAACAGCACATCGGCCAATGCCGCGTCCGCCACATTGAGGTTGACGGGATGGCCCACGGCCACGCGGCAGCTGCCTTCGGCAATCCTGGACAGCCAGACACGGCTCTCATGTCCTTGCGGCAATGCACACAGCATGCCCACGGCCACATAGGCGGTGTCGCTCAGGGAATCGGGCAGAGCGTAATAGCCCACTTCCTGCAGCAGCAGTGCCCAGTCCACATCGGCCATGCCCATGCCGCCATCGGCTTCGGGAGCGGACAGGCCCATCAGGCCTTGTTCTGCAATCTTGGCCCACAACTCGGGGCTGCGACCGGTCGGAGTTTCCCAGATGTCGCGCAGCAGCTCGGGGGCTGCTTCGGTCATCAGAAAGCGGCTGATCGAGTCACGGAATGCGATTTGATCTTCGGTAAAGGTGAAGTCCATGGTTGTCTCCCTGCCGATCAGGATTTGGGCAGACCCAGCATGCGCTGAGCGATGATGTTGCGCTGGATCTCGTTACTGCCCGCGTAGATGGGACCTGCCTGCGAGAACAGGAAACCTTCCAGCCATTCGTTGGCCTCGACGTCATCGATGAGCTCGGCACGCGCGCCCAGAATGCGCATCGCGGTTTCGTGAATCATGATGTCCAGCTCGGACCAGACAATCTTGTTGGTGCTGGCTTCGGCGCCAATCTGTGCGCCCTTGTTCAGGCGGCCCACCGTGTGATAGGAAGACAGCGTGTATGCCTCCGCCCCCTGCCAGGCACGCAGCACGGCATCGCGAATGGAGTGATCGCGGTCGGCCTCGACCTGATTGCGCAGATACAGGTCCACCAGCTTCTGCGCACTGCGCTGATAGCGGGCGGGAGAGCGCAGCAGCAGGCCGCGCTCAAAGCCGGCCGTCGCCATCGCCACATGCCAGCCTTTGCCTTCTGCACCCAGCAGGTTCTCCACGGGTACTTCGACATCGTCGAAGAAGATTTCGGCAAAGTGCTCACGGCCATTGATGGCACGAATGGGACGCACGGTGATGCCGGGCGTATTCAAGGGCACCAGTATGTAGCTCAGACCATGATGGCGGCTTGATGTCGGATCACTGCGGAACAGGCCGAACACCCAGTCGGCAAAGATCGCACGGGTAGACCAGATTTTCTGACCGTTCAGAATGAACTTGTCACCCATGCGTGTGGCGCGGCTGCTGATGGCAGCCATGTCCGAGCCGGCGTTGGGCTCGGACCAACCCTGTGCCCACATATCGTCGCAGCGGGCCATACGGGGCAGAAAGCGGGCTTTCTGCTCGGGCGTGCCGAATTCCATCAGCGTGGAGCCCAGCAGCAGAATGCCGTTCTGGTTCACGCGGGATGGCGCATCGGCTGCCCAGTACTCTTCTTCAAAGATCAGCCATTCGGTCAGGTCGCAGCCGCTGCCGCCCAGGTCCTTGGGCCAGGTCACGGCGCTGTAGCCGGCGCTGGCCAGCTTGGCTTCCCACTGGCGGTGCTGCTCGAAACCCTCTCGAGTGTCATAGCTCTGCAGTCGTTCCTTGGGCACATTGTTCTTGAGCCATTCACGTACCTGGGCACGGAAGGTCTTCTGCGCTGGGGTGTATGTCAAATCCATGGTTGTCTCCTCTTCGCGCTAGTGATGCTCAGAATTTGGCGTCGCGCTTTTCCACAAAGGCGCTGCGCGTCTCGGCGGAATCTGGACTCATATAGGCTTGCAGGGTGAATCCCTGCTCCCAGCGGTATTTGTCTTCGAGATTGCCGTCTTCGATGCCGGTCAGCGCCTCCTTGGCGATGCGGATCATGGCGGGGCTCTTGGCGGCAATCTTGTTGGCGATCTCCATGGCGACGTCGCGCAGCTGCTCACGGGGAACAACACGCTCGATGGCACCCAGGCGCAGGGCTTCTGCCGCAGCGATCATCTCGCCCGTAAAGAACAGATAGCGAGTCTTCTGCACGCCGAACATGCGCTGCAGATGGGCGGCACCACCCATGGCTCCGCGGTCCACTTCAGGCAGGCCGAAAGTGGCGTCTTCCGCGGCGATCACGATGTCCGATGCCCCGCAGATACCGATGCCGCCGCCCAGCACAAAGCCGTGCACGGCGGTGATGACGGGTACCTTGTTCAGGTGCACGGCCTTGAACGTGGCGTAGTTGCCTGCGTTCACGTCGATGATGAGCTTGTCGTTGGTCGCCAGCTCCTTGATGTCCACACCCGCGCAGAAACCACGGTTTTCGGCACGGATGACGATCACGCGCACCTCGGGCCTGTCGCCCAGCGCCTGGATTTCCCGGGCCAGGCCATTCCAGCCGGCTGCATTCAAGGCATTCACGGGAGCACGGTCTATCACCAGCTCCGCCACGCCGTTGTCATGAATATTGGAGTGAAATTGTTGAGTGGACATATCCGGTCTCGTTGGCTTGTTGTTATGCGGGAGTCAATGCGTTCAATGCGTTGCGACGGTCCATGGCCTGGCGGACAATGCCGCCTATCACTTCCTCGCAGCTGTCGAGCCGGCCAATCAGCGCGGCCACCTGGCCGGCAGACATCACGCCCTCTGCGGGATTGCCATCGACCATGGAGCGCTGCAGCAACATGGGGGCGTTGGCAGCCATCACGGTCTGTGCGACGGAAGACGAGTCTTCGCGCATGGCCTTCATGAAGATGCTCAAGGCCTGGCCCGTGGTCATGCCGGTCTCGGCCTTCCACTGCAATGCCAGACCCAGGGCGATGCGCAAGCGCTTCATGGGGCTGGCTTTTTCGAGCATGGCCAGGTATTCGTTGGGAATCATGCGCTGGGGCATGCCATCGACCAGATGCGAGATGGAGATCTTTTCCGCATCCCTTGCAGCCAGATAGCGCTGCAGCGTGGCGGCGGGCACCTTGGAATCACTGGTCATCAGAAACCGCGTGCCCATGGCAATACCCGATGCGCCATAGGCCAGAGCAGCCAGCAGGCCACGGCCGTCATAAAAGCCGCCTGCGGCAATCACGGGCACCTCGACCGCATCCACTACCTGAGGCAGCAGCACCGTGGTGGGAACGCTGCCGGTATGGCCTCCCCCTTCACCGCCCTGCACAGTGATGGCATTGGCGCCCATCTCGATCGCCTTCTGGGCATGCTTCAGGGCTCCCACTGTGGGCATGCAGACGATGCCGGCATCGCGCAGACGGCCTATCACCTTCTTGTCCGGACCACGGCCGTAGCTCACCGCACGCAGACGGTACTTCACGGCCAGATCCAGCAGTTGCTGGGCATTGGGCTGAAACATGTGAAAGTTCAGCCCGAAAGGTTGGTCGTCGGTCTCGCGCTTGACACGCAGAATTTCGGCTTCGATCCTGTCGGCGGGAATGGTGGCGCCGGCCAGAAAGCCGAAGCCGCCGGCATTGGTAGTACCTATCACGAGATCAGCGCCCGCCACATAGCCCATGGCCGTCTGGATGACGGGGTAGCGGCACCCCAGCAGGTCGCAGATAGGAGTGCGCAGACTGCCCATATCGTTCATATTGCTCATGCCTTTGACTCTTCTTTATTGGCCTTTGCCATGGACCTGGCATCCTGGCCGCCCAGTTGTCCCATGCCCATCGCCTGACTGTGCGCGTGAGCAAAGTGGTGGTAGCCAAAAGCCATGTCCATGGTGGAACGCAGCCCCTGCAGCTCTTCAGCCTTGTTGACGACCATCTTGGTCAGTGCCAGGCCCAGACGCGGCTGAGCCGCCATGCGCTGGGCCATGGCATAGACCTGGTCCTCGAGCTCGGCACGCGGAACCACGCGGTTGACCATGCCCATCTGATAGGCGCGCTCTGCCGGCATGCGCTCGCCCAGCAGCAGGAACTCCTTGGCAATACGCGGATGCAGTTCGTGAGCGTGGGCGAAGTACTCCACACCGGGGATTCCCATGCGCACCACGGGATCCTGGAAAAACGCATCGTCGCTGGCCACGATCAGGTCGCAGACCCAGGCCAGCATCAGACCGCCCGCCACGCATGCCCCCTGCACCATGGCAATCATGGGTTTGGGGATCTCGCGCCAGCGTCGGCACATGCCCAGGTAGACCTCCTGCTCGCGGGCAAACAGCTGCTCGCCGCCGGGCTTGTTGGTGTGATCCCACCACAGGTGTGCACGGTCAAAGGACTTGTTGATGTCTCGGCCGGGCGTGCCGATATCGTGACCCGCACTGAAGTGCTTGCCTTCGCCGCGCAGCACGATGACCTTGACGCTATCGTCATCGGTCGCCTTGCGGAATGCAGCATCCAGCGCATAGGTCATCTGCGAGTTCTGCACGTTGTTGAACGTGGGCCGATTCATGGTGACCGTGGCAATGCCGTTGTCCACGCTGTAGAGAACGGGCTCGTCCGTTTCATAGACGGCTTTGTCCTCGCGTGTCACAAATTCGCTGGATGCATCATCCATATCAGACTCCCATGGCCGTAGCGCGCAGATTGTGCGGATCGAGCTGAGCCAGCAAGGCCAGTTGCTCGGGCGTGGGATCAGGTGTCACTCCCACGTTCTCGGGAACATGGATCGGAAAGCCCGTGGCCTCCTTGACCTGCACCGCCGTCACGCCGGGATGCAGCGACACCAGGCGCACTTGATGACTGGGTCCGCCAAAGTCCATCACACACAGATTGGTGAAGATGAAGCGAATGTCGGTGGTCTCCTCCAGCGTCCAGCCCTTGGCCAGACGCGCAGGGTTGTAGCCCACGCTGCCCACGGCATCGACCTCACCCGGGACAAACACCTTGGTGCTGTGGTTGGGCACAAAGAAGGAATTCGCGTGGTTGATCGAATTGCCGGGGAAGCCGCGCACCCCCAGCATCATGGACTTGGGACGAGCGTAGTCGCTGCCCACCATGGAGATATTGCCCTGACCGAAGCGGTCCACCTGCACGGGGCCCACCATGGCGTGGCGCTTGCCTCCCCAGACGTTGTCGAAGATGCGCGAAAAACCCATCCAGCTTTCACGCTTGATCTTGTATTCACCTCGTGGACCTACGGGCACGGGCTCATTGACCACCCAGGCTTCGGAGTCCGTCATCATCAGATCGGTGTTGATGGAACGCATGCACAGCGAAGCCGCCAGACGTGGCACCAGGCCAATGCCGGTGGCCAACACCTCGCCGTCGTTTTCCCAGGCACGTGCCGCGGCGCAGATGACGCGATCTACCAATGCAATTTCACTCATCTCTGTGCCTCCTCAGAACACGGGCAAGGGCAGGCGCTTGATTGCTTCCATGCCACCCACTTTTTCCAGATATTCCTGCTCCGTGCACTGCACGTATTTCTGCTGGTAGCTGCTCCAGCCGCCCTCTTCCTTGCTGCTGGCTGCGTATTCCTTGAAGTGCTTGACATCAAAGCCATACAGAGGAGCACAAGACGATGGGTGAGCACCGCCGGGCAGATGCACGACACCCGTGGTTTCAGAGCGCTCCCAGAACACCAGGCGCGCGGCTTGCTCCGAATCGAAGCTGCTGGACTCGACCAGTTCGTCGCAGCTCACAAACGTATTGGTTGCGGCTCGCGCAAACAGGTCGTCCATATAGATATCGGGACCGGCAATCTGGCAGACACCGCGAGAGTCCGCGCGATCCACGTGCAGCAGGGCCACATCCAGATTGATGGCGGGCATCGCCACCCACTCCTTGCCGTCGTAGGGCGATTCGATAAGGCGAATGGAGCTGTTGTGCTTGAGCACATCGGTGCCCAGACCGACTCGGGTGGGAATGTAGGGAATACGCATGCCGGCAGCCTTCAGGCCCAGCACCATATGACCTTCGTCAATTTCCATGACCTCGATCTCACCACTCTGGCGGGCCTTGCGAAAGTACGGCTCCAGCGGGATGAAGTCCAGCGACACGAAGGCGAAGATCAACTTCTTGACCTTGCCTGCCGCACACAGCATGCCCACATCGGCACCGCCATAGGCCACCACGGTCAGATCCTTGACGGGGCTGCGCAGCAGCTCGCGCACAAGGGCCATGGGCTTGCGCCGGGGCCCCCAGCCACCAATTCCGATCGTCATGCCGTCCTTGATGGATGCCACAACGTCCTTCGCTGTCATCAATTTATTGGCCATGTCTCCAAGCCTCCTATCAGTTGTTTTCAGGGCGGCCCACGCTGAAGTCGTGCCCCCAGAGGCTTACGGTCGTGAACTCGTGCGTGATGTGATGTTCCCAGTCGATGATGGCGCCGCCATAGCCGAACTCCAGGTCGAAGTTGGAGGGCGTCTTCATGTAGAACGAGATCATCTTGTCGTTGGTGTGCTGACCCAGAGTGGCCGAGAGCTTGACCTGGCTCTTTTGCATGCGGTCCATGGCACGACCCACTTCGGGCATGTTGTCCACCTCCACCATCACGTGCACGCAACCCGAGGGAGAAGGAAATTCGGCCAGAGCCAGGCTGTGGTGACGAGCGTTGGCGCAGTGGAAGAAGTGGATTCGGACCGTGGGGCCGGCATCGCCTGCGGGCTTGAAGTTGTAAATATCCGAGAGGCCAAAGCCCAGCACATTGCGCACAAAGGCCACGGTCTTGTCAAAGTCGGGAGCAGGCAGCACGGTGTGGCCCAGACCATAGTCACCGGTGATGAAGCGCGAAACACCCTGGGGCGATGCGAAATGGCTGAAGTCGGACTTGAAGCCCCAGACGATCTCATGACGGTTTCCGGACGGATCCATCACGATGGCCAACTCCTGCACATGGCGCTTGGCACACAGTTCGGAACTGCCCATTTCGTAGTGCACATCAGCGGCCTGCAGCACCTTGAGCGCCTGCTCGAAGGCTTGCTTGTTGGCCACCTCCCAACCGGATGCGGAGTATTTGTCATTGCTGCCAGGCTGAACCTGGAAGCGAAACTGACGCTCATCCATCTTGATCAGCAGATCGCCATCGGCAGTGGTGCTCGGCATCATGCCAAGCACGTCACGTGCGTAGTTGACCCAGCGATCCAAATCAGAGCTCTCGGCAACAACGTACGCTAGTCCACGTATTTCCATCATGATGTCGGGGCCTCCAACCCAAATCCTTTAGTGATGCAGAGGATTCTGAAGAGGAGAGCCTTTGCAAACATCGTCCATTGAGACTAACGATTTGCCGCTTCACTACCCAAATTTAATAGCACTCATACAAGAATCAGCATGTAGTTCAGCGGAATAGACTAGATTGCTTTCAGCCTTTTGAAACAGGTCGATCCGACACCCTTTCGACAGCCGTGAAAACCCGCAGTACGAAAAAAAGGCCGCACCCCCATACGGGAATGCGGCCAACACGATGAACTCAGTTTCTTGATGGATCAGACGGTCTGCACTTCTTCTGCAGACGCATAGTCGTTGTAGCCCCTGGCACCGGGGGTGTAGAGCGTGTTGCGGTCAAACCTGGCCAGAGGCAGGCCCTGGCGCATGCGCTGCACAAGATCGGGGTTGGCGATGAAATGCCGCGCAAAAGATACCGCCTTGCCCTCGCCTGCCTGCAACGCGGCTTCGGCGCTTTGCGCATCGAAGCCATCGTTGAGAATCAGGTTCTCGCCAAAGTTCTCACGCGCCAGCTTGAAGGCATCGATTGAAGGATCGAAGACCGCACGCATCACATGCAGATAGGCAATGCCCAGCTTGGCGGCCTGACGCATCAGCTCGGCATGGGTTGCCGCGGAGTTTTCATCCGCCGTGTCATTGAAGGTGTTGCCGGGGTTCAGGCGCAGCCCCACGCGATCGATGCCGATGGCCTCCCCCATGGCGCCCAGGCATTCCACAGCGAAACGTGAGCGACTGCTGGCGTTGCCACCATATTCATCGGTACGCTGATTGGTACTGGAGTGCAGGAACTGCAGACTCAGATAACCGCTGGTGCCATGCAGCTCGACGCCGTCAAAGCCCGCATCCATGGCGCGCCGAGCAGCTGCAGCATGCCCGGCAATCGCCTTGCGCACTTCTTCGGTGGTCAATGCCTGGGGCTGGTCGAAATCCTGCATGCCTGCCGCATCGGTCCAGATCTTGCCCTGAGCCTGAATGGCGGACGCCGATACGGAACGCACACCAGCGGGTTTGATATGGCTGCTGCCGATACGACCGGAGTGCATGATCTGCAGCACAATGGATCCGCCACGCGCATGCACGGCGTCCGTCACACGGCGCCAGCCGCGCACATGAGCGGCAGTTTCGATGCCAGGCTGACGACAGTAGGCTTGACCCGTGACCTCGGGCCAGGCCCCTTCAGCCACGATCAGGCCGGCATCAGCGCGCTGGCCATAGTGCTCGGCCATGATGTCGGTGGGCGTGCCATCGGCATCGGCGCGGTTGCGCGTCATTGGGGCCATGACCACGCGGTTCTGCAGAGCAATCTTGCCCAGCTGGGTGGGCGTGAAAAGCGTTTGACTCATGCCGACTCCTTAGCGCACACGCATGCGCGGCGCGGGTGTGCCACGGCGCATGCTTTTAAGGAACTGCTCCAGCGGCGCGGGTGCAGCCACCTGGGGCAGCTCGTCCTTTTCGGGGCGGTTGGCCCAGAATTCCTTCCAGCTCGGGAACAGGTCGTGAAAGGCTCCGTGATAAGGCTCGCGGCCGGGCCAGCGCATCTTCATGTCGCCAATCGGCGGCTTGTTCAGGTCGGTGGCATACCAGTAACAGGGCAGACGGCGACGGAAGAACCACTGGCCGTCAATGCGCTCGTAGTCGTCCCAGTACAGCATCTGCATGATGACCCACTCGGCACCGCACTCATGCTCGTTCTTGGAGTAGACCACGCCGGTGGCGTGATCCTTGTCCACGAACTCGATGATGTGCTGCCCCAGATGGTGCGAGGTGCCCGTGAACTGGTCACGCAGCGTGCTGTCCTGCCAGGCCATGAAGTGCGCACGCCCGACCTTGTCCTTGCCCACCTTGATATCAGGTGCAAACAGGTTCACATGGGCGTCCATGTCACGCATGTCCAGGGACAGGGAGTACTTGCCAGCCAGCTGGCGAATCGCATCCAGCGACTCCAGCCTGTCGATACGCTCTTCCAGCGTTTGCGGCCACTGATTCACGGGTTCACTCATCTCTAAAGCTTTCTGTTACAGCGCAGTCACCAGAACGGCGGAACGACCACCATCCACGGGCAGTGCAGCACCTGTCACATAGCTGGCTTCATCGCTGGCCAGGAACAGCACGGCATTGGCCAGCTCGCCGGACTGACCGACACGGCCCATGGGGATGAGCTTTTCGGTGTTCTTGCGCGATGCCTCATCAGCCAGCATTCCCGCTGTCGCAGGGGTCTCCACCACGGCAGGAATCACCACGTTCACGCGCACGCCAGCAGGCGCACCTTCGGCGGCTGCAGCACGCGAGAAGTTGAGAATGGCCGCCTTGGCTGCCGAGTAACCCGACATAAAAGGTGTGCCCAGCGTGCCGCAGATGGAGCTGATATTGACGATGGAACCACCCTTGGCCCCCATCAGCTTCAGCGCAGTACGCGTTCCCCAGAAAGTGCCGTCCACCGAGGTGGAAAAATTGGCATGCCAGTCGGCCGTGGTCATGCCGTCGATGCCACCCCAGGTGTAGGCCATGGCGTTGTTGACCAGAATGTCCAGGCTGCCATGCTTTTTGGCAGTCTGCTCCAGCGCTCCGACAAACTGGGCTTCGTTGCCCACGTCGGCCACGATGGCCTCGGCACTGCCGCCTGCTGCCTTGATCCTGGCCACGACTTCGTCGAGAGGCTGCTTGCGGCGGCCGCAGATCACCACGGTTGCCCCCTCCTGTGCGAAACGCTCAGCCGTTGCAGCACCGATACCGGAACCACCACCGGTCACAAATGCAATCTTTCCTTCCAGACGCTTGCTCATGCTTGTCTCTCCTTAGAGGAAGGCGCTGCCGCCGTTGACTGCCACGTTCTGACCCGTCACAAAGCCGCTGTCGTCGCTGGCCAGGAACACTGCCACCTTGGCGATGTCTTCTGGCTCAGCCATGCGACCCATGGGCACGCCGGCGATGATGGCATCGGCCCACTCCTGGGGAATGCCCTGCATCATGGGCGTGTTGGTGGGTCCGGGAACCAGTGTGTTCACACGGATCTTCTTGGACGCCAGTTCCTTGGCCATGCCACGGGTCAAGCCCATCAGGGCGGCCTTGGAAGCGCAGTAGTGCGCCGGACCGTCACCGCTGACAGCCGAGGTGCTGGAGATATTGACGATGGCACCACCCTTGCCTTCCTGCATCTGCTTGACGGCGGCACGGGCGCAGTAGAAAGCGCCGTTCAGGTTCACGCCAATCACGCGCTCCCAGGTCGCGTCAGGAATATCGGCAAATTGGTCCACCGAGCCTACACCGGCGTTGTTCACCAGCACGTCGACGGCGCCGAGCTTTTCGCGGATTTCGACAAACAGCGCATCGACCGCAGCGCTGTCGGCCACATTGGAGGAACGGGCCAGATGCTTGCCGCCCTTGCCTTCCAGGGTCTGTCTGGCTGCTTCTTCATTCAAGTCCACGGCCACCACAGTGGCACCCTCATCGGCAAAACGCTGTGCAATCGCTCGCCCCATGCCCTGGCCCGCCCCCGTGACCACGGCAACTTTTCCGGCTAAACGCATTCTTGTCTCCTTGTTGATGTGCAATCAAAACTTGGAGACAGCGTATGAAGAAATCGCCCTCAGCCCATCGTCCAAGAAGACTAAGCAAATTTTCTCTGAATGCTATCAAATAAATAGCAGAAAATACAATACAGATTTTTGCTCCAATGCATTTTCACGCCTGTTAATCAGTTGACGACAGCAATCCAGCGTCAGATGCATCCCCCCAACTTCACCGCACATGGCAGCAGCAACTAGCCGCCATAGGGGACAAATCCGCTCTCGTTTTCATTGACTTTGAGCGGTTTGGCTACGTACGGAAAAGCACGTTGCGGGCAAGCGCTGCGCTCGCATACCTTGCAGCCCATGCCGATAGGTGTGGCCGCTCCTATATTGCGCAAATCCATGCCTTGGGAGTACACCAGCCGCGCGGCGTGCTGCAAGTCGCAGCCCAGGCCGATGGAGAAGGTCTTGCCTGGAGCCCCCCAGCCCTGGCCGGCATGGCTGATGGTGCGAGCAATCCACAGGTAGACGCGCCCGTCCGGCATGCTGGCGAGCTGGGGCACTATGCGACCCGGCTGGGTAAAAGCCTCGTACACCACCCACAACGGGCAGGTGCCGCCTGTCTTGGAGAAATGAAAATGCGTGGCCGACTGGCGCTTGCTGATATTGCCAGCCCGGTCCACTCGGATAAAGAAAAACGGCACACCCGGCGCATCGCTGCGCTGCAGGGTTGAGAGACGATGACAGACGGTCTCGAAGCCCACACCGAAGTGCCTTGCGAGCAAGTCTATGTCGTAGCGCAGGCCTTCGGCTGCACGCAAGAACTCTCCATATGGCAGCACAAATGCCCCGGCTACATAATTGGCCAGCCCCATGCGTGCCAGCCGGCGCGTGGCCTCGTCCTGCCAGGGCACGCTTTGCAGCTCCCTTTCAAGCAGTGAATCAAACTCCAGCAGCGCCAGTTGTGTAGCCAGCTGAAATGCCTGCTGCATGGGACTCAGTTGCGGAGCCACATACAAGGTGCGCGTGAGCGCATCGTAGCACCTATGGCTGCCCGCTTTCTCAGCAGTCCCGACATGAGCATGCAGAACCAATACACCATGTCGTGCCTGCAGCCGGTATTGCAGCCAATCATGCAGATGACCGCCTTGCTCTGCAGCCTGCCGAGCCAGCGCTTCGGCTGCACGATCAAGCGCATCAAGGTAATTGCGGTGGGAAAAAAAGAAATCACGCACCGCCTCGAACGGCATCTGGCGCGAGGGCTGCGTCAGCAGGCCTGCCATTGCGCCATTCCCGGCGACATCTCCGTGAACTGAGGTGTCGGCATCCGGCCCGGCGCGGCCATCACTCAGATGGGCGGTCAAGGCCTCCAGCCGCTCGGCGTCCGCCAGGTGACGCTGGTGCATGGCCAGCAGCATCTGTGCCATCTGCGGCAGCTTGGCTGCGACCTCACGCAGCTCGGGAAGCGGCACCGAACCTTCTGGCTGAGGCATGGCGGCCACCGCATCGCGCAATTGCGCCAGCAAGCGGGCCTCCTCATCCTCGGAGAACTGCTGGATATCGACGCCCAGCACCCTGTGAATCTTGAGCAGCACGGCCACCGTGAGCGGGCGCTGATCCTGCTCGATCTGATTCAGATAGCTCGGTGACAACTCCAGCGCCTGGGCCAGCGCAGCCTGCGTAAGACCACGCTCGGCACGCAGGCTGCGCAGGCGTACGCCCATGAAGGTCTTGGCCATTGGCTTGCTCCTTGTTTGTTGATCTCAAAGATTCGCAAAATTTGCAAATACATGCATTCAGTTTCGCAAGCATTCACCAATTCAGTTCTATACGCAGAGAAAGCAAATGCGTAGATTGCGAAGTATCGCAGACCAGCAAGGACCTGCACTGCACATCCAAAGGAGACACCCATGAGCACTGTGACAGCCCCAACATCCCCAATATCTTCAACCGCCATTAACCACGCCGCCGCAAGCTTCAGGCCGAAAAAGTCCGTCGCCCTCGCCGGCGTGACAGCAGGCAACACTGCACTGTGCACCGTGGGCAGGAACGGCAACGACCTGCACTACCGCGGCTACGACATTCTGGACATTGCCAAGGTCTGCGAGTTTGAGGAGATTGCCCACCTGCTGGTACACGGCAAACTGCCCACCCACGCCGAACTCAGGGCCTACAAAGCCAAGCTCAAGGCTTTGCGCGGCCTGCCCGGCAGCGTGAAGACTACGCTGGAACAGCTGCCCGCCGCCAGCCATCCCATGGACGTGATGCGCACTGGCGTCTCTGCCCTGGGCTGCGCACTGCCGGAGAAAGACGACCACAATCCTCCTGGCGCCCGCGATATTGCCGACCGCCTGATGGCCAGCCTGGGCTCCATGCTGCTGTACTGGTACCACTTCAGCAACTCGGGCCGCCGTATCGAGGTCGAAACCGACGATGACTCCATCGGCGGCCATTTTCTGCATCTTTTGCATGGCGCCAAGCCATCCGAGAGCTGGGTGCGCGCCATGCATACCTCGCTCAATCTGTATGCCGAGCATGAGTTCAACGCCTCGACCTTCACGGCCCGCGTGGTGGCTGGCACAGGCAGCGATATGTATTCGGCTATCACTGGGGCGATTGGTGCACTGCGTGGTCCCAAGCATGGCGGAGCCAACGAAGTGGCATTCGAGATCCAGAAGCGCTATGACAACCCGGCCGAAGCCGAGGCCGACATCCGCCGCCGCGTGGATGCCAAGGAGGTCGTGATCGGCTTTGGCCACCCGGTCTATACCGTGAGCGACCCCCGCAATGTGGTCATCAAGGGCGTAGCCAAGAAGCTGTCGGACGAAGCTGGCAGCACCAAGATGTACGACATTGCCGCACGCCTGGAATCGGTGATGTGGGAGGTCAAGAACATGTTCCCCAACCTCGACTGGTTCAGCGCCGTCAGCTATCACATGATGGGCGTGCCCACCGCCATGTTCACGCCGCTGTTCGTGATTGCCCGTACCAGCGGTTGGGCGGCGCACATCATCGAGCAGCGCCAGGACAACAAGATCATCCGTCCCAGCGCCAACTACACAGGCCCGGACGACCTGCATTTCGTGCCTATCGAGGCACGCCAGTAAGCTCCAGCAATGTCTGCCCAGCCCATGCAAGCCCATTCCCTGTGCATTGCCATCGCCGACAAGCTGCGCGAGCGCATTCTGAGCCATCAGTTGCCGCCCGGATCGGACATCAACGACGGAGCACTGGCCCAGGAGTTTGGCGTGAGCCGCACTCCTGTGCGCGAGGCCATGAAGCTGCTGTGCCATGAAGGACTGCTGAGCGCACAGCCCCGGCGCGGCATGAGCGTGACCTGCCTGAGTGCAGCCCAGGTGGCCGAGGCTCGCTTGCTGAGCAGCCTGCTGGCTGGCCATCTGGCGCGGCAACGCCAGATGCAGACTGCCAGCACGCAGCTTTGCGAGCAGTTGCTGCGCGTGTCGCAGGCCCGGCTCCAACTCGCACTGGGTACACAGCCCACCATGCAGCCGACAAGCCAAGCGCCGATGCCTTCACCATTGCCTGCAGCCCTTTCACAATCCCCGCACTGCCACAGCGCCGGCAACGCAGAAGCCTCACGCTCGGCTCTGGCCTATTGAGACTACTAAAAGAATCCCCGAGACAATGACTCACCACCCCCACCGTAAACCCTTGCCCGGCACTGCGCTGCATTACTTCGACGCCCGGTCCGCTGTGGAAGCCATCCGCCCCGGCAGTTGGACCACACTGCCCTATACCAGTCGCGTCCATGCCGAGAACCTGGTGCGGTGCAGCGATCCGGCCCACCTGACCGAGTACCTCAGGCAAATCGTTGAACGCAAGCGCGAACGCGATTTTCCCTGGTTTCCGGCGCGTGTGGTCTGCCATGACATCCTGGGCCAGACGGCTCTCGTCGATCTGGCCGGCCTGCGCGATGCAATTGCCGAGCAAGGAGGCGACCCAGCCGCGGTCAACCCCGTGGTGCCCGTTCAACTGATCGTGGACCATTCGCTAGCCGTGGAATGCGGCGGCTACGATCCTCAAGCATTTGAAAAAAACCGCGCCATCGAAGATCGGCGCAATGAGGACCGCTTTCATTTCATCGAGTGGTGCAAACAGGCCTTCAAGAATGTGGAGGTGATTCCGCCAGGCAACGGAATCATGCACCAGATCAATCTGGAGCGTATGAGCCCTGTGATCCATGCTATCGATGGTGAAGCATTCCCAGATACTCTGGTAGGTACCGACAGCCACACACCACATGTCGATGCACTGGGAGTGATCGCCGTGGGCGTGGGCGGGCTCGAAGCCGAGAACGTGATGCTGGGCCGTGCATCGTGGATGCGCCTGCCCGAAATCGTTGGCGTGCAACTCACTGGCAGGAGGCAGGCCGGTATCACTGCCACTGACATCGTGCTGGCATTGACCCAATTCCTGCGTCAGCAAAAAGTGGTGGGAAGCTATCTGGAGTTCCATGGTGAAGGCGCACGCAGCCTCTCGATCGGCGACCGCGCCACCATCTCGAATATGGCACCCGAATATGGTGCCACGGCGGCCATGTTTGCGATCGACGAACAGACGATCGACTATCTGCGCCTGACGGGGCGCGAGCCCGAGCAGGTGCAACTGGTCGAGAACTACGCCAAACAGGCAGGTCTGTGGGCAGATAGCCTGGAAAGTGCCGAATACGAACGTACACTGAGCTTTGATCTGTCCGGCGTGGTGCGCAATATGGCCGGCCCTTCCAATCCACACGCCCGCCTGGCAACCAGCGAGCTTGCAGCAAGAGGTATTGCCGGTGAGTGGACGCAGGCCGAAGGGCTGATGCCCGATGGGGCCGTCATCATTGCAGCCATTACCAGCTGCACCAATACCAGCAACCCACGCAATGTGATCGCGGCCGGCCTGCTGGCGCGCAATGCGCGCAATCTGGGCCTGGAGCGCAAGCCCTGGGTCAAGACCTCCCTGGCTCCCGGCTCCAGGACCGTGCCCCTGTATCTGGAACAAGCCGGTCTGCTACATGACCTGGAAGCGCTGGGCTTTGGCGTGGTGGCCTTTGCCTGCACCACCTGCAACGGCATGAGCGGCGCTCTGGACCCCGTGATTCAACAAGAGATCATCGACCGAGATCTCTACACCACGGCCGTGCTCTCGGGCAACCGCAACTTCGATGGCCGCATCCACCCCTATGCCAGACAGGCCTTTCTCGCCTCGCCTCCGCTGGTCGTGGCCTATGCGATTGCGGGCACCATGCGCTTCGATATCGAGAACGATGTGCTGGGCGTCTTCCAGGGCCGCGAAATCCGCTTGAAGGACATCTGGCCCCGCGACGAGGAAATCGACGCCGTGGCCAAGGCTGCCGTCCAACCCGAGCAGTTCCGCTCGGTCTACGAGCCCATGTTTGCCATCCGCGCAGACCAGGGCGAGAAGGTCGAGGCACTGTATGACTGGCGCCCGCAAAGCACCTATATCCGCCGCCCACCCTACTGGGAGGGAGCCCTCGCGGGCGAGCGCACTTTGCGCGGCATGCGCCCTCTGGCCATATTGCCCGACAACATCACAACCGACCACCTCTCGCCCTCCAACGCCATCCTGATGGACTCGGCCGCAGGCGAGTATCTGCACAAAATGGGTCTGCCCGAGGAGGACTTCAATTCCTATGCCACGCATCGCGGCGACCACCTGACCGCACAGCGCGCCACCTTTGCCAATCCCAAGCTCCTCAACGAAATGGTGGTGGACGACCAGGGCAAGGTGCGCCAGGGCTCTCTTGCTCGCGTCGAGCCCGAGGGACTGACCATGCGCATGTGGGAAGCCATAGAGACCTATATACAGCGCAAGCAACCGCTGATCATCATCGCCGGCGCCGACTACGGCCAGGGATCGAGCCGTGACTGGGCAGCCAAGGGCGTTCGCCTGGCCGGTGTGGAGGTCATCCTGGCTGAGGGCTTCGAGCGCATCCACCGCACCAATCTGATCGGCATGGGGGTGTTGCCGCTGGAGTTCCTGCCCGGCACGAGCCGCCACACACTGGGGTTGAATGGCACCGAGAGCTTTGATGTCATCGGCCAGCGTAGCCCCCAGGCCAGGCTTACACTTCATATCCACCGCACGACCGGCGCCCGCACCGAAGTGCCGGTACTGTGTCGCCTCGATACCGCGGAAGAGGTCTCGATTTACGAAGCCGGTGGCGTGCTGCAGCGCTTTGCCCAGGACTTCCTGGCGGGTTGCGCCACAGCCGATTCCGCGTCAACGGCTGAACTTGTGAGCTAAGGAGCAGCTATGAGCCAGGCACGCATGCTGATTGTCACCCAGCCCCAAAGCCCGGAACGTCATCGCCTGCGTGCCCGGATCAGCGCCTTGGGCCTTGATAAGGACCTGGGCGAGCGCATGTTCTCTCCAGATAACTGGCACCAAACCTGCTGTGGCCCCTTTGACTCCGGGCAAGAGGCACTGCTCGCCTTGCTGGCCGCAGGCAATGCAGTGCAAGCGGCGCAGCTGAAGGCCTTCGAGCTCAGCTTCAACCGCATTCGCGGTGAGGAGGGCGAGCGCATTCACTGGTCTTTGCTAACCCGCGGACGTCCGGAGCCTTTCAACCAGCTGCTGACAACGCTGCAGACCGAGTTGAAATCCCATGGTTTCAAAGATGACGGCCATAGACCGCATATAACCATCAGCTACAGAGCTCTACATGCCCTGCCCACTCGGCGTATCGATCCCGTCGACTGACTGATCGATGAGATCCGGCTGGTCGAGCGAACCGGCACAGGCAAGCAGTTACGCTACCAGGTGCTGCATCGCTGGCCGTTGGCTTCCGGCTCTCCGCCTCGTCCTCAACAGCTACATCTGTTTCACTGATTCAAGACTCAAGCCCTGACTTGAGCCTTGAATACCTTGTTTGCCATTCCATGTCCCTCACTTCGCAAATCCGCATTCCCGCCACCTATATGCGCGGAGGCACCAGCAAAGGTGTGTTCTTCAAGCTGCAGGATCTGCCCGAAGCGGCCCGGCAGCCCGGCCCTGTTCGCGACGCCATCTTTCTGCGCACTCTGGGTAGCCCCGACCCTTATGGCAAACAGATTGACGGCATGGGCAATGCCTCATCCTCCACCAGCAAAGGCGTGATCCTCAGCCAGAGCACAAGCGCCGATCACGATGTGGACTATCTGTTCGGCCAGGTGTCCATCGATCAGCCTTTTGTGGACTGGAGCGGCAACTGCGGCAACCTGAGCGCTGCCGTCGGCCCCTGCGCCATTCACATGGGTCTGATTCCGGCCGAACGCATTCCGCTCAACGGCGTGGCCGTCATTCGCATCTGGCAAGCCAATATCGGCAAGACCATCATCAACCATGTGCAGATCCGCGATGGTCAGGTGCAGGAAACAGGGGACTTCGAACTTGACGGCGTGACCTTTGCCGCTGCCGAAGTGGCCCTGGAGTTCCTGGACCCCGCCGATGAGGGTGAGGACGGAGCTGCCATGTTTCCCACCGGCAATGTCAGTGACGAGCTGGATGTGCCCGGCGTCGGCCGCTTTTCCGCGACCCTCATCAATGCCGGCATTCCGACCATCTTTCTCGATGCCAGAGAGCTGGGCTATACCGGCTGCGAACTGCAGGATGCCATCAACAGTGATGGCCCCGCCCTGGCCAGGTTCGAAGCCATCCGCGCCCATGGCGCACTCAGGATGGGCCTGATCAAGGATCTGGGTGAAGCTGCCACACGCCAGCACACGCCCAAGATAGGCTTTGTGGCTCCCGCGCAAAGCTACACAGCCTCCAGCGGCAAAGCGATTGCCGCCAAGGATATCGATCTCGTGGTACGGGCGCTTTCCATGGGCAAGCTGCACCACGCCATGATGGGCACGGCAGCCGTCGCCATAGGCACGGCTGCCGCCATTCCAGGCACGCTGGTCAATCTGGCGGCGGGCGGCGGCAAGCGCCAATCCGTACGCTTCGGCCATCCCAGCGGCACCCTGCGTGTGGGGGCCGAAGCCAGGACCGACCAGGGTCAATGGCAGGTCACCAAGGCCTTGATGAGCCGCAGTGCCCGCATTCTGATGGAAGGCTGGGTACGGGTGCCGTGCGAAGTGCTGAAGGCCTGACACCGGGTATTGCCCTGCCGGGCGCCTGCCGCACGCAGGCCTGGGCAGGGCTCAAGCGCTCAAGATGACGCTTTCAATCCGGTGGCGGCCTTTGTTCTTGGCCGCATAGAGCTGCCGGTCCACGGCTTCGATAAAGCCGGCAGGTCGATCATGCTCTGCCGGCAGCACCGTGCCCGCACCAATGCTCATGGTGACCCGCCTGCCATGGGGCGACAGCGCATGCACGATGGACTGCTTCTGGATCAGGCGCTGGCAGCGCTCGGCCACTTTTTGCGCAGTTTCGGCATCGGCTTCGGGCAGCAGCACCACAAACTCCTCGCCACCGTAACGCGCCACCAGGTCACGCTGTCCGTCCAGCGCCAGGCTCAGGGTCTGGGCAATATCCACCAGACATTTGTCGCCCTGGATATGACCGTATAAATCGTTGTATTGCTTGAAGAAGTCGACATCGAACAGCAGCATGGACAGGGGCTTGCCATCGCTGCGCGTGCGCTCCCATTCCTGCTCGAAGCTGGTATCGAAGCAGCGCCGGTTGGCAATGCTGGTCAGGCCATCCTTGAAGGAGAGCACTTCCAGCTCCTTCTGCAGACTCAGCAGCCTTTCCTCGGTCTTTTTGCGCTCGCTGATGTCGAACATGAAGCCGATCAGCGCTTCGGCCTCGCCTTGCGCATTGCGCACCACATGGACCACATCGCGAATCCAGACATAGCCGTTGTCCTTGGTCAGCGCGCGATAGTCAGCCTCATGGTCCACGCCGGCCTGGGACTGGCTCACGCAGAAATTCACCACATATTCGCGGTCCTCGGGGTGCATGCGCATGGCCCAGTCTTCGACACTGACCCAGCTTTCACGGCTCCAACCAAGCAGGCTCTCGATCTGAGGGCCGATATAGGCGAACTTCATGGTCGCCCAGTCGATCTTCCAGGGAATGGCCTTGGTGGACTCCAGCAAGGTTCTATAGACCGCACTCTCGTTCTCAAGCTCGCTCACGTCGGACATAACCCGTCTCTCTCCCGATCTCAATCGATAAAACATCAGGCCCGGCTGTGGCACCAGCCTCGACCCGGCTCACCAGACAGCGGAGCCTGCAGTCTTTCACACCCAGAAAGCCCCAGGCACAGCCCAACCTCCGCTTGCTGGTGATTGTTGCGCCGGTTGCCGCAATTCACGCCATGCACTCGCGATATTGGCCGAAATCATACGTATGGCGGACCTCACGCTGCAACGCCGCTAAGCCTTCATGCGCCGCCACAGAGTGGCCCGGCTGATGCCGAGAATTTCACAGGCCTGGCGCTGATCACCCCCGACCGACTCCAGCACCTCGCGCAATCGCTTCTGTTCGGCAAGGCGACCCGCGTCCCTGAGCTGTGCCTGCCGGGCCGCAGCAGGCTCGGCCAGAGCCAGGCCGTCGGCGCACTCCGGGAAGACTTCAAGCAAGCGCGCCATATCCAGAAGGCCGCCCCGGCCTGAGTCCAGATAGTCGCTGCAGGCCAGCAGGCGCTCCACCCAGTTGTCCAGTTCACGGACATTACCGGGCCAGTCATGCGCCGCAGCCCTGGCCAGCAGTGCATCAAGCTGCAGCTCCACTCTGTCATGCAGTGCGCGGGGCAACCCGCTTGCAGCGCTCAGGCGCTGAGCCAGCATGGCGCGGCCCAGTTCAGCAACATCGGCACCACCTCGCATTTGCAGCGAAGGCGTGCTCAGGCGCAGCACCGCCAGCCGGTAGTAGAGATCGCGCCGGAACTGACCCCGCTCCACCTGATCCGCCAGATCCGCATGGGTGGCGGCAATCACGCGCACATCCACGGGAATCGGCGTGGTGGAACCTACGCGTAATACCTCGCGTTCCTGCAGCACGCGCAGCAGTCGCGATTGCAGCGCCAGCGGCATGTCGCCAATTTCATCGAGAAACAGGGTCCCGGTATGCGCGGCCTCGATCAGCCCGGTCTTGCCGCCGCGCCTGGCCCCGGTAAAAGCGCCTTCCTCGTAACCGAAAAGCTCGCTCTCCAGCAGGCTTTCACTGAGCGCCGCACAGTTGACGGCCAGAAATGGCTGTTCCGCACGCCGTCCTGCACTGTGGATACCCTGCGCCACCAGCTCCTTGCCGGTCCCGCTTTCACCCAGGATCAACACCGTCGCATCGCTGTTCGCGTACTGCCTGGCCAGCAGTCGCACGCGCTGTGCAGCGGGGCTGCTGCCCAGATAGTCCTCAATGCGCCAGCGTACACCGGCGGCTCTTTGCCGCTGATTGGCGCGCAGGCTGCGATCGGCCCGCTGGATGACGGCTGGATCGCGGCAGACCAGCAAAGCGCCGGTCACCAGCCCGTTCTCCACAATTGGCGCACGTCGCACCACCAGGGTACGCAAGGCCAGTTGCACCACCTCTTCTCCCCCCTCCTCACCCGCCAGTGCCCGGGCCGTGCCCAGGGCCGGAGCCACCTCCTCCAGCATACGGCCGTGCAAGGCCTCGACCGGGGCACCGAGCAAAGCGGCCATGCGAGGGTTCAGCGCGCAAATACGGCCACGCTCGTCCACGGCCACCACACCGTCCTGCAACTGGTGCAACACGGTTTCCAGCCGTTGATGCCGGTCGCGCTCGGCACGTCGATGACGGGCCAGCAGCATGGCGTCGCTGAGTGCCTGACGCACCGAAATATCGGAATACAGCAACACGCTGGCCATGCCCGCCTGCTCTGCCAGATCGGCCACCAGGCCCGGCGCCACCACGGCACCAACGCCCGACGCCTTGAGTTTCTGCACGCAGGCCGGCGCGTCATGCGGACCTTGATAGGCGATCTGGACCAGACCCAGGCCGAACAGGCTGTCGAACTGGGCCACCACGGGCGACGGCACCTCGAAGTTGACCAGGCCCACGCGCGGAGCCTCTTCCGTGGTCTGCAACTTGGCCTGGCGCAGCGCCTGCAGCAAATCCAGGCCACGTACTTCTACCATGGCCAGCGGAATGTCCACGCGCTCTCGAATCCAGGCTCCACTGGCTCCCGCCCCCACCAGGGCATCGATGGGCTGGCGCAGATTGAGCGCCTGCACCTGGGCCACCGCATCATCGAAGGAGGCCGAGATATGCGAGAACCTGGCCTCACCCGACCAGGGCTGTGCCAGCCGCTCCAGCACCCGCCCCACACGGTAGCGGCCTACGGTGACGATGTGCGGCAAATGCGGCTGGCCGGCTGCTGGCATCCGTTTGATGCCATCGTTCGATATCGCATCTATTTCACTCATGAAAACAATTATTTCATCAATGAAATACAAACAATACACCGCTACCGGCAGCTAGTCCACAGAATCACAAAAACCCCAATGATTTCAAACACTTGATATTCAGAGGGTTTTCCCCAAATTCGCCTGGCACAGTGCTTGCTGTATCGGGCCATACCAATAGGGATTTGGATCCAGGAGATATCCATGTTTTTGAACCGTCGCAATCTTGTTGCCCAGGCCTTGACTCTTTCCGTGCTGGGCACAGCCGGCCTGGCCCAGGCCGCCGACTGGCCCACGCGTCCGATTCGCCTCGTTGTGCCGTTTTCCGCAGGCGGCGCCAATGACTTGATGGCCAGATCGGCGGCCGAAGGCGCCTCCAAGATCCTTGGCCAGCCCGTGGTGATCGACAATCGTCCTGGCGCGGGTGGCACCGTAGGTGCCGATATCGTGGCCAAGGCCCAGCCCGATGGCTACACCCTGCTGGTCAGCGCGGCCGGCGTCATCTCCAACAGCATGATCAAGAAGACCATGCCTTTCAAGGACGATGCTCTGCAGCCCGTGGTGATGATTGGCCTCGCACCTTCGGTGATCGTGGTGCCCAAGAACGCGCCCTATAACAATCTGCGCGACTTCGTCGAAGCCTCCAAGAAGGGCGCCGGCTTCAACTTTGCCACCGCCGGCACGGGCAGCACGCCGCACTTCGTGGCCGAGATGCTGAATGTGAAATACGGCGCCAAGCTGCAGCCCGTGCCCTACAAGAGCGGTTCGGAGAGCACCACGGCCGTGCTCGGCGGCCAGGTCGAAGGCACTTCAGAAGCCAGCATCATCGCGCTGCCGCACATCATTCACGAGGGCAAGTTCAAACCTCTGGCCACGACCTGGACCCAGCGCATCTCGGCCTACCCCCAGCTCTCCACTGCTGTGGAGCAAGGCTTTGCCGATCTGCAGATCGCGCATTGGGCCGGCATTCATGCCCCCAAGGGCACGCCACCCGCCATTCTGGACAAGCTGGCAGCCGCCGTGGACAAGGCCATGAAGGAACCTGCCACCGTCGAAAAGCTCAAGGGGCTGGGCATCGAGCCGGTCGGCGGCACACGTGCGGAATTCGTGAAGTTTGCCGATGCCGAGCGCAAGCGCCTGGGCGAGATCGTCAAGGCAGCTCATATGCAAGAAAAGTAAGCTGAGAAGAAAACATAGCATCCAGCGTATGGCCCATATGCGCTGAAGCCTGAAAATAGTACTGAGAGCTGATTCATGATTTCCCGTAGAAATGTCTTGCTCCGCGCCACTGCCTGCGCCGCCGCTACCGCCTTGCTGGGCGGCTCCTCTGCCGCTCTGGCCCAGGGCTCGGATGCCTGGCCCACCCGTACCGTCAAGCTCATCGTGCCCTATGCGGCAGGCGGCTATGCCGATACCCGCGCACGCCTGATTGCCGACTCGCTGGGCAAGGTGCTGGGCCAGCCCGTGATCATCGACAACCGCGGCGGTGCCGGTGGCGTGACGGGCACGGATGCCATCGCCAAGGCCAACGACGGGCACACCTTCGGCTTCGGCTCGCCCGGCCCCCTGGTCACCAACCCCATGCTGATGAAGAAGATGCCTTATGACGCCAAGACGGCGTTCAAGCCCATCATCCTCATCGAGCAGGCTCCCCTGTTTCTGACCACGGCTCCCAACCAGCCCTTCAAGAGCGTGCAGCAACTGCTGGCCCATGCCAAGGCCAAGCCCGGCGATCTGACCTATGGCTCCTCGGGCGTAGGCGGGGCCCACCATCTGTCGGGCGAACTGCTGGCCTATCAGACCCAGACCCAGCTGACCCATGTGCCCTACAAGGGAGGCTCGCTGGCGGCCACCGACCTCATGGGCGGCCATCTGGCCATGATGTTCGAGATGGGCTACTCGGCCCTGCCCTCCATCAAAGCCAAAAAGATCAATGCCCTGGCCGTCTCGAGCAAGACCCGTCTGGCTGTGCTGCCCGAGGTGCCCACGCTGGACGAAGCCGGGGTCAAGGGCTTCGAGTCGTACAACTGGCTGGGCATGATTGCGCCTGCCGGCACGCCCGACGCTGTGGTGGTCAAGCTCAACCAGGCCGCCAACGAAGCGCTCAAGACCGACAAGGCTTTGCGCCAGATGATCGAAAGCAGTGGCGGCCAGATCATGGGCGGAGCGCCCCAGGCCTACGGCAAATATCTTGAAGCCGAGCGCGCCAAGTGGGGGCCCGTGATCAAGAACGCGAATATTTCGCTGGACTAATCCCCCTGAGCCGCTCCGCAGCCTTGGCCGCGAGGCGGCTGCTGCCAGGCAGCGCCCTGCCTCGTCAAGGCTGACAGCCGGCCGCGCAGGGCAGATAAGCATCAGAGTCTTTTTTATCAAGAAATCTCATGAACCCCAAACAACAACTCAAAGCCCTGGCCGATGCCCGCCGCGGCGTCATCGTGCCCGGTGCATTCAACGCCATGTCGGCGCGGCTGATCGCCGATCTGGGCTTTGAAGCCATCTATGTGACCGGTGCCGGCGTGACCAATATGTGGTTCGGCATGCCCGACCAGGGTTTCATGGGTCTCAGCGATATCGCCGACCATACGGCCCGCATCCGCGACGCCGTGGAAGTGCCGCTGCTGGTCGATGCCGACACCGGCTTCGGCAACGCCGTCAACACCTACCACGCCGTGCGCACGCTGGAGCGTGCCGGCGCCGACTGCATTCAGCTCGAGGACCAGGTCAGCCCCAAGCGCTGCGGCCACTTCAATGGCAAGGCCGTGATCGAAACCGGCGAAATGCTGGGCAAGATCAAGGCCGCCGTCGATGCGCGCCGCGACAGCGGCACTCTCATTATGGCCCGTACCGACGCGGCCGCCGTCCACGGCTTCGAAGCCGCCATCGAGCGTGCCCAGCAGTTTCAGGAAGCTGGCGCCGACATCCTGTTTGTCGAGGCCGTCACCCAGGCCGAAGAAGTGCGCGCCCTGCCGCAGCGCCTGCAAGCCCCACAGCTCATGAATATGGTCATCGGTGGCAAGACCCCCATCTTCAACGCCGACGAACTGGGCAAGCTGGGCTATGGCTTTGTGCTCTACGCCAATGCCGCACTTCAAGGCGCTGTGGCCGGCATGCAAAAGTGCCTGACCCTGCTGCGCGACGATCACAAGGTTGACGAGGACCCTGCCATCGTCGCACCTTTCCTTGAGCGCCAGCGGCTGGTGAACAAGGATTTCTGGGATGGTCTGGAGCAAAAGTACCAGTAATCCGGTCTCCGGACCCAGCGCCTGAATCGCGTGCAACCTTGATACATCAGGCGCCGCACGCCATGTTTTCAGGCCGGTGTGACCATGGCCGGCAGCATTACCCCCTGGCTACGGCCCCGAAACCGGATGCACAAGGAGCTCTGGGCATCATCCTCTAATGCAGCGTGGCTCCATCCAGCGCCAGCCTGACCCGCATCAAGGCATGCCGAAGTTTTTCGAGCGGCACCGAACCCAAGGCCAGCCGCAGTGCTTGCGGAACTTGCACGCCAGTGGCAAAGGGTTCGGCCGTTGACACGGAAATTCCTGCCGTCTGCAGCGCCATCGCGACCTGATCAGCCCTCAGGTCATCCGGCATGGGGAGCCAGACAAAATACGAATTGAGGTGGCGCATACAGGGCAGCCCTTTGAAGACCTGCGTCACCTGTTTCTGACGCATCTGGGCATCCTCTCGCTTCTGAGCTTCCAGCCTGGCAACAGTCCCGTCTCTCAGCCAATTCACAACCATGGCGGTCATGACGCCGGGGGTGTTCCAGGTCGTTGCACGGATAGCTCGTTCTATCCGAGATATCCAGGCCGCCGGCGCAGCCACAAAGCCCACCCGCAAACCCGTGGCGACACTCTTGGAAAAGCCTGAGACATATACCGTGGACTCAGGCAGCAGTGCGGCCATGGGCAGTGGTGCATCCGGAGCAAGAAACGCATACGCGGCATCTTCGATCAGCAACAGGCCATGGCGACGGATCAACGCTGCAAATGCATGACGTCGGTTGATGCTCATCACCCATCCAAGCGGGTTATGGAGAGTCGGCATTGCATAGACCGCGCGTACCTTGCGGCGTCGGCACAGCAGCTCCAGCGCATCGAGGTCCGGCCCCGAACCAGCTGCCGGAATGGCAATCAGCTCAAGCCTCAGCTGTTGCGCCAGCACCTTGAAGCCCGGGTAGCTCAAAGCATCAACAGCCACTACATCGCCCGGTTGCAGCAATGCCATGGCCGTGCTTGCGAGTCCATGCTGCGCTCCATCCACGATAAGCACCTGTTCGGCAGGAACCGTCAGCCTACGGTTTTCAAGGTATAGGGCGATAGCAGCTCGCTCATGGGCCCGGCCTCCGTTCGGCTGATAGCGCAGCAGTGCCTCCAAATCTCCACTGGCGGCAAGCTGACGCAATGCAAAGCGCAACAACTCGGCTTGACCAGGAAGAGCAGGAGCGTTGAAGTTCAGGTCCAGCATGCCTATCGCAGTGGCATGCTGGTCGATACCGAGGCCAGGTGGCAGCGCTGCTTCGCGCACAAAAGTTCCTCGCCCCGTCTCGCCGCTGACCAGGCCCATGGCCTGCAGCTCGGCATAGACACGAGTCGCCGTGACCAGTGCCAGTCCCTCCCGGGATGCCAGTTGCCGGTGGGTGGGCAGGCGTGTGCCTGGTGCCAGTCGGCCTTCGCGAATTTCCGAGGCTAGCTGGTCCACTAGCTGCTTGTATCGGGCAATCGGCATATAGAACCTGTATCCATGACAATTATTTGAGTGTATTGAACCTCATCTCTAGCATGAGCATTGATACAAGTTCACATCCGGAACATCCCAATGCATATCGCAATCCTGACTTTCGAAGGCTTTAACGAGCTCGACTCACTCATTTCTCTAGGCATACTCAACCGCATCAAGCGACCCGGTTGGCGGGTGTCGATCGCATGCCCGAGCGCACGCGTCAGGTCAATGAACGGGGTGGTCATCGAAGCCCAGGCCACTCTGGAGGATGCGGGCGCTGCAGATGCGGTCATCGTGGGCAGCGGAATGCAAACGCGTGAGGTCGCGCGCAATGCCGACCTCATGTCAAAGCTCAGGCTGGACCCTTCACGGCAACTGATTGCTGCACAGTGCTCCGGCACGCTGATACTGGCCAAACTCGGCTTGCTGAATGGCGTGATGGCATGTACCGACCTGACAACCAGGCCCTGGGTTGAAGAGGCCGGCGTTCGCGTGCTGGAGCAGCCATTCTTCGCAAACGGCAACGTGGCTACCGCAGGAGGCTGCCTGGCAGCGCAATACCTTGCCGCCTGGCTTATTGCCCGTGCCGAGGGGATCGAGGCCGCCAGGAGTGCATTGCATTACGTGGCCCCTGTGGGTGAAAAAGATGTTTATATGGCCCGGGCCATCGCCAATATCTCGCCTTACCTGCCTGACTTGCTGCATCAGCGCGATCGCTGAAGCGCGCTGAAGACCTTAGACGACTCGAATGCTGTCGGTCGTCGGTCCCGGTAAAGCCTCCGAGCCCGGACTCTTTGCAAATTCCGGATTGTTCGCTTGCACAAAATCGCTGATGTCCTCGGCTCGAGAATACCCTGGCAGTCAAGACGATCCTCATTCTGGCTACTGCAGGCAAAGCACAGCAGGCATGGCTGCAGCACGGCTCTGGCAATGGCTCAAGCCGCCTTCCAGCCTTGCAGCATCAAATCCAGCGCCTGCAAGGCCTCGTTCAGGCGCTCGGGTGGAGCGCCCTCCTCGGCAATCCAGAAAGCCGCTTCGATCAGGCAGCCGTTGAGCAACCTTGCCAGCGCCGGTGCACTTGCGCTCACGATGACGCCCTCGTCGATGAGCTGCTGCAAAAAACCGGCGATAAAAGCAATGCATTGCTGGTGCTGCTGCCCCTGGTCGGTGCCGGTGAGCACGGAGCGTGCATCCTGCAACACAATGCGGCGAATTTCAGCCTCCTGAGCCATGGCCAGATAGGCGCGGCAATAGGCAAGAAAGCCTTCCCATGGATCGTCATGGCCCCGCAGCACTAGCTCCAGCCGCTGGTCCATTTCTTCATCCATCTGGGCTACCACGGCAGCCAGCAGGCCGGGCTTGCCACCAAAGTGGTGATAGAGCGCGCCGCGCGTCAAACCGGCCTGCGCAGTCAACTCGTCCATGGCGGCCTGGGCGTAGCCATGCTGGGCGAAAGCGCTGCGCGCAGCACTGATCAGCTTGGCCCGCGTGGCTTCGATCATGCTGGCACGACTCTGGCGAACTTGGGTCACTGCGAACTCCCGGCAATATTCACATACAAAGCGTATGCCAATCATACGCGCTACATCCCAAACTCCTAGAATGTCACTCGCATACACGATGTATGCAAATGAATCTATTCAAGGGTTTCCATGTTGAATGCTTACCGCAAGCTGTTTACGGCGCCGGGCAGCACGGGCTTTGTGCTGGCCGGGCTGCTGGCGCGGCTGCCGCTGTCGATGACGGGGATTGGCTTGATCACCATGCTGTCGCAGCAGCGCGGCGCCTATACGCTGGCAGGCATGGTGTCGGCCTGTTTCGCGCTGTCGATTGCCGTTCTGGCACCGCGCATCTCGGCGCTGGTTGACCGTTACGGCCAGTTCAGGGTGCTGCCGTTTGCGGCCGCCAGCAGTGCGCTGTCGATGCTGGCCTTGCTGGCCTGCGCCCACTGGCAGGGGCCGGACTGGCTGCTGCTGGCACTGGCCGCTGCCGTCGGCAGTCTGCCCAGCATGCCGGCCATGGTCCGCGCCCGCTGGACGGCGATCTACAGTGGAACGCCTCAGTTGCAGACCGCGTTTGCACTGGAAGGCGTGCTCGACGATCTGGCCTTTATCGTCGGCCCGCCGCTATCGGTGGGCCTGAGCATGCTGCTATTCCCTGAGGCCGGTCCGCTGGCAGCAGCGCTGTTCCTCATCATCGGCGTAGGCCTGTTTGTGGTGCAACGCCGTACCGAACCACCTGTCAGCCCCCATACCAGCTCGGAAAAAGGCAGGGCTTCGTCGATGCTGCGCCAGCCCGTGGTGCGCACGCTGGCGCTGTTCATGCTGGCACAAGGCGTCATCGTGGGCGTGATCGATGTGGCCAGCGTAGCCTTCGCCACGGCTCAGGGTCAGCCCGGCATGGCCAGTGTGGTGCTGTCCTTCTATGCGCTGGGCTCCTGCGCCATGGGCTTGCTGTTCGGCACGCTGCGCCTGCAGATGCCGCTCAGCCGCCAGATCGTCTGGGTCGGGGCATCGGTCGCCATCTCCGCCCTGCCCCTGTTGCTGGCCAGCAATCTGACCGCACTGACGCTGGCCGTGCTGCTGGCAGGCATTACCTTTGGCCCGACGATTACCGTGGCCATGAGTCTGGTGGAGCAGCAGGTACAAGCAAACCGACTGACCGAGGGCATGACCTGGCTGCTGACTGGCCTCGCCAGCGGTGTGGCCCTGGGCGCTGCCGCTGCCGGCTGGCTGATCGACCACTGGGGCGCACAGCAATCGTTTGTGCTGACGCTACTGGCGGGCGGCGCCATGTGGCTGTGGGGCGTGCAAGCCGGACGGCAAGCCGACCGTGCATCCGCACCGGGCATGACGGCCATCAACATGTGAGTCAGCCGCTATTGCTTATTCAGCCGTCGGCTGCCGCTCTTCTCAAGAGTCGTCCTGCGCGGATGCGGCAGCCGGCAGAGCCAGACCAGGTGCTCGTGCCAGCGCAATAAAGGCCTGCAGATAGTCGGTATGCAACTCTGCCTCGCGCGCGCCGAGGTAGATTTGCTTGGCTATGCCCTTGCTGCCCAGCTTCACGGGTACGACTGCCATCTTTTCGGCATATTCCAGAGCCAGCCAGCGCGGCAGGGCCGCGACACCCCGGCCGCTGGCGACCATCTGCATCATGATGTCGGTGGTCTCTATGGTCTTATGGCGCCTGGGCGCAATGCCTTTGGGCAGCAAAAACTGGGTATAGATATCAAGCCGGTCTACGGCCACGGGATAGGTAATCAGCACCTCGCGAGACAGATCATCGGGCTTGACATGGTCGACCTGGGCCAAGGCGTGATCCGCAGCCACGACCAGCACCTGCTCATAGTCAAAGACGGGCTCGAAGTGCAAACCCGGCTTGAACAGCGGATCGGGCGTAACCAGCATGTCGATCTCATAGCCGAACAGCGCACCGATACCGCCAAACTGAAACTTCTGCTTCACGTCCACATCCACGTCGGGCCAGGCGGCCAGATATGGGGAGACGATTTTCAGCAGCCACTGGTAGCAGGGATGACATTCCATGCCGATGCGCAAGCTGCCGCGCTCTCCCAGAGCAAATTGCTGCAAACGCGACTCGGCCAGATCCAGCTGAGGCAGCACGCGGTTGGCCACTGCCAGCAGGTATTGACCCGCCTGCGTCAGGCGCAGGCTGCGCCCTTCACGCAACCAGACATCGGTGCCGAGTTGGGCTTCCAGCTTTCTCATGCTGTGGCTCAGGGCGGACTGGGTGACGCACAGCACATCAGCTGCCGCAGTCAAAGAGCCTTGTTTTTCAACCTCTTGCACTATGGCGAGATGGATACGCTCAATCATCTGTGAACACAATTCATGGATACATGAGAAACAACCATTTTACTTCATGCATCGATTCCAGGAACATCCAGTCCGCTGACCCAAGCCACTCTGGCCATGGGCCGAAGATCACAAGACTGGATTTCTGCATGACGACTATTCACAACCTGGGCTTTCCTCGCATCGGCGCAAAGCGCGAACTGAAGTTCGCGCTGGAGTCCTACTGGAGAGGTGAATCCTCGCGCGATGCGCTCAAGGCGCTGGGCGCCGAGCTGCGCCAACGCCACTGGACCGCGCAGCAAGAGCTGGACTGGGTGCCCGTGGGTGACTTCGCGTTCTACGACCAAGTACTGGACATGAGCTTTACGCTGGGCAATCTGCCCGAACGGGTGCAAGACTTCGAAGGCGATGCACTGGACAACTACTTTCGCGTGGCCCGTGGCCGTTCGGCGGTCACAACCGAATCCCGTAGCACCGGCCACACCCACTGCTGCGCTGGCGTCGCCGCGGGCGAGATGACCAAATGGTTTGACACCAACTACCACTACATCGTGCCCGAGTTCAGCTCGACCACCGAATTCAAGCTCGATGCATCGCGCCTGCTGGAACAACTGGCCGAAGCCAGGACACAAGGCATACAGGCCAAGCCCGTCCTCATAGGCCCCGTCACCTATCTGGCGCTGGGCAAGGCCAAGGACGGCGCCAGCAAGCTGGAGCTGCTGCAGCGGCTGCTGCCCGTCTATGCGCAACTACTGGATGCGCTGGCGACCCAGGGTGTGGAATGGGTACAGATTGACGAACCCATCCTGGTCACCGAACTCGATGCCGACTGGCAACATGCGTTCAACACTGCTTACCACCACCTCAAGAGCTGCAGGGTCAAGCTGCTGCTGGCGACCTATTTCGGCCAGTTGGCCGAAAACAAATATCTGGCAGCAAACCTGCCCGTAGCCGGCCTGCACATCGATGCCATCAACGGCCAGGACGATGTGCAACAGCTGCTGGGGCTGCTGCCCGCGCACAAGGTACTGTCGCTGGGCGTGATCAACGGCCGCAATATCTGGAAAACCGATCTGGCTGCCGTGCTGGACTGGGTGGAGCCGCTGGCAGAGCGCCTGGGCGACCGTCTCTGGATTGCGCCATCCTGCTCCTTGCTGCATGTACCCGTGGATCTGAACAGCGAACAAAAGCTGGATGCCGACATCAAATCCTGGCTGGCCTATGCTCTGCAGAAACTGGATGAGCTGCGCGTGCTGGGCAAGGCTTTGCGCCATGGCCGAGATTGCGTCAAGGCCGAACTGGCCGACAACGCTTCAGCTCTGGCTGCACGCCGCACATCGCCTCGCGTCCACAACCCCGTGGTGCAAGCTGCGGTCAAGCAGATCAGCGCCGGGCTGGGCCAGCGCCAGAGCAGATATGAAGCACGCGCCCCCAAGCAAGCCCGCTTGCTCAAGCTGCCAGCCTTCCCGACCACCACTATCGGCTCTTTCCCACAGACGGCAGAGATCCGCCAGGCACGCAGCGAATTCAAGGCCGGTCACCTGGATTTCGCCCGCTACCAAGGAGCCATGCGCGCCGAGATCGAACGCTGCGTGCAAGAGCAGGAGGCTCTGGGGCTGGACGTTCTGGTACATGGCGAGGCCGAGCGCAACGATATGGTCGAATATTTTGGCGAGCAACTCGACGGCTATGCCTTCAGCCAGTTCGGCTGGGTGCAGTCCTATGGCTCACGCTGCGTCAAGCCGCCCATTCTGTTCGGCGACATCAGCCGCCCCAAGGCGATGACGACGGAATGGATCCAGTACGCCCAGTCCTTGACCCGCAAACCCATGAAAGGCATGCTGACAGGCCCGGTCACCATCCTGAACTGGTCATTCGTGCGCGATGACCAGCCGCGCGCCACATCCTGCTATCAGCTGGCTCTGGCGATTCGCGCGGAAGTGCTGGATCTGGAAAGAGCCGGCGTGCGCGTGATCCAGATCGACGAGGCTGCATTGCGCGAGGGCTTGCCATTGCGCAAATCACAATGGAAGGAATATCTGCACTGGGCCGTGGAGTCCTTCCGCATCAGCGCCAATGGCGTTGCCGATGAAACCCAGATTCACACCCATATGTGCTATTCGGAGTTCAACGACATCATTGCTTCGATTGCAGCCATGGACGCCGATGTGATCACCATAGAGACTTCGCGCTCGGACATGGAGTTGCTGGAGGCCTTCGAGCACTTCGATTACCCCAATGAGATCGGTCCGGGCGTCTATGACATCCACTCTCCCAATATTCCCACCAAGGCAGGCATCGTGGAGCTCATGCAAAAAGCTGCAAAACGCATTCCCACGGAACGCCTTTGGGTCAACCCTGACTGCGGTCTCAAGACACGTCAGTGGGCCGAAGTGATTCCGGCGCTGCAACATATGGTCGAAGCCGCCAAGACATTGCGTCAGAGCGTGAAACTGGCCGAGCCCGCCTGAACGCGGGCATCGCTCCCGTCTTCTCCGACTCGCCCAGGGCGTTGCCCTGGGCTTTTGCATAGCGAAAGGACATGGCCTGCAGCAGGCCTGAGTTGCATAGGGCGATGCAGATGCGGCGCCCACCTTCAGGATTTGCGGCGTATTCAGATACCAGGCGCACAAAGCAAAAAGCCCTGCAGACTTTCATCTGCAGGGCTTGTGCCACAAGTTTGGAGGCGCGAACCAGAGTCGAACTGGTCTAACCGGATTTGCAATCCTTGAATACCTTTAACAATCAATAGGTTATATCGAAACCGCGCACACCCACACAAAGATCCACGCCCAAACCTACGCTACTACACAGCACTAGCAGACTCATCGCAGCACATGGTTGACGAAAGGTTTTTCAAATACTGTATAAATTAACAGTATGTGGTGCACTATCTATCAACTGTACGAAGACGGCCAACGGCTGCCGCCTGAAATCGCGCAGGCAAACGGCGCGTATGGATGGCTGTACATGCATTCAAAGCTGCCCGGCACTGGCATGCCCAAGAACCAAGCGCACCTACTTCCAGAACCCGGCGCTCCTCCAGGCATTAAGGACGTCATCGAGGCACTGAACTGTTGCAATCTCGTGGCCATCGACAAGGGCAGCATGAGGCTGAATGGCAGTCGCACGTACACGCAGAGCTTTATCAGGCAAGCATGGATATGCGTGCCAGGGGAGAGAAGTCATGCGACGTGAAGATGCGCGCAGCGCAATCATTGACCATTGGTACGCCTGGAGTGATCTGATGGCCGAATCGGACTACATGGCCATGGGCGTCGCCATGAATCTGTTTTATGAGTATCTGCAGTCCAAGCACCCCCAGTGCCTGGACTTTCGCAGTGCAGACGCGTACTCAGAAATGAAAGCCTGGATCTACGAGGACTGCGAGCCCTGACACAGTAACCGTACCGCGCATAAACAAAAAAACCGCCCCGATGCCGAAGCACCAGGGAGGTTTTCATGTTTTGGCTATAGCTCGATTACACAGGCAAAGAAGTATCCCCAAGTCATGTAAACAGGAAAAACTGCCTATTCGGAGATTTCACACGAACTCTGCATAATGAAGAATCAATCAAGGAGGAGCCATGAGCAGTCGTCAATTAGAGGAATATCAAGAGCGCCGCCAGGATGAGCTGATCGCAGCTTATTTAGGTCTGACTTACAGCGAGTACATCTCACTAGATCCGTCAGAGCTTCGGAGTCAGGATGACTATGGCCTCACCTACCTCATTGAATTTCACGCTGAAATTCCTGCGGCATTGTCAAAGAAAATTGCTGACTTGAATGACAACCAGGTTGAAATCCCGTCCTCCATCTTCGACCAGGAAGAGGATTACGACGAGTAATTCGATCTGCCTTGTAAAAATATCAGACGGAGGGGTCGCAATGGTTACTTGGGGAATGCAAACTGGTGCAGATAAAACCTGCCCAACGTGTGGATCTATATACAGCGTCAAATACCACCAAGTCCCTGTAAAAGACAGTGACAGCAAGGACTGCAATGTTTGCGGTGAAGAGCTAGATCGGTGGCGTTCGACTCGATATCCAATCTACGAGTTGAAAGAGCGGGGGCAGTGGCCTAAGTAACCACGCCCTCTCATTAACTTCAGGATCAGGAGAGCGCTGAACATGAGTTGGGACACATATCGCTACGAAGCCAAATGCCATAGCTGCGGGCACACAGGAGTGTTGATTCGCAGTAGTGACGACTGGGGACGCTCCGATGAGGCGTGGGAGGGCTTTACAGAAGCTAATGCCAATGACTACGAGTCCCTGCGTAAAAGAAGCGCCCCGACCAATCCCATATGCAAATGCGGCAGCACAGATATCAGGAAGGGCGTCCTCCTCAGTGATTAATGGCCCTTCTGCAGTTGGCTAGAGCCCCCCGCAGTTGTATCTCGTAGCCCTCCCGGCGCTCAATCTCTGCCGCTGCCGCCTGTACATATGAATCCACATCAGCGTCACCCGCGAGGTGCTCGGTCGGCATATTGGGACGCTCCGGCTCGGGCTCATCGCAAGGCACAGGCACGGCGACCTTGACCTGCTGAATTTCGACCCTCGCAGGCGGCGTGGCGCTGCAACCAGCCAGGAGAACAGCGGCCGCCAGCGCAGCCGAGAGTAGGGGTAAACGGCGCATCACTGACCTCCTCCAGACTGACGGGACGCCAGCAGCTCAGCCACTCGGGCCTGTGCGCTTGCGCATGCATCACCACGCACTGCTGCCGACGTGCTCAGGATCTTGTCTGCGCGGGCCTTATGCCCTGCTGCGACCGTAGCAGCCTGTACTCGCGCCTGGTCGCGCTCGCGCTTGAGACCTTCACCGACCAGCTGCAATGCCTCGACGGCTTTTGTGCACACGTCTGCACTCCCGCGCGCCAGCGACTCCTTTTCGCCGGCGTGATCGGCGTCTGCCCTGGCCAGGGTCGCCGCGTCATGCTGCCCCACGTACATCAGGGACAGGCCCACATTGCCCGCCAGGCTCAGAAGCAGCGCCAGGGCAAGCGCTGCAACAATCTTTGCTGCGGCCGTCATACCGGCTGAATCCCCATCATGGTGGTTCTACCGTACACGGTAATCACGCGATTGACCGCCTGCAGGGGGATGCGCGTGGACAGGTGCACCCACTGAGCACCGCCCACGCTCTCATAGATGATTTGCCCAATGACCAGAGCTTGAATCTGTGGCGCCAGGGCCTTGGCCACCTGATACGGCGTACCGTATGCGGGGATCTTTACGTCGGCTGCCATGCCTTGAGAGTGGTCACTAGATGAGACACCGCCCACAGCGGCATTGACCTGACGATTTCGATAGCCGCTGGTGACGATGAGCGCATGGCCGCCGAGAAAGCCACGCACGCGCTCAAGCATCTGGGCTGTGCGGTACAACTGCTGTAAGGCATCAGCGGTCGGCGTGTTGTCCACCCCGAGCCTGCGCGCGGTGCTGCTGGCCACCAGCTCGGCCAAGGTGAAATGCTCTGTCAACTTCATGGATCAACCCTCCTTAAAACGGGTGCGAATGATGAGAAAAGTGAAGCCTGCGATGACGCAGACATCGGCAAGGGTTGGGGGTGTGGGCCGTAGCCATGGCGCCACCAGGGCACCAGCACCACCCAGAGCGAGCAGCGCCCATGCGATGGCCTTGAGCCAGGCCACCAAGCGCGTGCGAGGAGCAAGCCCTGGCCTGCAGGGCGCAGTGCGCTCCAGCTTGTTAAGCGCCTCGGCCACAACGACCAGGCCGCAGAGCCAGTGCAGCACGCTGAGCAAAGTGATCACGGGATAGAACATGGTCAGCCCCCTTCAGCCTGGCCCTGCTTGGGCAGGTACTTGCCAATGAACGACCGCAGAAAGCTCTGCGCGCCAGCCCCGACAATGCAAGCCATCGACAGCAGGACGGACTCAGGCACGTTGGCCACAAGCAAAACCAGCGGCGTGAGATAACCCGCCGTGAGGGAGCTGGCTCCAGCAACGGCCATGCGGCGAAAAGCCAGGCGCACCATGTCCCGCAAGGTGTCGTTGCTGCCCGGCACGGTGTTCAGCAAAATGATTGCGATCAGGCTGCCCAGAAAGCCGGCGAGCAGCACGTCAGCACGTAGCCCTAGCGGCACCCCAAATGCCGTGAGCACTTGCGTGGAGACTGCGGCGCCGATGATGGTCACTGCCGTCGTGGTCGATGCAGGTTCTGCCATTTGTTGCCCTCCCTCGGGCATAAAAAAACCCGCCAGGGGCGGGTTGGTTGATTCATGCATTCCAATTTAAGAGATGACAAGACCTCTTTCAACAATATGATTGCTGATGATCCTCCCGACCTCGTATGACCCATGATTATTTAGATGTAAGCTATCGTAGAAATACTTAAAATTACTTCCAACTTCTTTCTCTAAATCAAGGACATCGACAGAGCTTTCTTTGGCAATAGCATCAGCATTTGACATCAACGCATTCATTATCCTCCGTCTTTCGTCAAGCTGGGCACGACTTTTATAAACCCGAGATTGATCTGGATCATCGCCCCATGAAAAGTCACGAAACGGAGTTTTGACCAAACAAACTGGGATTGAGTACTCTCTGCAGGTGCTGTAAAAGACTCTATGAATCTTCCTCATGTGATCAAAATTTATCTCAGAGTCATACAACTCTTTAGAGTCACTCGAATTTCTACTATCAATTATTGGCGCAAAAAATTTATCCCGATTCCAATACCCGCGCGAGTGGTTGAGAGGCCCGCCATCGCATGATGGCTGAAAAAGCATAACAAGCTTTATTTCACTAGAATATCTTAGATATTTAGTTATTAGATTCACATAAAGGTGCAATGACGTTGCGCCAGAATACCCGCCATTCCACACATTAAATTTAAACCCTAGCTCATGCAAATTTCTCTCAACACAAGATGCAAATCTATCTTTTTCATCGACATATAAAGATTCGACAAATGAATCACCCAGCATCAATATTTTACCGCTAGAGTTATCTACATCATTCCCGCAGATTATATTACCATCACCATCTGTTCTTAGTGAGTATCCTTTGTTTATAAGAGAAGCGTCACATTTGGATATATAAAAATCTGTCGGCTCATGAATTTCATCGACATTCTGCCCCCACTCTTTAAATCTTATTTCTCTCTTCATAAAGCCACCAGATTTAATTAAGTAATCCCTCAACTCCATTGCCTCCACCCGTTAAGCGCCTGCAACTGAGTCACACCGGCTGGGAGTATAGGCTGCTCCGTCCCAGACTCTACGAGTACGCCTGACATTGCCGCGACTTTAGACAAGTCCCAGCGCTTGTCTGGCGAGACTGTCACCCCTTGCATGCTGGTGTAGTTCCTTGAGACAGACAGTCGAGGGGCTCCAACGATAAGAACACCAAGGCCTTCCGTTGGAGAGACCAACTCACCTCCTGAAATAAGCAGCCTCGGTGGTGCCGTCTGAGGAACAGACACCTCATTGATTGCGCAATCTGCCATGCGAATGATCGGCACATCCTCGCGAGCACAGCGCAGAGCAATGTTTCTGACATTGCTGCACAAGATTGAGATGGCGGCCCGTGATGTTGGCTGGATGCCGAATGCAGCATAGCCTGTAACCCCTGTTGTTGGTAACGCTCCATGGGTCGCTGAGACATCAAGAACTTCAACAATGAAATTACTTCCAGTGTTTCCAGAGAAGTTCATCCAGTCTAAACGCATGCTGAACCGCCAACGCTCTGAGCTACATACTCCTTTTACAGAGACGATACTTGGCGAATAAACTATATCTCCAGATTGTCGCACTTTGATTGCAATAGGAGCAATCTCTCCAACTGCTGCCTGCGATCCACCGATTCTTGATATTCCCTGTACTATCGCATTCGGCGCCTGAATTGGAATCACTGCGCCAATAGGGTTTGTCTCGCAATCTACAACAACCGGGATGCTGATTGATTTGGCCTCAGATGATGCGCATCCAATCACAAACAGTGTTCCATAAAACAATCCGCCATAATCGTCTCTTGTAGAAATTGCGGAGCATCCGTAGAGAATTAGATTAGATGCCTTTATTAATCCTCCACCCCATCCGTACTTAATCCCAATATCATGAAGCTCTCCGCCATCTACAAAAATATTATGGCCAGAGCTATGGGCATCCACCCGATTAAGGATGCAGTCTTTGAAATAGATTCCATTGACATTATTTGATCCAACAGAGCCCCATCCTGTAATTGATTTCATTCCATTTATTAGAATATCAGCACCACCATAGATTGCGAGACAATAAGAGCCTACGCTTTTGTTTGTTGGCCTGCCTGTTGTTGTATAGCCATCTATTCGAATATCCGAAGCATCATTAACAACAACTATTTCACACACATTGTCGTATACGCCTCCTACACCATTAAACAAAAGGCTAAACCCGCTTATTACTGTGTTGCATCTCTCTATTTGAAAAACCCGCTGATTATTCCAATCTCCTTCGACAAGGCTTATGCTTTTCAGCAACAGCTGGGTATTTGATGTTTTGCGATACTCAACTTTTATTGATGCTGCATGTGCAGAGCAATTCGTGCTAAGCGGATGCGAAACGGTTGAATGCCTGTTTACCTTGAACGACTGTGAGTAATCCATAGTTCCAGCCTTTGATCGGTCTGGAACCTGGAGGGCGCAAGTCAATTTTGCATAACCATGGCCGTCGAAAAGTCCACGCGTAGGGAATATTGACCCCCTGACCAGATTCGAAGCCAACACCGGCCCGGTCACGGAGACAAGTGGGCAGTCTGGGTCGCTGATGATGAAGACCGTGTTGAACCTGTCGAAGCTTGGCGCTGCCTCAACGCCGCCAAGGATGATCATCCGGGAGCCACAGAAATCAACGCTAGTGTGCACAGGGATTCGGGCATCTGCCTGCACGCAGAATTTCGAAATTCCGGCGTAGCTCACCGGGACTCGTCGAGAATTTGCGAGCGTGTGCGCCTTCATCATTGCATCCGTGTCGTCGCCAACGCCATCCCAGTGCCCGCCGTACATGCGCGGATTGATCAGGTCACGGGTCAGAACATCGGCCACACTGCGAACCTGAGCATCCACAGCCTGGCGAACCATCACGCGCTCAGCTCCGCCCGCAGCCAACAAATCAAGGCGCAGCTGATCTAGGTTCACAACGAAGTCCAGCGCAGAGCCATTCGGCCGATATCGCGTGCGCGCACCGTCACGGGTCTCGTCACGCGCGATCTCGATCAAGCCCTCCGTTGGCCAGTTCGCGGCATCACCCATGGCCTGAGCGTAGGTGTCGTAGAACTTGAGCGGGCCGATTGCGCCGGCCGCTGCCCTCGCATCATCGCGTGCATCGCGGGCCTCGTCCCGATACCCTTCGGCTAGTGCTGTTGCCTGCGCTGCAGAAGCATCAATATCGATTTGCGCCTGCTTTTCGATGCCGTGCCACGTCTTGCGCGGCTTGCCGAAACGGTCTTGCCAAGTGTCTTCCGACTGCGTATTGACGGCACTGTCCAGGTTTTCCGAGCTATCGAAGAGATCACGCGGGTCCTGGCTACCCAACGGGTTGCCTGTGTGGTAGGTAGTCATGTGTCCTCGCACAAAACAAAAAGCCCGCAGGGCAAACCATGCGGGCGGGTGTTAAAGATCTCTTCGGCCAGAAGGCCGTCTACTCAAAGTGGCGGTGGCGCGTTGTTGTCGTCATCGAACAGGCGTGCGTCGTAGTTCACGCACTGCACGCTGGCACCATCGGTACCGCTGGGACTGACCTTCTTGACGATGGCCGGGAAGCTCCAGCGGGTGACCGGCCCGAAATACACATGCGGCGGCTCTGGCAGCTTGATCTGCGGCCACTCCCCGACCGGTATCGGGGCCACCACTTCATAGGCATTCGCCCCTTGAGCGGCTGGCCATGGTCCGGCCAGCGTGCCGTCAGGCCTGCGAAACGCCACAACATACGGATCTGCACCATCCCAGCGCAGCGGCTCTGTCACCTCCAGCCGGGCCTGGCCGCTGGCATTGCTGATGCCAATGAGCAGAGCCGATTGACCAAAGCCGGGGATGTCATCCACCAGGCTGACAAAGTCGCCGTAGCTGTTGTTCAGCGCGTCCAGTTCCGTGGTGAAGCTGTACGTCCAGCGTTCATACCGCAGCTGCCTGGCGCGGCGCATGCCTATGCGCCAGGCGCGCGTGCGGTCCGTCACCCCCAGTACCTTGAGCTTTTCCAGCTTGATGCCCAGCGAGCCAGGCAGCACACAGTTCACCGTCTTGGTGTTCCAGTTGTCGCCGGCGTCGCTGAACTCCACCTCCACGCCATCGTTGTCATCGGGCCGGATACCGCTGAATGACCGCGCAATACCCTCCGTGGTGTTCTGAGCGCTGTAGGCGTGGCCGTCCTCGACCGTGCGCACACCGGCGCGCACAGGGCGCAGCAGGCCGTCATCAATCGTCAGCTCGGCCATGCCGGCGGCCAGCACTGCCTGCAGGGCGGCGAGCACCGTGGTTTCGTCAAACACATGGTCTGCCGTTTCACCGCGCGCCGTCCAGATGCCATGCAGGCGCAGCAGCTCGGCCATGTCGATGCTGTCCAGCCCATAGCCCACCGTGCTGCAGATGTGCCGCAGTGCGGCCGAGATATCCCGCGTAGGCTGCGGCGCGCTCCAGGAGCCATCCCCCTGCAGCACGGGCAGCATGCGCGTGGCCACCAGGTTGAGCTGATTCTCCGACCTGGCCGCGATCTGCCCCAGGCCCCGCACTCGCACGCTCAGAGTGGTCCAGCCTGGGTAGCTGGTACGCGTGGGCAGCCGGGTACGCATGGCATACCACTGCACCTCATCGTGCACCTGCGTGCTGGTGCTCTTGGCACCCCGGCGCCGCACCCGTACCTGCGGCCGCATGGCATAGGGCAAGGCGATGCGCTCTGTGTAGCCGATCTGGTCCATGGTGGCATCGGTGTACCACTTGACCGCGCTCTGCCAGGCGCCGCCAGTGGCATAGTCCCGGTACTGGATCTCCACCCCCACGGACCTGGCCTGCACCTCCCCCTTGTCGGAGACATAACAAAGGCCCTGGCTGAAAAAGATGTCCACCTCCAGCGTGCTGGAAACCTCAGCGGCCGGGCAGCCCACAAAGGGGCCGGCCTGCTCACCGTAGACAGTTTCCGCCTGGACGGCAAACGTGGCCTTTGCCGCCGGCACTGTGCGCGGCGCAAAGCCCGCCCAGCTGCCGCCCTCGCTGGGTGCAACCGTCAGCACCTGTCCCGCCACTGACGCAGCCGTGTAGGTGCGCCCAGCTCGGCACACGGCCAGCGATATGACCCCATCGGGCAGGCCGCTGATGAGCCTATAGGTGAAGCCCCCGTCACCGTCGCTGACAGGCTCAGCCAGGGTGATCATGTTGCCGGCCACGGATTCCACCCGCAGCGAGCCGGTCAGCGCACCGGATGCCGTGAGCAGCATCCACAGCGATGGCGCAATCTCGCGCCAGTCCGCAGCGAAGGTGTTGTAGGAGCCACCCTCCTCTCCCGTCAACAGCACCGTTGCGACCGTCACATCCTGCTCAAACATCAGCGACATGGCAGTGCCAGAGCCCCAGGCATTGGGCCAATCCACATCGGCAGTAATCTGCGCTCCGTTGAGCGCATAGCTGCCAGCCGTGGGATTGACGTTGCCCGAGTCAATGGCGCTCAGCTCAAGCCCCGCAGTGCCGGCGCTGGTGCCGCCCACCTCGGGACAGCTGTACCAGTTTTCATGCTGGGTGATGCCGCCGATATCAGCGCCAGGACCGTGCACCGTGAACTCAGCACCCTCCAGCGTGCTCAGCGGCGTGTTGCCGATCTTGACCGTGGCCGGGTCTATCTGGTACTGGCCAGGACCGACACAGAGCAGCATCTCCAGCCACTGCTCACGCGGAGTGCTGAAGTAGCGGCGCGGCGGGGTCAGATAGTCGGGGTAGCGGATGAACTGACCCAGCAGCTCAGGCACTACGCCATTGAGCTTTGCCGTGTTGGCCTTGCCCTCGGCCGAACTCAGCTGCTTGCCCTGCGGCGTGTCATAGCGCTGGTTGCTGGTCGATGGGAGCAGCCAGCCGAAGAAGAAGTTGAAGATGCTGCCCACCAGCTTGAATACGCCGCCGTGAGGGATAGGGCGAATATCAACCTGGTCTTCATTGCTGATCACCGTCTCGGCCCAGGCATCCAACGGCAGCAGCATGCCATTCAGGTGCAGCGTGATGGGCTGGATCTCACGCGCCGCATAGTCAATGCCGACCGCCGCAAACCAGCCCGCGATCGTGCCCGCCCATGGGTGCGACTCCACAGGCTGGCTCGGCATCTGACCGGGGTAAATCTTGATCGTCATAAAACAAAACCCGCGTGTAGCGGGCCTGAAATCGGTTGAGAGCAGTCAGACATGGCCCATCGGGCTCATCGGTTTCGAGTATTCGCAGCTGGCCGTCCACCTCGACCACCAGCCCCACATGCACGCACAGGCTGGCCCTCCAGGCCGTGGCAACCGCGCCCACCCGAGGTCTGCACGGCGCAAAGCCATGCAAGGCTATGACCTGATCGACCGCCCGCGTGATGCCGCGCAGCTCACCCGGCCGGGCATCCTGCAGGGTCGGCAGCAAGGTCCGGCCAAACAGAGCCGAGCGCGCATCGCGCACCAAGCCCCAGCAGTCGTAGTCGACAGGACCGCGCCCACCGCGCACATAGCGCGTCTGCAGGAACTGCCTCATTGGTACTTGACCCCAGGCGCCTTGTCCGCCGTATATCGATCACGTGGCCAGGCCAGATTGAGCAGATCGAAGTAGCTGCCCTCGACCTGCAGGACGTTGCTATTCATATCGCCCCCTTGGATCAACATGCGCTTTGGAGCCTTCGCCGGCGCCGACGTGTCGTCCGACAGATACTCGCGATAGACCACATACGAGGGCTGGCCAGAGTCGAGCGCATCCTTGATCAAGCGATGCGCCCGACCATCGACCACTCCCAGGCCAAAGCGCAGAGCCTGGTTCCCAATGGTGCTGCGCTCCGGCAGGGACATCTCCAGGCTGCAGGCCTGGAAGAGCTGCGGCACACCGTCCACCCCCAGCGTGAGATCTTCATAGCTGTGAGCAAGACGTATGTGCTCGCCACCCGGCAGTTCGATGTCCAGCGTACAGATGCGCACCGTAGTCACATCGTCGCCGGCATAGAGCAGCTTCAATGCTGTACTGGTTGCCATGCCTACCCCTCAGGCCATTCTTGATTCACGGCCCGGTCAATGATGCTGGAGCCGATCACCAGCTCCGGCAGCAAACCCCAGCCAGGCGGCAGCAGCGGCCGCGCCCACACCTCAATCGAAGCGGAGATCTGCCAGCGGTCGATCCCCACCAGGTCGGGTCCTTCATAGATGTCCATGAATCGGCAAAGCAGCTTCCCCGGACCCATGGGCGTCCTGAGCGGCATGTTGAACCACTCCACGCCATCGACCAGCTTCTCGGCAAACCATGCTTCAAAAGCCTGTGCCTGCGCCTGAGTCATCAGCCATGCACACGTGTGCACACTGGGCACGCTAGTGAATTTGCGGCGCTGCCGCGACCGGCCCGATGCCATGCTGGTGCGCAACAAGGGGCTGGCGTGTCGGGTTGTATGCCCTTCACGCAGCACGCATGGGAATCCTTGCGGCCAGTCAATGTTTGAAGTAATTGCCATCTATCGTCCTCGGCGTGTCAGCCCATAAGTTGTCTCCAGCGCAAGCGCTTCCTCGCCGCCGTTGCGGATATTGCGAACAAACACGTTCGTGCTGTAGCTGCCATCCGCGTTCTGCGTCTGTTCGATCTGGCCGGCCTTGCTGGCGTCCTCAATGACGTTGACGATGGGTGCGCTGCCTGCAAGCTGCGCCGCATAGTCGGCACGGGTTGCAATACGCGGCGCACCGACCACACCACCATCGGCATAGCCCGGCATGCCGTGCAGATTGCGCCGGAATGCCTCAAACGCTGCAGGCCCACCAAGCGCGGCCATGTCGTCCTGGTTGAGAACGCCCTCGCCCGCATGCACCCAGCCCGCGATCTGCAGCCGTGCACCAGGGCCGGTATAGCCACCCTGGTCAAAGCCGGGGATCATTGCCAGGCCTTGGCTCAGGGCCACCGTGCTGGCAATGCCAGCGCTGGCAGGCGCCGCATTCGCACCAAACGATGCGAGCGAAGCCATGGCAGCAGCAGGCGCCCAAGCTGCAGCAGTCGCAGCACCAGCAGCCACAGAAGTGGCTACGCCGGCCGCCTGCAACGTATCGCCCAGCAGCTTATTGGCCACCATCTGAATGCCCATGCGGATCAGCATGCGCAGCACTTCTTCGCCAATCGAAGCGAACAGGCTCCCCACATCCATCTGGCCGGTCTTGACGAAGTTGACCAGCATGTCCTCCATGCCAGTGAAGGCCCTGGACGCGATGCCCTGCGCCTGCGAGTACATGTCGCGGGCGTTTTCCAGATAGGTCGCCAAGCCCGACTGAGCCCCAAGCAGCCAATTTCCCTCGCGCTCGCGCTTTTGCTGCAGGAAGTCTTCATACAGCTGCAGCTCCTGCTGCTGAGCGGTCTGCGTGATCCGAATACGCTCAGCAAACGCGGCCTGGATGCGTTGACGCTCTTTCTCAGTGTCTGCACCGATGACTGCGCTGGCCTGGTCTTGCTGCAGCTTTCTCAGCTCTGCCTGGTGCTGCTGCATCAGCGAGATCTTTTCGCGCAGCTCAGCGGCAGACTTGTCGCACATGCCGTAGGTCAGAAGCTCCAGCTGCAGCTGCTGCTCTTTGGCGATCAGACGATTCTGCGCCTCATATAGAACGTTATTACGCTCGACAGCGGCCGCACGGGTTAGCTCAGCCTCCTTCGCCATATCGATGGCCGTGACCAGACCAATTGCCGAGTCAAGCTGCTCCGCCGATAGTTTTACACCCTTGCTCTGAATGTCGTAGAACAGCTGCTCGTATGCAGATTTCTGCTCAATCTTGAAAGCCTGGTCACGCAGAGTCTGCAGGAACTTCTCAGCAGCCTCCTGGTCCTTCTGGGCTTGAGTCTTCCCTGCGGAGGATTTCTTGTTGCCATCCTTCAAGTTGACTGGCCCGACAGTGCGGGGAGTCATGTCGGGAGCTGTGGACGGTGCCGATATCGGCGGCGGATTGTTTGCCAGGCGGATAAAGTCCTGTTGGGACTTTTGCATTGCCTTGATCTGCTTGTCCAGAGCATCACGCCGCTGCTTCAGGGCCTCTGGCGAGTCGTATCCATTCCCTGCAACAAACTTCCCTGGCCGCTCGATTTCCTTATTCAGTGCCGCCAGCTCAACCTTAGCATCCTTGATGCTATCGCCCAGCCGCTCAATAGGGTCTGCACTGCCGTGAATCGCCTTAGCGAAAGTCTCCCCGACAAACTGACCGAAATTGATGAAGTGAGTGGTTGCCGTGACCAAGGCACTCGCCAGGTCAAACACCCACCTGGTGAGCTGCGCAAAGGCATCTTTGGTGGATTGCGATGAGAGGG